>JBARPX010000206.1:0-45440 GCA_049643405.1 Candidatus Zixiibacteriota bacterium
CTACGCCTTTTCATCTTTCGACTTTGACAACGTCTTTGCCTCCCAACGCCACATGGGCAGCCGCCGGTATAGGCAAATTCCAATTCTATGTCAACTCCATGGCCATCACCATGGGTGGGCATGTGCGCGTGGGATTGGAAGACAATTTATTCATGGATACCAAGAAGGAAAAACTGGCAACTAACTTGATGCTGGTTGAACGGTTGGTAAAGTTGGCGGGAAGCGTTGAAAGAGAAATCTGCAAACCTCATGAAGCACGGAACATTATCGGACTGCCATCCCCCGCGATAGTAGACAGTTGAAGTTGGCCGGTGGCCCACAACAGAGCTGTGGGGCACCCCGGCGGGAAGGCGGCAACGGCAAGTACGGCAATCACCAATCGTCTGCTCCTCTCTCACTCTTCCTATCTTCGAATCCCGCCAATGCTACTCTGTCTAACGACAAACCTCAGCGGCGCGGCTTGTCCGCTTCCTCTGCACCGCCTTGTTGGTGCCCTCTTTGACGTGCATTCTCAATCTGCGTACGCGCGAACTCGAGGAACGCTCTGATCTCCGTCAGCATAAACTCCCTATCCTCTGGCGTCGCCTGGCGGGCGTACGATTTCCTTGCCAGTTCGATTTGCCGCTTCCACTTCGGGAAAGCATCGCCGGCCCAGTCGGATGCTTGGGCCTTCGAGACGACAACCTTCCTGGTTTCGTGGCTGTAGATCAAGCGGCAGAGCTGAAGGATGCAGTAGTGTGGATATTGATCAAGATGATCCTCAACGTACTTAAGCTCCTCCTCCAGCGCTTGCTCGATCTCCGGCCAGGTGGCCGGGGGATAGATCTCCTTGGGGTCCGGTCCGTGAAGAACGATAACCCGTCCCGCACGCACATGCTGGCGGTAAAGAGCCCAGGATTTGTCGGTTGCTCTTTGCCACATCTGACTCTGCGGGGGCGAAGCAAACCAGGCATCTGCCAGGAGAATGTAGTATCCGTCCATATCCACGCCGAGAGGCGGGAAGTCGCGGGCAAGGGAGTCATGGAGTTCGTAGAGGTGCGACCTCTCGTCGTCCGTAAGTGGGTCAGTCAGGATTACATGGAAGTCGATGTCTCCCGTGGGTACATCGTCGGGAAATGCCGCGGCGCCATAGATGTATAAACCATACAGCTTGTTTCCCAGAATGCGCCTGAGGCCACGCACGAACGCGCTGCCGATGGCGCTGACTTGCTCCTTGATCGTCATCTTTCGGCCCTTCCCCTCTCCCACCGTAAGCAGCGGGGCACCAGGCATCATTCCTCTTCCCCGGAGTCTTCCAATATTCCGCCGTCGGGTGCCACGGTGACTTCGACTTCCTTCTGGTCAGCGGTTTCGAGAACGACTTCGTAACCTTCCAGAGCCTCCTTCCCATCATTAACCGCAGTAATCTCCATAATCTCCTGGATGGTGGCCTTAGGGTACTTCGTCTCCACCGCCTTCATGGCGGCCTCAGGCAGGTCCTCAGCCGGGATCTCTTTCTCCCAGTTGTGAATCGCCCCGTCCTCCTTGATGTCAGCCTCGAACTTCCGGTCCTGTTGTTTGAATTCGATGTCGTAGACGACTATATCACCTTCTTTCTCCTTGGTCCACTCATGGATTTCTGCGTCGGGGAACCTGGCCTTCAGGGCATCCATTACCACCTTGGGGATTTCATTCAACTCGAGGTCGGCCTCGGCCTTCTCTTCGACTTTCATCTCCTCCGCTTGCTGCTCACAGCTGAAAACAAGACACAGCAGGAAGATCGATGTAAAAACGGAGAAGCGAATCAGTGAGCTTTTCATTTTCCTCCTCCTTTCATCTTATTTGATGATTATTAGAAATGAAACAATATCCCCACTTCCGGTGCATAGTCAGTGGCTTTGGATGTAACACCGAAAGCATTACTGATTCGAATGAAAGCATTCTCAAGCACATGAAGCTGCAAATCAGTGATAAGCTCCACCTCATCCTCGGTTCCTTCAACGGCAATAAAGAACCTGAAAAACCTTGAAACTCGCTTCAGATATTCGAGTGCATATTCACCTGACTCTAGCTTGTTCTCCTCCCCTGAAAACTCAGCCGCTAGTCGGAATGTCAGTGTCCCCCATTGAAAACCCTTGATCATGCCACTCCCCAACACGAATTCCCAATGTTGAGTTCCGATTAGCTTTTTGGATTTCTGTAGAGGGAAAACTGTTTCGAAATAGCTAAAGAATTCAGGACGGTTCACAGTTTCCTTGGACCATCGCCAGCGAAGTTGAGATTCCACGTCACCCAAACCAGATTCCTCCAATTCATCAGGCATACTTGATGTATCATCTTCCGATTTGTACTGTTTTGCGGTGATAACCGCAGCTTCAAGCTCAATAGCGAGATCCTCTGTGATTCCGTATCCCAAGAATATCAAACCTTCATGAGCTCGATAGCGACCTCGAAAATCTCGATCCACGCCAAAACCCAATTCCGCAGGTTTGTACTCTGCGTCTTGATCATAATAGTACTCATAATAGGGATAGAATATGAATTCGCCCTTATTGATATAGGTGCCGAACATGGAACTGGCAACACCTGTTCCTCTGTCTTCTTGAAAGCATTGCAGCTCCTTATGCGATAATTCTATCGTTTTTTCTTCAAACTCGTCCCAGAGCTTAGCTTTGATTTCCAGAGTTTCTATATGCCTGTCCACAAGCTTTTTGAAGCTCTCTTCTCTGTATCTGAAATACACCAATCTAGAAAGGATCTCGAACCGACCTTCGTCGTTCGTTCTTGTTTCTAATTCTAATAGATCTTTCAACAGTGCCCAATAGACTAACTCATTGAATGCCCAAGACATCAGGTTTCTTTCTGGCCACGGTAAATCCGAAATTTCGTCCAGGAAAAGAACTTGCATATTTCCAAAATCCCTGTAATCGAACGATTCCTTTTCGTCAAAAAAAGGATGATCATATTTAACACGAACTGAATGCAACCCTATAAGACTCCACGCTACAATCCTTGGTTTACCCCCGGCGTCCGTCTCAATGCTTGGATCAACCGCTGACAGTGGTTTCCCAATGATACGAAGCGTTGACCCTATTGGGTAGTAAACCATAAGTTCTTCTAAGGTGTACGACATTGGACTGCAATCGCTTCCAGTAGCGAGCGGGAATATCTCATAAATCCCTTCACTATCTGGAAAATGAACCGATTCAGTCAACTCAACAGCAATGCCAAACACAGGATTCACCATTTTCTTTGATTCTAAGGGACCAACGTAATCCTTCAGCGTTCCAATAAACATCACATCAGTGGAATCGAAAGCCACAGGCAAGCTTCGGGAAAAGGTGCATGCGCTGACCGGTTCATAGGTGATGATTAAGAAGAGAAGCAGTAACGTTTTTAACGAAGAGGACATTTATCGCAACTTATCACATATAATTAGTTTATAATTCAGGACGGGCGGCCCGCGGCAGAGCTATGGGGCATCCGAGCACACGCGCACCCGCGTCACCAAGCATTTGCCTACTTAGGTGGAGGTGGATAGCTTGTTGGGTCTCCACCTGAGGCTCTTATCTGCCTCCTTACTAGCTCATGATGCTCTAGGATAACTCCATACTTGTAAAACTTATGCCAGGTCTTAATGCTGAGATTCAGAATGATCTTTGTGAAGAATTCTTGCCGCAACAGCAATTGCTCGACTGATTGGAGAGGCATCGCATTGTCGTGAACAACAGAATGCCTTTCATTAAATATCTCAAAGAGCTTCTCGTCATTCCAATCAGCAAACTGAAGTTGCACATCTTCTGTGAAGTCACTCCACGAGAATACTTCATTTGTCTTTATTCCAATATTGTCAAGGGCCTTGAAGATTTCTTTTACTCCTTCCCTGGTTATACGGTCAATGGATTTGTGAATGAATTCATCCAATACGTCCTCATGGGTTACGTGCTTCAAGAACTGTTCCAGAGTGATACTTTTGTCTTTTGAAAGGCCAAGCAACGTCTGAGAGTTAGCTTTCAATATCACAACAAAGACGTGTTCGAAAAAAAGCTCCATTACCGTGCACATCATCACCAAGCTCAAGTTTAGAACCGTTTTGCCTGAGTCACCGAATTTTCTAACATATGACTCCTTGATCGCTTCTTCAGCTTGCTGAGCAAATGCCTGAAATCCCTTCTTGGCAAGGAAAGCCTTATTTACAAACCTCTCATCTCTGATCAAATTGAGAGTGCCGTCAATCCATTTGCTGAGCAACTTGTTTTTCACTACAGGTTCATCCATCGCATTCATTGCGTAGTCAAGAAACAGGTAAACGTCTGATAACTTGCCCATGAACGAGATAGTCTCTATGATATGCGTTTTCTTGGAATCCATTAAACACACCTCCGCAGAATATCCACGTCAGAGTTGGACAGCGCCCATTGTTCTCATCGCACATGTTTGGACGTCGGATACGCTTTCCAATATACTCCAACCGGCGTTTGAAATCAATCAAAAGCTCCCCAAAAAGCAAAAAGCCTTTGGCTGGTTAAAGCCAAAGGCTCCAATACTTGAAGAAATCAAAGTAGGGTTGAACCTGTCCGTTCAGCGCGGAATCTACTTCTTCTTCTCCTCTTTCATCCTTCTCACGCTGTTTGACAGGCATTTGGGGCAGGCCCGTTCGACCATAGGCCCTTTGGGATCAAAGGGCAGCTTGAACTGGTGCCCGCATCTTAAACACTTGAAATCCGCTTCTTGCGCCATCGATTCTCCAATGCAAAAATCAAAATGAAAAATGCAAAATTATCCGAATTTGGATCCTGCGGACAATTCAAAATTCAAAATTAGAAAACCGAGAAAATCAGACAATTTTGAATTTTGAACTGCAACTTTTAATTTTGCTTTTTTAATTTTAAATTCTCCGCCTACGTTGCTGCTGCCTTCTCCATCTTCGCTTTGTCCGCTGCCAGCTTGGCAATTCTTTTTTCCTTTTTGAATTTGAGATCTTTCAGCGCGTTCTTGGTGAATTCAACTTCCTCCTTGGTGACCTTCTTTCTCATCTCCTCCATCTCCCTCATCACCTTGGCGAACTTCTGTCCTTCTGCCGCGCTGATCCACTCCAACTGAAGCCTTTCTGGCCTTACGCCCATTCGCTCCAACTTATCCCACAGCTTCTCCACCCGCTTCTGGGTCCAGCGGTTGGCGTCGATGTAGTGGCAGTCAGCAAAGTGGCATCCGGAGACCAAGACTATGGGTGCTCCCAGCTTGAAGGCATACAGCACGAACTCCTCATCCACCCTGCCGGAGCACATGGTTCGGATGATTCTCTGATTGGGAGGATACTGAAGACGGGACACGCCGGCAAAGTCCGCGCCCCCATAAGAGCACCAGTTGCAGGCAAACACTACTGTTTTCTCCATGTTGTCCTCGTCAAAGATGGCCTCTATCTGGGCTGTGATCTGATCGTCGGTAAAGTGCCGCATGGTGACCGCGCCAAAGGGACATTCGGCCCCGCAGGTACCGCAACCGGCGCAGGCAGCGTCGATGATCTGGGCAGGGGTTTTGCTCTCCCGATCCACCTCGATGCACTTATAGGGACAGGCCCGGTAGCAGATCTCGCAGGCGGTACACAGGTCTTTGTCTACGATGGAGGTTATCGCCTCCACCTTGATTCGATCTGCGTTTAAGATGATCTCGGCCCTGGCGGCCGCAGCGCCGGCCTGAGTAACGCTGTCCTTGACGTCCTTGGGGAACTCAGCACAGCCCGCAAAGAAAACCCCTTTGGTGGGAGCGTCCACCGGCTTGAGCTTGGGGTGGGATTCCATGAAGAATCCATCCGCAGTGCGGGAGAGGGTCAGAAGCTTCTGAATGCTGGCTCCGTCCTGCCGGGGCAAAACGCCCACGGATAGTACCAGCATATCCAGTTCGTGCTCCTCCACCTCACCGGTAGTGGTATTCTCAACGGTGACCGTCAAATTCTTTGTATCGGGGTCCTCCACCACCTCGCCGGGCAGACCCCTTATGTACTTAACTCCTCCCTCCTTGCTTCTTCTGAATAGATCCTCGAAGGCCTTGCCAAAGGCCCGAATATCCATGTAGAAGACCTTGCATTCAATATCGCGATAATGATCCTTCAAGAGCACCGTGTCCTTTATGGTGTTCATGCAGCAGACGTTGGAGCAATAGGGATTCCCCCTTTTTGTCGATCGGGAACCCACGCATTGAATGAATCCGATGGTCCTGGGCGTTTTCTGATCGGTGGGACGAATGAAGTGTCCGTCCGTGGGGCCACCGGCACAGATCAAGCGCTCGAACTCCATGGAGGTGATCACGTTCTCGTAGCTGCGGTAACCGTATTCATCCAACTCGGTGGGATCGTAGACATCGATGCCCGTCGCGACAATTATGGCACCGACCTCAATGTCTACGAACGTATCTTCATCATCGTAGTTGATGCACTTCTTCTCGCATACCTCCAGGCACTTTCCGCAGGCGATGGGGTTGTTTCCCAGGCAGTCCTCCATGTCTATCAGGTAAGATGAGGGAACGGCCTGGGGAAGCTGCATATAGATGGCCTTTCGTGAGGAAAAACCCTGCTGAAACTCATCCGGCACCGCCACCGGACAGATCTTGGCACATTCGGCACAGGCATTACACTCCTTCTCATCCACGTACCTGGCCTTCTTTCTGATCTTGACTTTGAAATTCCCTACGTATCCTGAAACCTCTTCAACCTCGGAGTAAGTCAAAAGCGTTATGTTGGGATGTCGACCGACATCCATCATCTTCGGGCCCAGAATTCATATGGAGCAGTCCATGGTGGGATAGGTCTTGTCCAGCGCGGCCATGATGCCGCCTATGGATGGATCCTTCTCCACCAGGTAAACCGGAATTCCGGAGTCTGCCATGTCCAGAGAGGCCTGCATGCCGGCCACGCCGCCGCCGATGACCAGGGCAGCCCTGGTGACCGGGACTGTTTTCTCTATCTGCGGCTCCAGCTTCCTGGCTCTGGCCACACCCACCTTCACCATGTCCTTGGCCTTTTTCGTGGCCGCCTCGCGGTCGTGCAAGTGCACCCAACTGCAGTGTTCTCTTAGGTTCACCATTTCCATAAGGTAGGGGTTCAATCCCACGTCGGCCACGCAGGCACGGAAGGTAGGCTCATGCATAAGCGGTGAGCAGGACGCCACCACCACCCGATTCAGGTTGTTCTCCTTGATGTATTTCTTGATCTCGTTCTGTCCGGGGTCCGCGCAGGTATACTTGTTCAGAACCGACACCGCCACGTCCGGCAGCGTCTCTGCGTACTCACGCACCTTTTCGCAGTCTAGTGACCCGGCGATGTTCAACCCGCATTCGCAGACAAACACCCCGATCCTCAGCTCGTTTTCCTTTCCTGTCTTCTTCTTGTCAGCCGCCACATTCACCTCCTAAGCTTTCATGCATAGATCAGTCAAATCAGAGAATCCATTTCATCTATGGTTCATACGTTTTCATCCCGACCGCCATGTCTTCCCACCACTCCACTTTCTTGATGTTGATCTTCAAGACGCAATAGTCTTTCGTCTCCGGGCCGTCAGGCCAGAACTGCGAGGGATCGTAAGCGGCCAGTCCCCAGACTCGCTTTTTCTGCTCCATGTTTTCGACGATCTCCGCCTCGCCGATTATGGTGGCAGCTTTCTCACCCTGCGGCTGCTGAACGAAGGCCAAGCTCACCCTCGGGTTCGTCTTTATCTGTTGTACCTTTCTGGAGGCGGCAGAGGTAGCTATCCATACCGACATATCGTCTTCAACCATCGAGGAGATCGGCCGCACTCTCGGCTGCCCGCTGTCACAGGTGGCGAAGAAGGAGAAATTGCTCGCCTTCTTCATGATCTCGACTATCTTCTGCTTGTCAGAGGAATCCATTTTATTCTTCTCCTTTCACCAATGTGGTCAATCAGGTAAAACTCGCGCGAGTATAGCTCTTGTCGTATCCATAAGCTGCTGCGTTGTCTTCGCACCGTACTGAATGTCAGGGAAACGGCCGGACCCCCCAAGGTAGACTATAACCGAATCTCCCTCCTGAGGAAAGGGGGAGCAGTCTTGCGGCCAGGTGAAGATGACCCTACCGGACCGGTAATAGACCGAACTCCGCTCGTTTTTGATGTATTCGGGCTCGTCAAAGCGCACCTTAACCGTTCCATCTTCAAGCTTGGTGATCTTTCGTACGGTTGCAGACCAAATCACCGGGCATGAGACAACCGCGTCCTCAAAGGTCAGTTCACCTTCGACATAAAAACGAAGGAGCCTACGTTGAAAGGGCATGGTGAATCTGGCAGGCGCCGAAAGGCCCACTTTGTAAAGACCCGGGATAAGACGAGAAATGCCCATAAAGGCACGCAAGTCCCACTCAAATTCTCGGCTTTCCCCTGGTTCCAGGGTTATCGCGGGCGGCGTGCGCTCATCTTCCGTGTCCGTGACCCTGGAGCGACCGACACGTGGTGTTGGACCAATGTAGTGTCCAATGCTAATATTCTTTGGATCCAGTGTCCGCTGGCTTTGCGACACGTTCCTCAAAGTTCCTCGAACGACAATGGGCGAAGATTGAGGAAAACTTTCACTGGTGAGGCTAATATCCAGTTCGAACGAAGCCAGACCTGTGGTGCGGAGTATTAGGTCTTCTGATGGGCTCTCGAAGAAGAGTGGCTCGCCGTAGCCGCCGAGGTACTGTCTGAGGGTATCTCCGTCGGATCGCCTCAGAAAAAGGAGAGTTAGTTTTCCCTCCTGTGGAATCACCACCGGCGCCTCGTTCCATTCCTCCGTCAACTTCTTATGATCCGGATCTGTGCTCTGCATCTGCACCAGCAGGCTCATAGGTGCCGCTTTGCTGAACCACTCAGGCACTCTGAGAACATTTCCATCGGTGCATCCTTTGATGGCCTTCTCCACCCTGAAAACTACCATGTCTGGCGGATTCTGATGAGTAAAAGGCGGCTCCCCATAGACCGATTCGGCAACACACACCGCAATGATGTCGCTCCTCTGTGCCGTGCGCTCGGACGGCTCGGACCCCACCGCAGGGGGCGTGGCCATGCCGTCACCAACTAATACGAGCCAACATATCCCAACCACAACTGCTGGAAAGGTCAGGGGGGCGAGCATGGTACGCGAAGTTATGTGCATGGTCAATCTCTTTTCAGTTCGCAGGTCGGATATGCCTGCCAGCCATGGGCTGGAGATCTATCCGGCATTAGCTCTTCGGTATAGCCTCAGCAAACAAGGTAGTCAAATTAACAATCTCTATCTTGTTCTCCTCCGGATATCCTTCAGCATTCTGAGTGCACGAAAAATGAATCTGGCATTTGGGGCAAGCAGTGATCAAAACTTCCGCCCCGGTATCTTTTGCTTCCTTCAATCTATTAGCTTGAATCATTCTCGAATACGCATCACAATTAGCCCAGGAAGAGGTTCCACAGCAGATAGCATTCCTTCTGTTCTTTCGCATTTCCACAAGTTCTGCTCCGCAAGCCTCGATCACCTGTCTTGGCGCGTCGAATATGCCGCAGAACCGTCCTAATCTACACGGGTCCTGATAGGTGACCTTCTTCCCTAACTTCTTCAGCTTAGACGCATTATCCGAAATCGACTCCGCAATCAACTCGGATATATGCAGCACCTCGTAATCCTGAGCTCCGAACATCTCGGGATAATCCACTTTCAGAGTCGCCAACCCCTCCGCGCATGAGGTTACGATCTTCTTCGCTCCGGATTCTTTTATCAGTTTCAGATTGTGCTCCGCCAGTCTCTTGAAATTCTCTAAGTCTCCCATCCACAGAAGATCGTGTCCGCAGCATCTCTCGTTGGGCAAAACCTGCGGCTCGATGCCCAGGAAGTTCAATATCTTGAGAGTGGATCTGGCCGACTCCAGGGAATTTGCCTTGATATCTGCGAAGAAAACGTCAAAATAGGGGGTGCATCCCACAAAATAAAGATATTCGGACTTCTCCGAAGTTTTCAAATCCGGCGTTATCCATCCCAGCCTGTTTTGCTTCAGCTCCGGCGCGGTCATGATCTTCATCAATGACTGCAATACCCCGCCGTGAGAGCACGCAGCTTCCTGACCATCTCCTTTGGCATCGAATCTGATCAGTCGGGTAAACTGGATGTAATCGATGTCTGAAGGACATTTCTCCTGGCATTGCATACAGGTGAGACAGGTCCAGATGGTTTTATCTGAAAGCAGGTTCTCATTAGACCCGGTTAACGCCTTGGTCAGAAGCCTTCTCGGAGAATAGCCCTGGTTAACTCTGGAAATGGGGCAGATGGCGGTACACTTCCCACAGTCAAGGCAAAGGAACGCTCTGGTCTTTTTGTGAAGTTCTTCTTTCATAGGCTCAAGTGATTTGATGATGGAGTGCACCAGCTTGTCGTAGCGAAGCGTCCAGACGGACGCCCCCGGACGGGGGCTCGTCTGAGCCCGACCGGGCGGAGACCCCGACTCTGCGGGGCTGGTGCGGTTTTGTTATGGCTTTAATTGACGTCATGGTATGCGCTGTTTATTTCAGGAAGTCGCGAAAGCCCCGCAAAGCGGGATCCTGCGGACAAGCTTTCGCACTCCAAAAACACTTTTTCAACAGTTCCTAAAGCCTTACACTCCGAGTTTATTGAATCTCCTTTTACCGTTGTCTGATCAGGAACTAATCCTGACAGTTCATTTTGTACTTTTAACTTCAGGTTTCTCCTTTTGTTTACCCGAATTTCTCAACGGGCTCGGCCCAACCTTCTTGACCTCCTCAATGAATTCCGTGATAACGTTGGCAAATCTTTGACCTTCCGCGGCGGAGAACCATTCCAGCCTTAAGCGTTCTTTTTCCATGCCCAGAAGATCAAAGAGCTTCTTTGTTATTTCGAACTGCTCCGCAGCCCGGTGATTGCCAAAGGTGTAATGGCAATCGCCGATGTGTCACCCGGACCACATGACGCCGTCCGCGCCTTTTTCGAACGCCCGGAAAACGTGTGCCGGACTGATCCTGCCGGAGCACATCACCCGGATCAGCCGCACGTTGGGTGGATATTGCATCCGGCTGACCCCCGCAGTGTCGGCGCCTGCGTAAGAACACCAGTTGCAGGCGAAGACGACGATCCTGGGATCAAAACCATCCGATTCTTTCTTCATATTTCTGTTTCCTCAGAGGACAATCGCTGCCGTACCTATGCCAAGACCTTCAAGCCAAATGTTCAATCAATATTTTGCTCCCGATGCCGATCAGAACAAGTCCACCAACAAATTCTGCTTTATTCTCAAATACGCGACCGGACTTGTCACCAACGAAAACGCCAAGAAAAGATAGTATGAACGTTACGACGCCAATTACGATGATTGGGAGCACAATCGATATCTTCAAAAAGGCCAAACTCACCCCGGCGGCTAAGGCATCGATGCTGGTGGCAACCGAGAGTAACAACAAGACTCCGAGGCTGAGCGGATTCAGCAGCTTCTTTTCCGATCTTGCCTTTGTCGATTCGTAGATCATTTTACACCCGATCAGGAAGAGAAGCCCGAATGCTATCCAATGGTCAACCTGTGCAATCAACTCCCGCAGGCCAAGACCGGCCAACCACCCTATGACGGGCATGATTGCCTGAAACGCTCCGAAGAAAATGGCGATTTTCAACGCCTGTTCAATCCTCGGATTTTTTATCGTTATTCCGCTTGAGATCGATACCGCAAAGGCGTCCATGGCCAATCCAAATGCTAAAAATGTTATCGTAACTAAGTGCATCTGATAGGGCTTTTCATAAGCGCTGTATTTTCCTCAACAGTGAAATTACCACCAACACCACTTTTGGGTCACCCGGGCGGGATCGGCGCCTGCGTAAGAGCACCAGCTACAGGCGAAGACCACGATTCTGGGGTCGAAACTGCTTGATTGTATCTTCATATTGCTGTTTCCTAAAAGGGACAGACGCATGGTTTTCGTAAGTCACGTCACAACCCCCGCAGGTATTTGTTATATTCCTCAACGCCAATTTTTATCTCCTTCAGAATTTCTCTAATCAAGGGACGCGCCAACATCCTTCGTTTGCGGTGCGGAACCGTAGTGTACCTTCCATCCGGATGCCTGTAGAAAACATGACTGCCCTTCTGTCTCACCTTCTCAAAACCAAGTTTGAAAAGGAGCTTTTCCATTTTTGAGCTGTCAATAAGAATCAGTTTGGTCACAACTAAATCTCTATCTGCTGAATTCCCACAAATTCGGGCAGAAGCCTTTTACTCTCAGGGTCCATTTCGTCCAGGCATAGCTCGATCACTTCCCGAAGATTTTTCTGAAGCTCGTCTAAGGTTTCTGCCTGGGTATGAGCACCAGGAATTGCCGGGACAATAGCAACATACAGACCCGTCTCTGAATCTCGCTCAATATAAGCGGTTAACGTCTGCATCTTAACACTCCCTACAATGTTCGAGGATTCTCTGCGACTTCCGATACGCGTTTATCATTTATCCCATACCAGAAGCGAATCTATCATCACGTCGATCTGTTCATCGGTGAAGTGCCGGGCCGTTATCGCGCCGGTCGGACAGTATGAGGCGCAGGTGCCGCAGCCCTTGCACAAAGCCTCGTTTACCTCGCAGACCATCACGCCGTCGCCCCTGTCCGCCAACTGAGGAGCGTTGAACTCGCATATCTTCACGCAAATTCCGCAAGCCCTGCAAAGCTCCTTGTTCACCACCTGGCAGACCACCGGCTCAAGCTCGATATGATCCCTGGAGGTGAGAATGGCAGCCTTACCAGCCGCTCCCTGGGCGGAAAACAGGCTGTCTGATATTCCCTTGGGAGAATTTGCGCAGCCGCAGATAAATATACCTGCGGTATTTGTCTCCACCGGACCCAGCTTGGAGTGCCTTTCTAAGAAAAACCCATCCAGTCCTCTGGGAAGCTTGAAAAGATTCTGCAGTTCGGCAAAATCCTTTTCCTTAGGCACCATGCCCACGGAGAGTATCACCGCATCGAACGGCAGTTCTACTTCCCTCCTGTAGAGAGGTTGATAACGCTTGATCTCAGTCGCCCTCTTTTCTCCGAGCACCTCCGGCGGATGTTTTTCATCGTACTTCAGGAAGAGGACTCCCTTGGCCCTTGCCTCTCTATATGCCTCCTCAGCCCCTTTGTCAAAAGTGCGGATATCCCGGTAATACATCATACAATTGATGCCCCTCTCCTGGAGCTGAATGGCCTGCTTGATGGCCACCTGGCAGCAGTACCGGGAGCAGTATTCGTTTCCACCCCTCTCCCTTGATCCTACGCACTGGATGAAGGCAACGTTTTCCGGCTTCTTACCGGCGATGGTTAACCCTTTCTGGTTAGCCGTCAGAAGCTTTTCCAGCTCCATGTTGGTCAAAACGTTGGGAAACTTCCCGTAGCCGAATTTGTCTTTGGGATCATAAAGATCAGAGCCCACCGCCAGGATGATTGCCCCGAATTTCAACTTCTCGGTTTTGGCCTTCCTCCCTTTTCCGGATGCTCCTGTCTCAATCGCCACCTCGAAATTCCCCACAAAACCGTCCACCTCTTTGACCGTAGTGGAGGTAAGCGCTTTGACCTTTCTCTTCTTCAACTCCTCCAGCTTGGTCTTGACGAACTCTTTCCCGGTCAATTCGCTGCCTAACAGCGTGTCCAGTTCTCTTACCCGTCCTCCCAACTCCTTTTCTTTTTCGATCAGCGTAATCTTCTCGCCCTTGATAGCTAAATCCAATGCAGCCTGGATTCCGGATATTCCCCCGCCGATTATCAGAATCTCAGGGTTCATGGGAACCTGTCTTCTCTCCAGAGGCTCAAGATGATATGCTCTGGCAACTGCCATTCCCAGCAGGTCCTTGGATTTTTGGGTTGCCGCTTCCGGCTCGTGGGTATGCACCCAGGAGCATTGATCCCGGATGTTGGCCATCTCAAACAGGTAAGGGTTCAGCCCGGCACGTCGGCAGCTCTCCTGGAAGATGGGTTCGTGCGTTCTTGGAGTGCATGCGGCCACCACCACCCGGTTGAGATTATGCTCTTTGATATGATCCTGCATTAACCTTTGGGTTCCGTCGGAACACATGAACAGGTCACGAACAACATGCACCACGCCGGGGAGCGACTTAGCATATTCCTCCACCTCCTCCACATTCACCACACCGGCGATATTGGACCCGCAGTGACAGACGAAGACCCCGATCCTTGGCTTTCCATCCACACAGATGGGCTCAACTTTGATGGGCTCTTTTTTCACCTGTTGACCTCTTAGGTGCTCCGAGACCTTCAAGGCGGCCGCTGAACCCAAGGCCACCGAATCGGTAATGTCTTTCAACCCTGCCGCACTGCCGCAAAGATAGACACCTTCACGGGTGGATTCCAGAAATGACAGGGGATCTTTCTGTTTGAAGAAATTAGTGCTATCCAAGTCGATCCCCAAAATCTTTGCCAGCTGGATAGTGCCTTCGGAAGGAACCCCGGCTGCGGAGAGGATGGTAATATCCGCCCTGATTTTTTCAACCTCCTTGGTCTCTGTATTCTCAATGAAGATCATAAGGTCCTTGGTTGCCGGATCCTCTTCGATCTTGGCGGGCCTTCCCTTGTAGAAGATCACGTTCGGGTCCTCTTGCGCTCGAAGATAGAGCTCCTCGTATCCTTTGCCGAAAGCCCTTATGTCCATATAGAAGATGTATATCTTATCTATGTCCGGCTCGTGCGTCTTAGCCAGAAGGGCGTTTTTGACGGTGTTCATGCAACAGAAATAGGAACAATAGGGATAGCCCCGCTCCCCGACTGATCTGGAGCCCACACATTGAACGAAAGCCAACGTCCTGGGTGTTTTCATGTCCGACGGACGAACCAGATGCCCACCCGAAGGTCCAGAGGCATTCAGTATTCTCTCAAATTCCAAACCCGTCAAAACATTCTCATAGCGGGCATATCCATAATTGGTCAGACCCCGGGGATCATATTCGTCGAATCCGGTGGCAACCACCGCCGCGCCAACATTGATGGTCTCCTCCCTGGGTTGCATATCAAAGTCAATACAGTTCAACTTGCAGGCCCGGGAACAGCTTTCACAAACCAGGATGGTCTTATTTAAGCAAACGTCCCGGTCAATGGCATAGGTTCGGGGAGAAGCTTGAGGAAAAGGGGAGTAAATGGCTTTTCTTGCGCCCATTCCCAGATCGAAGTAGTTGGGGGCAATCACCGGACACGCCTTGGCACACTCCCCGCATCCCACGCAGGTATCCTCATTCACATAACGCGGGTTTCTTCTGACCGTAACCTTAAAGTCTCCCGCCTTACCTTCGACCCCGATGACCTCTGAATAGCTCCAGACTTTGACGTTGGGATGTCGACCGACATCCAGCATACGCGGGCCCAGAATTCATATGGCGCAGTCCATGCTAGGGAAGGTTTTGTCTATCTGCGCCATCCTCCCCCCTAAGGTGGAAGCTCTCTCGACTAAGTAGACCTGAAAATCCGCATCAGCTAAATCAAGAGCCGCCTGAATGCCCGCTACCCCTCCACCGATGACTAAAGCGCCTTTTTTTTCCTTTTCTTTCTCCTTATCCGTCACCATACCTCCCGACTCTTCTCAAACTTCCAGTCAATCCCACAAATGAAAACCTGGTAGCCGCACCCTTTAGGGTGCGTCCCGCCAGAGGCGGGACGGCTACAACTTCGGCGGGACTCAGTAGCTTCACGCACCGGACGATTTTTCTCCTTAACCTAACGACTCGCCTGGGCTCCGCTTTTCGCCCCAGCCTTCTGAGTCAACTGCTCTTTTCCGTATTGGTATCCTTTATCGAAAGCTTTGAGATTAAGGTCTATCAGCTTCTCTCTAAAGGAGCTTTCGATGGCCTTCCTGGCGGATTCCGGTTTGACCAACCCGGTGACCGCGGTGAAGAAGCCGAACATCACGATATTTGCCACTATCCTCACTCCCATCTCCTCGGCGAAGCGGGTGGAAGGTATGGCAAAAAGTTCGACTCCCTTTTTTGTTCGCTCCGGCTTGACCAGATCTTCATCGATGATCACGATCCCGCCCTCTTTTACGTTCTCCGCGTGTTTGACGAATCCCTCCTGGGACATGACCACCACCACGTGTGGGACCGTAACGTAAGGGTAGAGAACCCTGTCATCCGATATCACCACCTGAGAACTGCAGGCGCTCCCCCGTGCCTCCGGACCGAAGCTCTGGGTCATGGTGGCCTGCTTTCCGTCATAGATGGATGCCGCCTTTCCCAGAAGGTATCCGAAGCGAATCACTCCTTGTCCACCGAATCCGGTTATCCTCAGCTCCGTCAGCATTAGGGACCTCCGTGCGCAATGAATTTATCTTTAAGCCGCTTCTTCATCCAATCGTTGTGAGCATCCAGAAATGTGGGCCTTTCCCGGTCGATGAATTTCCCCACCACGATTTTCTTCTGGAACTCAATGGCCATCTCTCTGGTATCCGCTCCATGTTTGATCACGCTGTTGTCGTGATAGAACTTCATCAAATCCAGACCGTCGCCCAGCTTATTCCTCCGGGAGTAGATGGTTGAGCAAGGGCAGATGATCTCGATAAAGGAGAAGCCCTTTTTGTTCATCGCCTCGGTGATGGACTTAGTCAGTCTTCGCACGTGCAGGGCGGTCCAGCGGGCAACGTACACCGCGCCGCAGGATTCGGCTAACTGGGGCAAGCTGAAAGGGTTTTCAAAATTACCATACGGGGAGGTGGAGGTATTGGCAGTGAGCGGGGTCGTAGCTGCCACCTGCCCGCCGGTCATGGCATAGATGAAGTTGTTGACGCATATAACCACAATGTCCATGTTTCTGCGGGCGGCGTGAATGAAGTGGTTGCCGCCGATGCCCGCGATGTCGCCGTCTCCGCTGAATACCACCACCTTAAGCTCCGGATTGGCCAGCTTCAGTCCGGTGGCAAAAGGAATTGCCCGACCGTGTGTGGAATGGAAGGAATCGAGCTTTACGTAACCTGCCACCCTCCCGGTGCAGCCGATTCCGGAGACCACACATACCTTCTCTAAGGGAGTATCGATCTTTTTCAAAGCTTCGGCGAAGGCGGTCAGCGCGGTTCCTATTCCGCAGGTGGGACACCAGATATGCGGAATGCGATCCATCCGCAGCATAGCTTCCATCGGGTGTTCAGCAGCTTCAGCCTGCTGATCTACTTGGGTTGCTTTCATTTTACCGCCTCCTTAATGGCATTGTATATGTCCTCCGGGTCATGCACCCACCCTCCTCCATGCGGCACCAGAGACACTTTAGACTTTCCACAGGCGCATCTTTCCACCTCATAGAAGAGTTGTCCGTAGTTCATCTCCACCACCACGATGGCCTTCACCTTACCGGCCAGTTCCCTGATCTTCTTCTCCGGAAACGGCCAGCATATGATCGGGCGGAGAAGACCCACCTTAAGTCCTTCACCTCTGGCCTTCTGAAGCGCGGGGATACAGACACGGGAGCTTATGCCGTATGAAAAGATGACCACCTCCGCATCCTCCATCTGCGTCTCTTCGATGTCTTCTAACTCGTCTGCATGCAGTCTTATCTTCTCCACCAACCTTCTCACCAGCTTCTCCTGCACCTCCCAGTTCATGACCGGATAGCCTTTCTCGTCGTGGGTCAGACCGGTGACGTGGATTTTATATCCGTCCCCGGCTTTAACCATCTCCGGTATCATATCCTTGCCCGCCTTGAATGGCAAATACTCTTCCGGAGGAAGCTTGGTGTATCGTCGGGGGTAAAGCTCAATCTCATCGGCGGGAGGAATCACAACCTTTTCGGTCATGTGCCCCACACATTCATCCGTCATCACCATCACCGGGACTCGATACTTCTCGGAGAGGTTAACCGCTTTTATCACCTGCTCGAAACAATCCTGGGGTGAGTTGGGGGAAACGGCAATGATCTCGTAGTCTCCATGGGATCCCCAGCGGGCCTGCATCATGTCTGCCTGTCCCGGAAGGGTGGGGAGTCCGGTGGAGGGCCCGCCTCTTTGAACGTTAATCACCACGCAAGGGGTTTCCAGCATGACCGCCAGCCCAATGTTCTCCTGCATAAGGGAAAAGCCTGGACCTGAGGTAACGGTGAGCGCCTTAACTCCTCCCCAGGTTGCCCCCACAACTGCCGCCATGGATCCCATCTCATCCTCCATCTGGATGAAAATGCCTCCCACCTCGGGGAATCGCTCGGAGATCCTTTCCGCTACCTCAGTGGAAGGGGTGATGGGGTACCCCCCCAGGAAACGACAGCCTGCCGCAATGGCCCCCTCCGAGCAGGCGTGGTCGCCATCCAAATAATGTTCTCCGGTCAATACGCCTTTAGGATCAGCTTTCAACTTTTTTTACCTCCTGTTCAGCTTGCTTGTCCTTCTCTTCATCTTTCGGTTTCTCCGTCACGTATATGGCGAACTCCGGACACAGCATCTCGCACAGCCCGCAGAAGACGCAGGTGTCCTCCTTGGCCACGTAGGGCGGATGATATCCCTTGGAGTTGAATTCGGTGGAAAGCTCAAGCACGTCCTTGGGACAGTATTCCACGCAAAACGCGCAGCCTTTGCACCTTTCCTTGATGATATGAAGTTCGCCGTGCGGAATGTCGAGCTTGTCGGCATCTAATGGTTTCCGCCAGAATTTTCCCATCGAGGGTGGGGACATGATCTCACCTCCGGAAGTCGATTACTAGAAGGGTCTGTTGCCCAGACACAGTACGTTTAAGTAAGATAAAATCAATTCCGTTTTAGTCAAGTTATATTTTTCACAAGCTCTCAGATACTCAACAGAATAATACGTCTTCAGAGAACAAAGAGTGGGCAATGAGTCCCCGACAAGCCCAGTTTTTCCTCTGTGGCAAAAAGCTGGGCGCTATCTTTTTAGAATTTGCTTGACGACGGAGCTAATAAGGCTTTTATTCCCTATAGCAATCAGATCACAACTTTTAACGCACGCGTTCGGCCTACTCGAGTAGGCGTAGCTCTCCAGGCGCCAAAACACGGGGAGATGTACCATGAGGAGAGAAGTACTATTATCCTTGGTCACAATAGCGCTCGGCTTAATTTGCCTATCCAGCTGCACAGGTGACAGTCAAACACCAGATACGGCATATGCTAACCTGAGCAGCCTTATCGACTCGATCTCCGCTACACCTACGAAGGCGGGAAAGTATAGTCTGACTTCCGAATTCTTCGAGAAACTAACAGCTCTGAGAGAAACTGAAGGGGCTGATTCCGCCCGGTTCATCCTCCTTGCCTTCTTCAGCCGCCAACACCCCCAGATCAGGATTACCGATTCACTGGCTGCGCTTCAACTGGTTGAGTGGATTCACAACTGCTTCACCATGATGGATTCCGGCGGGGTGTTTTTCACCAACGGGGCTATGGACACCTACGCCGCCTGGTATCTGCAGCGAGTGGATGGCGTCCGCCCGGACCTGATTGTCATCTCTTTGCAGTTTCTGGTGGGAGCGGATTATCGCGAATTTCTATCGGCGGATAGTCAGGTGCGCGCAGCACTGAATCTATCGAGAGACGATAGCCTGCCCGTGCCGCCTTCGACCGGGGAGACACAGAATGCTCTACAAGAGATAATCATCCGTTCGGCCAGGAAACCGGAGCACCCACCTCTTTATCTGGCGCCTCGCTGCGGTGTCGCGGATAGATTTGGCGGGCATATCGTCGACCTGGGCCTGGTGCATGCTTACCAGGACTCCATTCAACCACAAACTCGCACTCTTGACCTGCTCATCTCCAAACTCACCCAGGACTGGAGACTTGACTATGCATCGCAGGGACCTCCGAAAGATTCAAGCTACGCCGCCCGGGTCGCCTGGGTGCAGTATCTTACGTTGGTTATCCGGATGGCTCTGGAGTTCAAAGAACAGAAGCATCACCAGGACATGGACACGCTATTCACCTATTTGGAGCCGGTGGTCGGCGAGGACTGGCGATTCTCGTTTCTGAGATACGAACATTGCCGCCGCAGCAAGGACGAGTGCTTTCAGTACCTGGAGCAGCTCAAGAAATATGCTGCCGACCATCCCGGTGATCGGGCCGCGCAAGGAGCCTTGCAGCAGTTGGAAGAGAAATGACAATCCACTTTTTGTCGCACACCGACCAGGGTATGCCGCGTAGGCACCCGTATGGGTGCCAGCCGAGCCATAAAGGCTCGGCTACGCGACTGAGTATTAGATTGGACGGTGACAGAGTTTTGTTGGTAACGGACACCTTGTCCGTTACCCTAGAGTGTCAGGGACGGAGGCATCCGTCCAGACGCCCCGACGGGCCCGCAAGGGGGCGGTCGTCTGACCGTGACGAACGAGCGGGAATTCGGACTTACGTCTGTGGTGCGCAGCTTTTGCACAAGTATTCCAATTCTGCTTCCACCATCACCGGACGTGCTGCTTCCGCAGACGTAATCTGGCCTCCGCACTCTCGACAGAAGACGTGATTCTTGTGTTTATGAACGTGAGCAGCGTACTCCTCTAACTTCTTCTTCTGCTCCGGGGATGGCTCCGGAGTGTCACTGAACCCGAAGTCCTTGATGTTCTTTTTGCACTCCTCACAGTAAAACTCGATGTCAATTTTGTGCTTTTGCATTCTAACCTCCCATTAAACTGATTTCCGATCGCTAAGCACAAGCAATATAAGACAGTGTCGCCGATGCAGTCAAGCACTTTCTCGGGTCTGGAGTGTCAAGCCCCGCCAAGGCGGGATCTACGACTTTAGCTTGACTCGTTAGGTCCCGCTGAAGCGGGACAGTCCATGGGACCAACTGAAGGTCACGACAGTGTATGAATGATTCCAAAAAAAAGTCCGGATTTGGAAAATTTCTCTTGACAAGGAAACATTCTATGCTTTATTGCGTAATACGATGCTAATTGACGAGTAGATACAGGCATACGGAGGTGGAGTTTTTCATGGCATTAGAACTGATCAAGCTTAATTGCCCGGTACAGGGGATTAATATGCCTAACTCTGTCTCCACCTTCGGCAGATGGAGGCTACTCTGAATAGGATAATGGCAAAGAACTTCACGAGACCGTGACCTATTTAGAGTAGGTCACGGTTTTTTATTATCGGTGAAAGGAAAAGAGATGAACTCAGCAGTAGAGACCTTCGATCTGAACAGGACCTTCAAGTTAAAGAAGGCAAAGAACAAAAAGGGAAACGGCAACAACAACGACAAGTTGATTGCCTTAGAAGATGCCAACGTACAGATACATCAGGGAGAACTGTTCGGTCTCTTGGGGCCGAACGGTGCCGGCAAAACCACCCTGATAAAGATACTCGCCACGCTTCTTCTGCCCACCTCCGGAAGAGCGTTGGTGGATGGGATCGACGTGGTCAAACACCCGGAAAGGGTGAGGAAACAGATCAACATGGTCTCCGGCGGCGAGCACTGCGGTTACGGAATTCTGACCGTTCGCGAGACTCTGTGGATGTTCTCCCAGTTCTATGGCATCCCTAATAAGGTGGCTCTTCGGAGGACCGACGAGCTTCTGAAGATTCTGAAAATGGAGGAGTTCGCCAAAACCAAGATCGGAAAACTCTCCACCGGGCTCAGACAGAAGCTGAATTTCATGAGAGGTTTCGTCTGCGATCCCAAGATCATGTTCTTAGATGAGCCGACACTGGGCTTAGACGTTCAGATCGCCCGGGACGTGCGCGTTTACATCAGAACCTGGATGAAGAAGGATCCGGAAAGGACCGTGCTTCTGACCACCCACTACATGGCGGAGGCGGACGAGTTGTGCGACCGGGTGGCCATAATCGACAGGGGTAAGGTTCTGGTATGCGATACGCCGCAGAGCCTAAAGAAATCCTTAGCCGGAGAGGCGGTATTCCGCATCGAGATCCCTTTGTCGGTGAACGGAATGGAGAAGTTCGGTCGGGTCCCCGGCGTTAAGCAGTTTGCCTATGAACACAAGAGTCATCTGGGAAGAACCGAGTTGAAATTCATCTTAGAGGAAGAGTCAGCTATCTCCAACGTGACCGAGTCTTTGAGCGGAAACGGATCCAAGATAATTTCCCTCTCCAAGATGGAGCCGAGCTTAGAGGACGTGTTTTTGGCGCTGGTAGGAAGAGGACTGAAAGATGAAAACTGATCTGAGGACTAACATAAAGGCCATAATTGCCCGTGCTTACGTGCGCGTGGTGGGCGCCAACCGGGAGCCGAGCTGGTGGCTCACCGAGACCCTGCTTCCTATCATGAGCACTGCGGCTTACGTTTATGTGTACAAAGCCCTGAAAGCTCCGGAGGAGTACGTCGGATTTGTGATATTGGGCGGGACCATGAGCGCCTACTGGATACACGTTCTGTGGAGCATGGCGGCCCAGTTCTACTGGGAGAAGGAGATCGGCAATCTGGAGTTGTACATGATCGCTCCCATCTCCAGAATGTCCCTGCTTCTGGGCATGGCTTCTGGCGGGATGGTTCTGGCCACCACCAGGGCGGTCTTCATCTTCTTAGCCGGCAGTTTGATCTTCAAGGTGGATTTCGCCATAATCAGCCTGCCCAAGCTGTTTGCGGTCTTCGTCTTGACCTTGACCGGTCTTTACGGGTTGGGCATGGTGTTTTCGTCGCTGTTCATGCTCTACGGGCGGGAGGCCTGGCACGGAGTCACGCTGCTTCAGGAGCCGGTTCACCTCATGTCGGGATTCTTCTTCCCGGTGAAGAATTTGGGTTTCTTCGTGGCGTTGGGAGCGTCCCTGATTCCGATGACCCTGGGACTGGACGCCATGAGACAGCTGGCCTTTGAGGCCGGGCCAAAATCCGGATTCATCAACGTGAATGTCGAGTTAGGCGCTCTGGTGGTTTTGTGCATTCTGTTTCTGTGGACCTCCAAGTATGCCCTGGAGTACATGGAGAAACTGGGCAAGAAAGAGGGAAGATTGACTTTGCGATGGCAGTAGGAACCTCACCCCCTGTCTCCCCTTCAGGGTGTCCTTCGATCCCGAAGATCTCAGGATCAAGGGAAATCCCTTTCCTTCGACCCTGAAGTCTCAGGACCGAAGGGCAGGGTGAACCCCTCTCCATCTTGCGGTTCGACTCTGCTCACCGTCCTGAGCCTGTCGAAGGATGTAGAGGGGGACCGAGGGGGAGAGGTCGAGAAAACGACGCATGAATCAGCCAGCGTTTTAGGAGACACAGGTGAAAATACTAAATAGAGCCAAAGAGAACATACTGACCATAAAGACCGCCGGGAAGTTAGGCTGGGCCATGGAGTCGAACTGGACCGATCCGTTTCTGTTCGCCATCTACTCCATCGTCCGGCCGCTGGCCTCGTCGCTGATTCTGGTGGTGATGTATTACGTCGTCACCCGGGGCAAGACCGGCATGGATCTGTTCGCATACATCTATGTGGGCAATGCCTTCTTCATGTACGTGATCAACGTTCTGTTCGGGGTCAGTTGGGTTATTCACGAGGATCGGGATCATTATCAAATGATCAGGTATATCTACATAGCTCCGATCAGGATGTACTATTATCTTTTCGGTCGGGGTATAGCCAAGATGATTTTAACCACCGTGGCGGTGATCATCACGGTGGGCTTCGGCATGCTGGTGTTGAAGATTCCGGTCAATCTGCTTACCGTCAACTATCCTTTGCTCATCTTCTCCGTGGCTGTCGGCATCTTCATCATCACCTGCTTGGGGATACTTTTAGCCGGAGTAAGCATGGTCACGGCGCATCACAGCTATGCCTTGACCGAAGGGATGTCCGGACTCTTTTATTTGGCCTGCGGCGCCATCTATCCCATAGACATCCTGCCCGTCTGGCTACAGTATATCTCCAAGGCGCTGCCGCTAACCTACTGGCTGGAGTTGGTGAGAAGAGCCGTTTTGGGGAAGAGCGTCAGTTCCACCTTGGGTGGATACTCCGACCTTCAGTTGATCCTGATTATGGCGGTGACCACCCTGGTTCTGGCTTTGTTCTCGCACTGGGTTTATCGCTCCATCGAGTACATCGCCCGAAAGTATGGCAAGATAGACCAGCTCACCAGTTACTGATGAAAAGAGCTAAGGAATCGACTTAGAGGAAAGCAGGCGGAGAATATTAACCGTCTTAGCATAATTGGGGTGTAGCAGAGAGGCAATGCACCCGGCCGTTAACCGGAAGATCGGAGGTTCGAATCCTCCCGCCCCAGAAACAAAATAGCTGATGGAACCAACCATGCGGAGACTGGCCGCCGAGATCAAAGCGCAGGTGGTAGGCAGAAACCAGGTGAGGTAAGTTCCAGAGGTGTCACGGGTGTAGAGCAGAAGAGAACGAGGATACGGCTGTTGTGACCTCTCCCCCTTATCCCCCTCTCCACAACGTGGAGAGGGGGAATAAAAGGGGGTGAGGTATTCCAGACCCGAGAGGTGAACCATGATCGAAGGTAAAAAAGTTCGGATCAGAGCAATCGAGAAAACGGACATTGACGAGATCATGAAATGGATCAACGAACGCGAAGTTATGGACAACTTGATCATGAGGTACCCTGTCTCCCGATACAAAGAAGAGAAGTGGATCGAAAAGGCACTGGATGACAGCAATCCGAGAATCAAGACTTTCGCCCTGGAGACCAAAGACGGGGTCTATCTTGGCGGTATCAGTTTACACGGGATAGACTGGGAAAACCGCAATGCCGAGGCGGGCATAGTCATAGGAAAAAAGGAATATTGGAATAAGGGTTACGGGACCGACGCCATGATGACCCTGCTCGACTTCGCCTTCAACCGGATGAATCTACATCGGGTCTATCTCAAAGTTTATGATTTCAACCTCCGGGGTATCAAATCCTATGAAAAGTGCGGCTTCAAGAGGGAAGGAGTACTAAGACACGATCTTTACGTCAACGGCGAGTACCACGATTCCATAATCATGGGAATCCTGAAAGATGAATTCAAGAAAATTCCAAACGACAGATAAGCCCTGCAACGTCTCAAGAAAGAGAGGGAACTAACCGTTCTTCTGGTGATGGTGATTCTTAAATAGCCATGGAAAAAAACGTCGGCTTAGCCCTGCTTTTGACCACTCTGGCAGGGCTTTCCACCACCCTGGGCAGCCTTTTGGGGCTTGCCGTCCGCAAGCCGGGCCCTCGTCTCATGAGCGCCACCTTAGGATTCTCAGCCGGTGTGATGGTGCTGGTCTCCTTTGTCGAGCTTTTGCAGGGAGGCATTGAATCGATCGGGTTTGCTTACGCGAATTTCGGTTTCTTCATCGGAATCCTCTTCATCTTTCTCATCGATTACCTTCTCCCTCACCAGTGGGCAGGCCACCACGACCTCTCAGAAGGCAAAGATGAGAGCAGGTTGATGCGAATGGGCTTGCTGGTTGCCTTGGGAATAGGAATTCACAACTTCCCGGAGGGAATGGCCACCTTCGCCGGAACCCTGAAAGATACAAAGCTGGGAGTTGCCATAGCTGTGGCAATAGCAATCCACAATATCCCGGAAGGATTAGCGGTGTCCGCTCCGGTCTATGCCGCCACCGGAAGCCGGGGCAAGGCGTTCTTATGGTCGTTTATGTCGGGTTTGGCGGAACCGGTAGGGGCAGGCGTAGCCGCGCTCTTTCTCCTTCCCTTCCTAACGCCTGCTTTCTTGGGCTGGCTTCTGGCGTTCGTGGCAGGGGTGATGGTCTATATCGCATTCGACGAGCTTATCCCCACCTCCCGTTCGTACGGGCAGGAGCACACGGCCATTTTGGGAGTAATCTTGGGGATGGCGGTCATGTCTTTGAGCTTGTGGGCGTTGAAATGAAGCTACTCTTACTCCTCCTGAAGATCTTCGGTCGTTTTCCTCTCGCCATCGTACAAGCCAGATAAACTTCTGGACAAAAACGGCGTGTTACTATAAATTGAAGGCTGCAGCGGACGCGGGCCAATGACAGGCTGTCTTTCATAAGCAGATATCTGGCAGCTTCGCAAATTAATCAGGCTATCCTTTCCAGTGACTCAATATCGAGAGAAAGTAGGAGGATGAATCATGAACGGAGACGGCAAGAACTTGATTATCATCGGGGGAGGGCCGGCAGGATACGTGGGAGCTATCCGGGCGGCACAGCTTGGCGCCAGGGTGACCGTGGTGGAAAAAGACGAGTTGGGCGGAACGTGCCTAAACGTGGGATGTATCCCCACCAAGGTATTGGCCTCTGCGGCTCACACCTTGTCAACGTTGAAGCAGGCCGGAAGATGGGGACTGAAAATCCAGGGAACCGAGCTGGACTTTTCCATGCTGATGAAGAGAAAGCAGATGGTGGTAACCCGACTGGTTACCGGGGTAAAAAGCCTGCTCAAAGCCCGCGGGGTGAAGGTGATCAAAGGAACGGCAAGCTTCTTGGATGAAAAGAGAGTAAAGGTCATGCTGGAAGATGGATCGGTCGAAAAACTGGAAGGAGACAACTTCCTCGTCGCCACCGGCTCAGTTCCGATACCGCTCCCCATTCCCGGAATCGAATCTCAAGGGGTGATAGACAGCACAGGTGCTTTGTCCCTGGCTGCCATACCCGAAAGCATGCTGATCATCGGAGGCGGCGTCATCGGATGCGAATTCGCCTACATCTATCATTCTCTGGGTGCCAAGATTACCATAGTGGAGATGCTCCCCCAGATTCTGC
Source organism: Candidatus Zixiibacteriota bacterium (assembly GCA_049643405.1). Taxonomy (GTDB): domain Bacteria; phylum Zixibacteria; class MSB-5A5; order MSB-5A5; family SM1-73; genus SM23-73-3. Next base: position 26,559 of record JBARPX010000206.1, read on the forward strand.
CGGAAGAGGACGGGGAGGTCGCAGCCGCCCTGAGGACGTCCATGGAAAGGGCGGGAATGAAGATATTCACCGATTCACAGGTCGCACGAATAGATTCCGGAAAAGAAGGCAAGAAGAGCGTGACCTTCTCCGCACCTGATGGGGAGTCCACCGTTGAGGTTGAGAAGGTCTTGGTCTCGGTGGGGAGAAGAGCCAACACCGCAGACATGGGACTGGAGAAGCTGGGTGTAAAGATGGATCGAGGAACCGTCCTCGTGGACGATTATCTCCGAACCAACATTCCGCACATCTTGTCAGCAGGGGATTGCATCGGCAACTGGCTTCTTGCGCATGTGGCCTCGATGGAAGCTGAGATAGCGGTGGAGAACGCATTAGGTGGAAGCAAAAAGATGGACTATACGGCTGTACCCTCGTGTATCTTCACTCACCCTGAGATAGGAAGCGCGGGACTGAACGAAAAACAGGCGAAAGAAAAGGGACTGGAAGTAAATGTTGGCAAATTCCCCATGGTAGCCTGTGGCAGAGCCCAGGCAGAAAATGAGACAGAAGGCTTTGTCAAGGTTGTAGTGGAAAAAGCTTCTGGAAAGATCCTGGGCGCGCAGATTCTGGGCCACCGGGCCACGGATCTGATTGCCGAGCTGACTTTAGCCATCCAGATGGGCGCGAAAGCCCAGGATGTAATTGACACTATCCACGCCCATCCCACCTTGAGCGAACCGACAAGAGAAGCCGTTTTGAAAGCGGAGGGCAGACCGATCCACATGATGTAGGTTTGCGTTTTCCTGTGGGGAAGACCAGGCGCGTCTATTGAGAAGGTTGCTCTCCTCTTTTGAAGAGTTTCACTAGTTCATAGGGCTCGGATCGGGTGTTCCTAACGAGGATAGCTATACTCCAGGTTCCTTTGCCAAACTTGTCTATTGGGAGTGAGATCACAAACGAACTATCGCCCCTGACCTCCATCTCCTCCTCATAAACTTCCTCAGGTTCCTGTAAAAAAAGGAACCTCGTGCCCGGGTAGCAGAGCACCTTCAGGTACCTGGCATTACACTTTCCCTCTATTTCCGCGGAGACTAACCGTCCCGTCTCGTCACCAGGGGAGAGCGCGATTTCCTCTCTAATCAGATAGTCCATGAAATAGTTTGAGAAACAGATGTAGGTACAAGTCGCGTTCTGTTTGCCTTCGGCATGGGCGATGGCGACGGACAGATTCTTGCCATCTAGCATTTGTTGTCTGATTTCTCCTTTTTGCCTCAGATGGGCCAGGACCTCGAGAATAGTCGTGTCTGTAAACAAGTAGCATTTTCCCGGAAGGCTGGGAAGCAACCTCTTAGTGTTTTCTGCCACCGTGGGGGAATCCTTCTCAGCTTCAACCAGCTTTGTCAACTCTTCTCTGATCGCGCTTGACAACTCACCGTTTAGGTGAAGCGGTGTCAGGTCCTTTGTCTCTCGCTGCCAGTTTATTACGTCAAAGACCTCCTTTTCCTCCGGTGAAAGCTTCTTGAGCCAGTATTCTTCGTTGCCGGGAGACGCCGAGCCAAGAGGTATCACCAAGAGAAGTAGGGGGAGTAGTCGGAAACCGTACGTTTTAATCATATTCACTCTTTCACCTCGTTCTTGTTGGGGTGGGGGTTGCATCCCCACCCCACCCTTTTGCGGACAGGGGTACAACCCCTGTCCGAACGTGAGAATTCATCCCGCCCCCCCCGGTCAAGCTGAAGTCGAAGATTCCGCCCAGACGGGCGTCCGTTTGGACACCTCGGCGGGGCTTGACACTCCAAACCGCCGTTCTCTATATGAACCGACTTGATTATAAAATATCTCGCGCAGAAGTGCAAACATTTTGTTTGATGCGTTCTCTCTGGCGTAAGTAGGCTAGACATTATCTTCAAGAGAGCCTCTGGCGAAAAATCTCTGTTTCCTTCCCGTCGAATTTGCTATCTTGTACGATGACAAAAAGGGAAAGGAGTAAGCGATGAAATGTCTTCCGGCTTTTGCGTTAATCTGGCTCATGGCGACCGCTGTCGCCGCGGATGATTTCAGCCTGTGTGACAGCGCCCTGTCGCAGATAGGACTAACCTGTGAAGAGGTCAGATTCGATCAGGACGAGATGGCTAACTGGGGAGGTGACCTGTGGCGGACGCATTATTTCACCATGTTCCACAAAGACCCGCTTAAACTACCCAAGTACGGCCAGTTGAATCTGAAGAGATTCTCGAACGACGTCACCGACATTACCCAGCTTCTCTCCTGGGCCGGAGCGCGAGTCGATTACACAGTCTATCGAGGACTGATAGGAGACCAGTTGGAGAAATACACCACCTACCCTGACTCAGTGCTAAAGCCATCGATCACAAAAGACAAGAATGTCCTCACGGGAAAAGAATTCGGTCCGCTGAGAAACAACATAGATCTTTTCTACTCAATTGTTGACGATACCAGCCACTTGTTCATAAACGCTGTTAACGAAATGGACCAGCGGATTTCACGGCAGAATCTTTTCGAATACTTCGTCGAGGAGAACGAGGAATACGATCAGGTGATTGAGGAGGTGGCGTCAACGGCTGATTTTAACCGCCTGTATGCCGGCGCTCAGGATATCGCGGAGGCTGTCAGAAGGATGGCTGACTCGCTTGAGTTTGCCTCCTTCCCAGCCAGAAAGACGGAAATAATTACCGACAGAGGGCTGATCGTGGTTGGAACTTCTGGCAGGGACGATTATGAATACTCCGAACCACCGCTTCTTATAATCGACGGCGGCGGTAACGACACCTACCGCTTTTCCGGCTATCCGGAGAAGTATCCTCTCTCGGCAATCATAGACCTGTCCGGGAATGACAACTACGTGTCCTCTGATACCACTCAGCCCGGTATAGGTGGAGCTCTGATGGGCATGTCAGTCCTAGTGGATAAGGCGGGAGACGACTACTACGAGGGCACCACCATCACCCAGGGTTGCGGAATTTTCGGAGTTGGCATCCTGCTCGACTACCAGGGAGACGATACCTACGTGGCGGAAAGCTATTCTCAAGGCTGTGGCGCGTTCGGAGTCGGAATAATGGCTGACAGTTCAGGAAACGATTCGCTCTACTGCGTCGTCCTTTCCCAGGGATTCGGCTATAGCAAAGGGTGCGGGCTGCTGATCAATTATGAGGGGGATGACAAATACGTCGCGGAAGATGATACCGTCATCCATCCGGCATCTCAAACCGAGGAGCATAATGCCTCTTTGGCTCAAGGTGTCGGCTTTGGCAAGCGAGCAGATTATATCGATGGTCACAGTTGGGCAGGAGGTGTGGGTATACTCTGCGACGTAAAGGGAGACGACGTCTACTCCGCTGGGTTATGGGCACAGGGAACCGCGTACTGGTTTGCCGTGGGCATGCTCCTGGACGGCGGGGGCGATGACAGCTACAGCGGTATCTGGTACGTACAGGGTTCAGGCGCACATTTCGCCGTTGGATACCTGGATGATTTCGGCGGGAACGACAGCTATAATGCCACCACCAATATGGCCATCGGCGCGGGACATGACTTCACTGTCGGTTACCTGAACGAAAGGGGTGGAAACGATACCTACGACGTACCCAACCTCTCTTTAGGCGGGGGAAACGCTAATGGCATCGGTATCTTTCATGACCACAGCGGTGATGATGTCTACACCACACACGGCGGAACGACCCTGGGCCGCGCGAACGTGTCTAAGAAGGGACCGCGGGAATTGCTTCACGTGTTCGGGATATTCATAGACGGCAGCGGGAACGATACCTATAACGAGGAGAATGCCAAGAACAACACCCGTTGGATCAGCCCCAAGACCGACCCGGAGGGCAAGAATCCGTACGAAATCGGAGTAGGAATAGATCGGTAGGAGTTCCGTTGGTAACGGACACCCTCTCCGTTACCAGATAACGTCACGGACGAGGTCGTCCGCCCGGACGCCCCGACGGGCTCGCATGGGGGCGGTCGTCTGACCGTGACGAACAAAAGGAGCCCGCTCATTTGGAGCGTCCGCCTTCAGGCGGACCTGAATTGGAGTGTACCTCGCCACTGGCAGGTTGTTCCCTCCCTTTATGGTTCGACCATTCGACGGGCTCATGGTGTTGAGCGAAGTCGAAGCACAAGCTCACCACAAGTGGGAGGGAACAAAAGGGAGGGTGAAAAGCTCGTAGGGACAGCCCTTGCCTTGGCACTGAGGCTCGGCACGAAGTGTGCCTGTTCGGCTTTCCAGTTCGGACAGGACCCCGCCATGGCGGGATTTCACAAGTTCAACAAGCCCTGAACCGCACGGTTCGGGGCAAGCTATGTCCCTACGAACACATAGGGCAGGGCTGAATGCCCTGCCCTATGTGCGAATGCCTACGTCCAAACTCATAGGGGCGGGAATTTATCCCGCCCGAATTTTGTCTACGTCTTCCCCACCACCGCTACCACGTAATTCTCCGTATCCAGGTATTTCTCCGCCACCTGCTTAACCTGCTCGGCGGTTACCTGTCTTATGTTGTCGATGTACTCATCGTCGTAATCGTAGCCTACCTCTTTGAACTCGTTTACTGACATGAAATATGCCTGGTTCACGCGGGAGAGCCGGTAAAATAGCATTCTACCCCATATCCCGTTCTTTGCCTTCTCCAGTTCTGCCGGGCTGACGATTTCGTCTTTCATCTTATCCATCTCAGCCAAGATTCCTTTCAGGGCCACATCGTAATTCTGTGGCTGGGTACCGATAGCCGCAACAAACCATCCGAACTGCTTGTCGAAATTGGCCGACGAGCCGACCGAGTAAGCCAGGCCTTGTTTTTCTCTTAAATTCAAAGCCAGCCGGGAGGAGAGAATCGAATTCATCACCTTTATGGCGGGAACTTCGCCCGAGAAGATTCCGGGAAGAGGCCCACCTAAGTATATGTAAACCTGCTCCTTTTCCATAAGCTCTTTGGCGTGAATGGGAACAGTCAGGCTGTCCGGTGCAGGAATATTGGGAGCAGGGAAATCGACCTTTTGCATGTCGCCAAAGGTGCTCTGGATTCCTGCCATCATTTCGTCGGCCGGAAGATTGGTCACGACTGTGACGATCATATTGTTGGGTGAGTAGAACGTCTTGTGAAACGAAACCAGATCGTCGCGGGTTATCGTTCCGATGGTGCGGGGCGTTCCCATTATCGGTTTGCTGTAAGGATGATCTTCAAATAGTGTTGCATAAAAAAGGTCTCTTACGGTTTCGCGCGTGCTTCCCTTCTTTCTTCCCAGATGCATCATCATCTCCCCTCGCACCTTCTCAATCTCCTCCTCCGGGAAGCTCGGATTTTTTACGACGTCCGAGAGAAGCTCGATTCCAAACTCGGCAAACTCGTCGATGGCCTGAAATTTGATGAAGGTATAGGAATGTGTGGTATAGACGTCATCCATGGGAATCCAGGGGTTGTCCACCAGAGTGATATCGGCGCCGATGCTGGATAAGTCCTCTGATATCTTCGCCGCTGACCGGCTACTGGTTCCTTTCAGCAGCATGCGATTGGTGAAATCCGCGATGCCTGTTTTGCCTTTAGGCTCCATAGCAGAACGGTTCTTTCCCAGGATGTTTATTCCCAAGACCTTTGAATCGGGATTGCTCTTCACCACAACGGTCAGCCCGTTGGGTAGTTGTTGCTTTATGACACCTTTTGGTGTCGGTGCACCACAGTTGAGCAGGCAAAGAGTAACGAATAACACAAGCGAAATGGCAAGATACAACCTTTTCATATCCTCCCTCCGATGATTGTAGTTGCCCAATTCATTGGGCTTGTTTTCGGAGTGCACCAGCTTGCTGGTGCAGATTTGAAAAAATCAGAATACACAAAACCGCGAAAGCCCCGCATCGCGGGATCTCCGTCCGATCGCCCGGACGGGCCCGGCCGGGGACGTCCGTCTGGACGCTTTGCTCCGACAAGCTTTCGCACTCCAAATTCATTGATCTATTCTTCAATGGGTTTTACTACCGTGGCGATGTACCTGGGATCAGAAAAGTATTCCTTCGCCACCGCCAACACCTTCTCTGGTGTTACCTTCTCCAGGTTATCAATGTAATTCTCCCAGAAGTCCCAGCCGCAGGTCACCACCACCGGGGCAACCATCATTCCGTAAAAGTGAAGCTTCTCCTCCTGATAGTAGCGATGAGTCTTGGAGGAGACTATCACGCCCTGGATGCGCTTCTGCTCCGGAGGAGTTAAAGCTAAATCCTGAAGCACCTTTACCGTGGCGTCAAGAACCCTGTCCACCTTAGCTGGCGAATCGGTGACGATGGAGAGGTTTAAGGTGGAGAACTCCTTTTGAGTCTCTAAATGAGCTGAAACGTCGGTGGCTAAGGGATCAGTTCCCTCTTTCAGTGCCTGGGTCAAGGGAGAGGTTTCTCCCAGATTCAGAATCTCGGTGAGCATGTCAAAGGCATAGTAATCCGGATGGTCATACCGGGGAGCATTCAGGCAGAGATTCACATATGTATTTTGACTGTTTACCTTCTTATGCTTCACCTCGCGACCGGCCGGAGGCGAAAACTCGATTTCTGTGAAGGGAGGAAGAGGCTTTTCCGGCAGGGCGCCGTAATATTTTTCCACCAACCGTTTCATTCCTTCTGTGTCAAAGTCCCCGATGACCAGGGCGACCATGTTGTTAGGCTCGTAGTAGGTGTGATAGTAATCGAGTATCTCCTCCTTCGGTATCCTGGAGATGACCTGTTCGCTTCCCAGTACCGTTCGAACGAAGGGGGTGCCTTGGTAAGCCGTGGAGTCGAAGAATTTCTCCACCTGATAGTCAACGTTATCCTCAGACTGTTTGATCTCCTCGATCACTATCTTCCTCTCCTTGGGAAGTTCGCTATCCGGAAGGACGGAGTTGAAGAGCATGTCCGACTGGACGGAAAGACCGGTCTCGATGAATTCGTTCGGCATCAAGACCATGTAACAGGTGACCTCCTTCCCGGTGAAGGCATTGATGTATCCCCCCTTGGCTTTGATTCCCTCGGTGATGTCCTCCCGGCTTCTGGTCTCGGTGCCGTCAAAAAGAAGGTGTTCCAGAAAGTGGGTAACCCCGTTGTTGGCGTCGGTCTCATACTTGCTTCCCGCATTCACGTAGACCATGCAGGCGATCATGGGATTGGCGTGTTTCTCCACCAATATCACCTGCATCCCGTTGGGAAGCATATACTTAGCGGCCTTACTCTCCAACGCCTGACCCTGCGCCGGCTGTGGCAATAGCAGGCACAAAAGCACAAAGAACATCGCATACTTAACGATCATGTTCTCCTCCTAAAGAATGGAGTTCATTCGGTATAAACGCACGTATTTCCGATATATTAGGACGCCCCAAAAAATTGTCAAGGTAATTCTTGACAATCCGTAATTATGTTATATATTCGGGTCTTGATATTTTAGGCTATTACGTCAGGAGAAAACCAAAATGAGAAGGTCGCGACTTTATCTGATACTATTGATTTCGTTTTTGATCCTTGCTTCTTTCTATGCCCTCTTTCCCAGCTTCAAACTGTGGAGCATGTCCGAGGCGAACAAGGAGCATATCCGTTCCACAGAACCCCAGGATCTGATCAACTTAGAGAGAAAGGCCATAAAACTTGGTCTGGATCTCAAAGGTGGAATGCACGTGGTCCTGCAGGTGGATAAGTCCAAGCTGAACGAAAACGAGAGAAGGGACGCTACCGAGAGAGCGCTGGAGATTATCCGTAACCGGGTGGATCAGTTCGGGATAACCGAGCCGTTGATACACAAGCAGGGTGGAGATCGAATCGTGGTGGAGCTGCCGGGCTTACACGACGTGGAAAGGGCTTCGGCCCTGATAGGACAGACCGCCCAGCTTGAGTTCAAGTTGATGGAGACTCCCGAAAACATCGTCTCGCTCCTGAAGAAAATCGACGCGGCGCTGGCTCAGGCAGAGACCACTCTGATCGAAGAGGAGGAGACCGAGACCCCGGAGGAGACAGTCGAGGAAAAAGAAAGCGACGTGGTGAAGGACCTTTTTGGCGAAGCGGAGGAGGAACCGGATACCACTGAAGACACCACCTCCTTCTTGGAGGAGGAAGAAGATCCCTATTATGAGGAAAGGCCTTTCACCCAATACTTAGAATCGTACGAGGGAAGATCGGGGTTCATGGTGCTGCAGGGGGATAAGCCCATGGTGGAGCTGCTGCTCAGCCGACCTGAGGTTCAGGAGCTGATCCCCAAGGATGACGAGTTTGCCTTCTCCACCCGGGCGGAGACCTTCCAGAATCAGAAATACTGGGGTCTTTACCTGCTCAAGAAGAGATCCGAGCTTTCCGGCAAATACTTGGTGGATGCCAGGCCAACTTACGATCAATTCCGAAAGCCGGAGGTACAGTTTACCTTGACCAAGAAGGGCGGCAGGATATTTGCCAGGGTTACCGGCGCCAACATAGACAAGCCTCTGGCCATAACCTTGGATGGAAGGGTGGAATCGGCTCCCATCATCCGCTCCAAGATTCGGGACCGGGGAGTCATCGAGATGGGGGGCGTGGCCAGCATCGAGGATGCCACCGATCTCTCCATCGTGCTCAGAGCCGGTGCGCTTCCTGCTCCGGTTAAGATAATCGAGAACCGGGTGATCGGACCCTCTCTGGGGCAAGACTCCATCCGCAAAGGCACCACCTCGGTGATTATCGGATTCTTTGTGGTATTGTTGTTCATGGTCATATATTACAGGCTCTCAGGGTTGATAGCTGACTTTGCTGTGCTTCTGAACCTATTCTTTCTGATGGCTGCCATGGCCGCTTTACACGCCACCCTGACCATGCCCGGGATAGCCGGCATCATTCTCACCGTGGGTATGGCGGTAGATGCAAACGTCTTGATCTTTGAGCGTATTCGAGAGGAAATGCGTACCGGAAAAACCATCCGGGCAGCTATAGATGCTGGGTATAAAAGGGCGCTTACCGCTATCATCGACGCAAACATCACTACCCTTATAACTGCCGCGGTCCTTTTTAATCTCGGCACTGGACCGATCAAGGGGTTTGCGGTAGTTTTGAGTTTGGGAGTTTTGATAAGTTTATTCACTGCCGTGGTTATAACCAGAGTGATTTTCGACATCCGAAAAGGATACAGGACTTTGAGCATATAAAAAGGAGTCTGGGAAGAATGCTTCAGATACTAAGAAAAACCAATATAGACTTCATCGGGAGAAGATATTATGCCTTTGTCATTTCCGGCATTCTGCTGATTCTTGGACTTGCCGCCTTCGTGGCGATATTTTTGGGAAAGGCGGATTTAGGAATCGACTTCGCCGGTGGCACCATGCTGCAGGGGTATTTTGAAAAAGAAGTGAAGATTGGAGAACTGAGAGCGGCTCTGAGCAGAAATGGATACGATAAGGCATTCATTCAATCCCTTCACCGGGAGAATGCCAACTATTTTATGATCAGGGTGAAAGCCACCACCGACGAGGACGTCACCAAGATATCCGGAGACATCTTAGGCCTGCTGGACAGGGAATTCCCGGACAGCAAATTCAACTTAGACTCGGTGGACGGAATCGGCCCGGCGGTGGGCAAAACCCTGCAGAAACAGGCCCGCTGGGCTGTTCTGATCGCCCTGGCAGGAATCCTTTTTTACATCTGGATAAGGTTCGATTTCAGATTCGGGGTAGCCGCCACCATCACCACCCTTCACGATGTGTTGTTGGTTTTGGGTATACTTTTTGTATTGCAGAAGGACATCACTCTATTGGTAGTCACCGCACTGTTGACCTTAGCTGGATATTCCTTGAATGACACGGTGGTGCTGTTTGACCGGGTCAGAGAGAATCTGAAGCTCTTTCGGAAAAAAGGTGACTTTGCCAGCACTATAAATGCCAGCATCAACGAGGTTTTGAGCCGGACCATCATCACCTCCCTTACCACCTTTGCGGTTGTTCTCACGCTCTTTTTGGTGGGGGGAGAGGTGGTGCACGATTTTGCCTTAGCCCTGATGATAGGGATTGTTGTGGGGACTTATTCCTCTATGTTTGTGGCCAGTCCCATCATCATGGAGTGGGAGAGGAAATCACCCAAGAGATTCAAATAGAGAGTATCATAGAGCTTGTAGGAAAACCGCCCGAATACGGGCGGTTTTTTTGTGCCTATTCTGAGTAATGTGGGGACGCCATATATGGTGCCCGCCTTCTGGTGTCAGAGTACGGGACAGGACAAGACGTCTGTCACTATCACTTCAGTCCTTCCACGTAAAGGCTGACCACGTAACCTTCCAAAGATCTGCCCTCTTCCAGGCCTTCCAAAATCGCCTGACCCAGGGGATCCTGGGTGTCTGTTTCGACACAACCTGAGACGTTCTTCTCCGTAATCTTGATCTCCTTCAGCCCGGAGGATTCAACCAGTTTCTTGTATTCGTCCACCAGGATGGCTCCGGCCAGGCAGCTAACGTATGCTTCGGCGTTTTCCCGAATCTTCCGGGGGAGTTCCTTCAATAGAGCTATATCGGAGATGGCCACCCTGCCGCCGGGCTTCAGCACCCGGTAGATTTCCTGGAAGACGCTGGGCTTGTCGGCCGAGAGGTTGATCACGCAGTTGCTGATCACCACGTCTACCGAGTTATCCTCCACCGGCAGACTTTCAATCTCTCCCGGCCTGAACTCAACATTCTCGATCCCATTGTTTTTGGCATTTTCTCTTGCCTTCTCGATCATCTCCGGGGTCATGTCCACGCCGATGACCTTCCCCTTCGGCCCAACCCTGTTAGCTGCAAGAAAGCAGTCGAATCCGGCGCCTGAGCCAAGATCCAGCACCACCTCTCCTTCCTTGAGCTGGGCCAAGGCGGTCGGATTTCCGCAGCCTAAGGCCAGATTCGACTCATCCGGAACGCTTTTGAGTTCCTCGTCGGTATAGCCGATGGATTTGGCATACTGCCCGGTGTCGGGCCCACAGCACCCGCAGCTCTTTTGTTTCCGAGCGGTTTTACCATACGCCTCTTTGACGATTTTCTGGGTTTTCTCTTTATCCATCTTTTGCTACCTCCATTTTTACCACCCAAGTACTCCGTACTCCCAAGGTCGCATCAGCGGAGCGCTATCCCCTTCACCCCCGCCGGGGGCAACAGGTCTACAGCTGTCAGGCCGGCGCCTGGTGTTGGCGAATCTTGTCAAAAATCTCCTCGTCTTCCGGAAACCGGCCGCATTCTTTGAGGTTCGAATATGCAACTTGATCGTTGATGGCCACCTCGAAGATGCCGCCGTGTCCCTCCTTCAGATTCGCCACAATGCCGAATTCCTTCTCAACTGCGACCGCCAAACTGGAGGCCTTTTTCAGGTATCCTCATTCGACACAGTAGGTGACCTGTAGATTCAAAGATTCTTTCGGGTTACCTGCGCTACTCATAACGGATCTCCTTTCAGTGTTGTTTTTGATCGGCCCTAACTCTACTTGTTCCTTTCACTGCCTGTTTCTTCTCTGTGGCTTTCTCAGGAATCCTGTCCGTCTTCACCATATCCAGGCAGCACTCGAACATGGAAAGGAAATCGCAGCAGCATTCCTTAAACCAGTCCTTGTTCAAGGAATAGTAGATATTCTGCCCCTTTCGTTTCGACTCTATCAACCCGGCTCTCTTGAGGATATCCAGGTGATGGGAGATGGTGGGTTGTGACACGTCAAAAGCTCCTACTATCTCACAGACACACATTTCCCTCTGCTCAAGCATCTTCAGGATGCTCTGCCGGGTCTCATCGGAGAGCGCTTTGAAGAAATCGTCACACTTTGTCATCTTTGACCGACCTGCTCATAGAATTCATAGACACATATACACTCGTCTATATATTACGTCAGCTCCCCTTGTTTGTTTTGGACTTTTTTCATTTTATTGACTTGATGAGGCTCCGCTCTACATTACCCTTGGGGCCGGCAAACATCCTGAAACCCTCGATTGTATAATCTATATGAGCATGAGGAAGTTCATCTTTGTTTTCGCGCTTGTGGCTCTGGGGTCGGTGGCTGTTGGACAGGTCAAGAAGGAGAATGCTAATCCGAACCCCTCAGCCTTCACCATCTGCCGACTCAAGTATGGCGGCGGAGGGGATTGGTACTGGGGTTCATCGGCCATTCCCAACATGCTCAAGTTCTTGAAGGAGAACACCAACGTACCGGTCAGAGAGGAGGAGGTCCGGCTTTCAGTAACCGACGAGGATCTGTTCTCATATCCCTTTGTGTTCATCACCGGTCACGGGAACATAAGATTTACCGATCAGGAATTGGAACGCTTGAGGAATTATCTAACCCACGGCGGCTTCCTGTTCGCCAACGATTCTTACGGGCTGAAGGATGCTTTCTTTCGGGAGATGAAGAGGCTCTTCCCGGACAAGGACTTAACGGAGCTTCCCTTCAGTCACGGGATTTTTCATTGTTATTATGATTTTCCGAATGGCCTGCCCAAGATACACAAGCACGACGAGAAACCACCCCAGGGATTCGGCCTGTTCCACGAGGGAAGATTGATGGTCTTCTTTGCCTACGAGTCCGATATAGCTGATGGGTGGGAGGACACTCAGGTGCACAATGATCCTCCGGAGAAGCGCGAGGCCGCCCTCAAGATGGGAGTGAACGTTATCACTTGGGCTTTGGAGAATTAGACTTATCTAAGCACTGTGTTGGGGCAGGGGTTGAACCCCTCCCCCAACCGGAGGAACCTGTTCTGAGGTGGTTTTGACACATAAAGCGCTTTGAAACGATCATGAAGAACGACGGTGACTTGAAAAGCTATAGCTCTCTCTTGGAGCGCCTGAAACTCCTGAGACGCTCTTACGTCAGACACAAGAGCCTGCAGGGGATATTGATCTTCATATCCCTCGCCCTGGGATTGGGATTTTTGGGTCTTTGGATGAATTCCGTTTACCTCTTCCCCGTCGTGGTGAGGGTCAGCTATCTCGGCTCATCAACCCTGCTTCTGGTAATCTTGTTCTCCTATCTCTGCCTGAGGCCGATGATTCATAAACCGAACCTGGAGGATCTGGCCTTAAGGGTGGAGGAGAGATTCCCGGAGCTTGCCAACCGCCTGATTGCTGCCCTTCAGCTGTCAGAGAATCTCAAGCAGAATCCTGAAGGTTACTCCACCGACATGATCCAGGCGGTGATCAAGCAGGCGGACTCCGTCTCGTCCAGACTGAATCTCAGGCAGATCATCGACGCAGGTCCGATCAAGAGGATGGGAAGGGTGGCCGCGGGGCTGGCGGTATTCTCTCTGATATTTGCTCTGATATTCCCTGCTGCCTTTAGAAGCTCTCTCTATATTTTCTCTCACCCATTAACCGAATTCGTCTCTCCACCGAAGTTCTCCTTCGTGGTCTCTCCGGGCAACAGTGAGGTGGTCAAGTACTCGGACGTGAGGATAAAAATCAAGGTTGAAGGAGAAAAACCCAAAAACGCCAATCTCTTCTGGAGAAACGAAGGCTCGTCCTGGAACAGGGAGAAGCTCTCTCAAATATCCAACTCAACCGGATCCAAAACTCAGGAGGTCGCTACGGCGGAACCCGACTTCGTTTACCGGTTCAAAGAGGTCAAAAGAAGCTTCGAGTACTACGCCGAAGAAAAGGGAGTGGAAAGCGAGCGTTATAAGATAACGGTGGTGGACAAGCCCAGGGTGGTGGGGCTGAAGTTGACTTTCAACTATCCCCGTTACACGCGACTTAAAACCCAGGTAGTGGATGAAAACGACGGGAACATCACTGCCATAGCGGGAACTCAGGTGAAAATCGAGGCCCGGTCCAACAAGGAGCTTGAAAGGGGGGAGATCGTCTTCTCCGACTCCACCAAACAACCGACTAAGATCAAGGGAAACCTGGCAACGGGTGAGATACTGGTCAAGAAGGACGACTCCTACTTCATAGAGCTGCGGGATAAAAGCGGCAACCAGAACCAGGACCCCATTGAGTACAGGATAACCAGAATAGACGACCAGTCTCCCTCAGTCGAGATCTTAGAACCGGGATACGACCAGGATCTAACCGAGAGCATGAGGGTCGGTCTCTTAATCAGACTAACCGACGACTACGGGTTCTCCTCGTTAAAGATCGCGTACCAGATCATCTCCCAAGGAAACGAATGGGAGGAGAAGACCACGACTATTGACATTCCTGATAAAAACCAGATTGACGCGCAGGTGGAATATCTTTGGAATCTTTCCGGTTTCCCCCTGCTTCCCGGCGATCTGGTCAGATACCGTGCGGTGGTTTACGACAACGACTACTTCTCCGGGCCCAAAAGGGCGGAAAGCGAGTCCTACTATCTCCGGCTCCCCTCCTTAGACGAGATAATAGCCGAGGTGGAGAAAGAGCAGGAGGGTCAGATCGTGGATTTGGAGTCGGTTCTAAGAGGACAAAGGGAGCTTAAGGAAAAGGTCGAAGACCTGTCGCAGGAGATGGACCGGTTCACCGGTCTGGATATGGATTGGCAAAAAAAGCAGGAGTTGGAGGACGCCTTGGACAAGCAGCGCAAGGTATCCGAGGATCTGAAAGATATAGCCCAGAGGATGGACGAAAACATCAAGAAGATTGCGGATAACAAGCTGGCTGCCCAGGAGATGGCCGAGAAGATGATGGAGATAAAGAAGCTGATGGAGGAGATCGCCACTCCGGAGATGAAGGAGGCCATGCGCCAGTTAGCCGAAGCTTTGAAGAACATGGATCCGGACCAGCTGAAGGAGGCCTTGAAGAAGATGCAGCTCTCCGCTGAGGAGATGCTCAAACGGCTGGATCGGACCCTCGCCCTTTTGAAAAAACTGCAGGCGGAACAGAAGCTGAGTCATCTGATAAAGATGGCCGAACGGATGAAAGAAAAACAGGATCAGCTCAACCAAAAGATCGATGGCGCAGCCAAGGAGGACCTGCCCAATCTCGGCCCGGATGAAAAGAAGCTTAAGAGTGATCTGGGAGATTTCGAAAAGAAACTGAAGGAGTTTGCCGATCTGGCAAACGAGCTTTCCCTGCTGCCCAAGGAGCAGTTGGACGATCTCACTGAGATGCCGGAGGAATCCGGGCTCAAGCAGGACATGGATCAGGCTATCTCCCAGCTTTCCAAATCCGACAAATCCGGTGCTTCAAAGTCCGGAAAGTCCTGTTCAAAGAAACTTCAGCAGATGGGAGACAGGCTCAAGAGCGCTCAGGAGGAGATGCTTGCCGCCGAGAAAGAGGAGATCGTGAAGGCCATCCGAAAGTCGCTTTTCGACGTCTTCTCGCTCTCGGATAATCAGGAGCAGTTGTTCGACTTAGTCAGCCGGTTGGGCAAGCGGGACATGGCCTTAAGAGACCTGGCGCGTGACCAGCAGAACTTGAAGGCCGCAGGTTTCAGAGTTGCCGAGGACTTAGACTCCCTGTCGCACCAAACGCTGTTCGTTGGCGCCGACGTGCTCAAATACATGGGCCTCTCGGTCGCCAGCATGGACCAGGCCGTTTTCAGGCTGGACGAAAGAAAGAAGGAAATCGCCCAGGATGAACAGACGGAGAGCGTCTACGATCTGAACGTCACCGCCCGCATGCTGATGCAGGCCATGAAGAATGCGGAGAAATCGTGCAGCGGCTCCGGAATGGAAAAAATGTTCGAAAAGATGAAGAGCATGTGCGATAAGCAGTGCGGCTTGAACCAGCAAACCCAAAGCCTGGGCCAATGCGACGGTCAGGGTATGGAACTGTCCATGTCGCAGCAGGCTGCGCTTCAAAGACTGGCTGCCGAACAGGAGGCCATAAGGAAATCCCTCTCCGAGTTAGAAAGCGAGTTTGGAAATCGTTCGGAGATTCTGGGTCGCCTGGGCGAACTCGGCAAGGAGATGAAGAAGGTGGTGGATGACTTCGAGGGGATGCGTATAGATCAGACCACCATCGACCGGCAGAAGAAGATCCTCTCCCGGCTTCTGGATGCTGAGAAGTCCATGAGAGAGAGGGATTACTCCAGACAGAGAAGGGCCGAGGTTGGAGAAGACGTGGCTCGAAGAAGCCCGGAACGGCTCTCCCCGGAAGCGACCAGGAAAGAGGCAACGGCCAAGGACGATCTCACCAGATTTATGCAGGAGGCCTATCCCAAGGAATACGAGCAGATGATAAGAGACTACTTCAAGGCTCTCTCCGATGAGAGAATGAGAAAGTGAGTTAGAGTATTCCGAGTAAAGACTGTGAGCCGATCCCGCCTTGGCGGGGTCGGCTTTTTTGTCAGGGAGTCGGTAGGTCGGATATGTCTCCCGTACGGGGGACTATCCGACGGAGAGAGTATATAGCCGTTGTGGCGGGGTACCTTACCCCGCCACTTTCTTCAGGGCAATCTTATCCGCCACCCGTGGAACCATCCCCAGTTGCAGATAAACGAAAAAAACAGGGTCCCGCGAGAGGCGGAACCCTGTTCGGAACTGAAAGAATTAGTTAGGAGTAACCCTATTTTGATTGTCGACAGCTTCACGCCCAAACTTTAGTTTAATCCCGTGCTTAAGGAGCGTTGTCGCTAAGGGCTCGTCTTGAAGACCGTCTTTGGCGGGCTGAAGGGGACCCTCGACCAAGCGGAGTTTTGGAGGAAGCTATGGGATAGCCCTGGGTGGGGAGCTATCCCATAACCGTTATGCCTCGACAGGCTCTTGCCGATTTAACAATAGGTCCTTATTACCAGTACCAGATACCCGGACAGTTAGGTTCCGGACCGCCCTTGTAAGCAAAGGTCACGAGGTAAACCACGTCTCCAACGTTGATCACACCGTCGTGGTTGACGTCACCGCGAGCCAGCGGACACAGCGGCGCAGGACCGCTCTTATACAGATAGGTCACCAGGTAGACTATGTCTCCAACGTTCACAACATAGTCACCCTGGACGTCTCCGCAGATGGCGGGCAGTCCCTGTTGGGCTCTTGCCCTCCCCACTATGGCGCGGGCAGTGTCGATAGATTCTTGAAGTTCAGGCATTCCACCTGGGGCAATGGCAGTGACCAACGTATAGGCGGCCTCGGCCTCAGGGTCCATTCCTGCGTCAATCTTTCGAGCGCTGAACACCCAAGCACGATCAACCACCGAATCCGGATCATCGATAGTAACACCGGGGGTGGAGGCAAGCTGGTAGAGCTCTGCGTCGATCCAGCCCCAGCCATCCTGCGGATAGAGGTATTGATCGTTGCGCACGCTATGAGCTCCGTAGGGAGCTATGCTTTCTCCGGACATTCCGCCGTCGGCCAGAGCGATTGCGGCATAGAAGTCGTTATACTCCGGAT
This sequence comes from Candidatus Zixiibacteriota bacterium, assembly GCA_049643405.1. Lineage (GTDB taxonomy): Bacteria > Zixibacteria > MSB-5A5 > MSB-5A5 > SM1-73 > SM23-73-3. The sequence continues at coordinate 43,778 of JBARPX010000206.1, forward strand.
GCTCGCCCGCATTACCCCAGCCACGTTGCCAAGCAATCTTGTTCACGTCATCGTAACCAGCCAGGTTGCACGCCACCCGGCCATCCAGGGTGTCCGCCGGACAATCGATGTCGTGGGCCATGCCGATGTAGGTATCCTCATAACCGGCGAATGGACTCTGATCCGGCCACCAACCAGGGGGATCGTGTCGCTTCACCCTCACGTACAGAATCACCAGTCTCTTATAAGTATCCGGAGCCGACTCCCTGAAGACCTTCATCTGCACGGCCTCTTCCCACCAGAACCATTTGAAGTGACTCGGAGGGGGCAGGTGGTTTGGACAGATAAACACATTCTTGGTAAAAGCAATCCAGAACGGAGCTCCCTGGTCCGGATCGCACTCCTCGCTGTAGAGTTGGTCTTGAGCACCAGTATGCCAGTCATTACCCATAAATCTCCCCACGGCAGTGTCGCCTTCCAGGGTGGTCCCGATGATATTCCCACCTTGAAAGAAGATAGGCCACTCCTCGTCTTCGGCTTTGAATTCCTCCAAGACCATGGTATTGGCGCACCTGTGGACTATGAGGGTGCAATTATCGTAGTCGCGGTACGTAAGAGGGTCACGAGGGCACTCGTAGTAGTCGTTCGCCACCGCGGCATGAACTTTTAAGAGCTCATACATCAAGGCTGGATCGTTCGTACTCAGGATCACGTTGCCAGCGATGAAGGTGCCGTCGCAGGCTCCGGTTCCGTCCAGCAGGACATAAATCTCAACAGAGTCCCTTGGCTGCAGATCGGTCGGCGGTACGCTAACCTGAATACAGGGATGATCGCTGGACACGCTGTAGGTCAAGGCCTCATCTCCAACGCTGAACAGCTTAAACCTGATGGTTCGGGTCTGGTTGGGCAGAACCTTGAGGGGAGGATGGTTCCAGTAAGTGGGATCGGTGAGTTCATACTCGCCCCTCGGTCCAATGTGCACCTCCCATTCAGGAAGACGCATGTACATGACGTAGTTCTCTGTCCACGCGCCCTCGTCCATGATGGCGGCTCCTGCATCCCGATCGCAGATGTACTCGATGTGTAGGTCGCCGTCGAGCATGTTAGTGGCCAGAGAGGGCCAGTGCTCGCTTACGCAGTTTCCTGGAGTACAACCGGGAGTACGGGTGCCGGTCAGGTTAAGCACGCCACACCAGAAGTTCCCACCGTCGTAGCTGCCGCAACCGAAGATGTCTCCGTTACTGTATCCATTGGCGGCATTATCCGCTGAGTCAAACTGAGTCCAGATGGTGTACAGATACACCGAATCGCCTCCCGGATGAAAAACAGGATCCTTGGCAGAGATGCTCATCTTGGCGATATTCCGGTTATAACGACCTGGTTCGGTCCCAGACCAGTATGCTTCTGCAATCCCTGAAATCGAGTCAACCTTGCTCCAGTGATAAAGATTGGTTTGCGGAGAATGCCAATACTCTTCCAGTGTGGTGGGAAATCGAGTGGTGTTCCAGATGATGTGTAGACTATCGTTGTAGTCATAGCAGGCGGCCAGATCCATATACGCAAATTCATTACCAGAAGGTGGGTAACTGGTAGTATTGTACTGGACAGGGGGCCAGTTGGTTCCGTCAATCCAGTCATCACCGTTGTTCATGGACTCTATGTAGCATACATCATTTCTCTCTTC
>JBARPX010000207.1:0-1953 GCA_049643405.1 Candidatus Zixiibacteriota bacterium
TGTAGAAGTTGGGGTAAAACCACAGGGCGTCGCTGGTATTCCAATAGGCGTCCAGACTGCAGAATGCCGCAGGATTAGTCCGGGTCCAGGTCAACGGAATGACAAATCCGGCGATGGAGTCGTCTGGCACCGTCTGGTCATGGGTAACCAATAGGGGAAAACGAACCTGCCACGGACCGGTGCCCGGAGTTTGTTCGCAGTCTAAGCAGGTCACAATAAGGGTATCACAATTTCCCCGATCAACCGTATCTTCCGGGCACTGCGCCCAGGAAAACGCGCCAAAGATCAAGATCGAAAATGCAAAGGCAATTGAGACGAGAAAATGCTTCTTCATATCTTAACTCCTTTGAAAAGGGTTCTGGTCGAGAATCTCAGCTATCTGCCCATTTAAGTGAATTGACTTAATCTTCACCACCTTAGAAGAAATGGTCAAGGATTTCGTTGATTTTCGCTTTCAGCTTACATCTCGCTTGCCCTGAAAGGCAAAAAATGTGCCACCGCATATAACTCAAAAGCACTTTGTCCGGTGGCCTTAGCGTCAATCTAAGTCTATGAAACTCTTGTGCATCAGCAATAGTCGGCGGGACTCGGAACCACCCCAGCTATTTATGGTACGTATGATGAAGAGGTTCTTTCACCCCCAATGTGCATTGAATTCTTCAAATGTTGCAGACCGTTGCCCAGTTTGTTCGGGTGCAAGACAATGACAGTTTTCGCTCTTTCACTCAATTCCAAGCTAACGCAAAACAGCGATCTGTTAAGGAGAGAAGGTGTTGTCGGATTTTGTCCTACACTTCTGATGGCAGAGTTCAGATAGACGTCAGTTGAGCCGCCGAGCCGCGTGGAGTGATGCCGAGGGCCAAAGTCAGATCGCGAGTTATCCACTCCTGTTTTCGCTCGGTAGAGGCAAAAAAAAGCCCCCCGTACGGGGGGCTTTTTCTTCTGAATCGCTGAGCTTCCCGTTACTTCATCAGAACCATCTTCATGGTCTGGTCGAAGGCGTCAGCCTTGAGACGATAGAAGTAGATGCCGCTGGAAGCGGGGGTGCCGAATTCGTCTCTCCCATCCCACCGCAAGGTGTGAGTTCCGGCGCTCATCTCCCGGTCAACCAGGACCTTGATTGCCTTGCCCAAGACATTGTAAACGGTCAGCGAGGCGTGGGCTCTTTCTGGCAAGGTAAAGGAGATGTCGGTCTCGGGGTTGAACGGATTGGGATAGTTCTTGCCCAGACTGTAGCCGTCGATATTCCCGCTTGAAGCCCGGGACTGACCCTTATGAAGGATCACCACGCAATCAGTGCCCTCTATGGGTGTGCCAGCGTAAGTCATTCCTGTCAGGGTTAAGACTCTGACTTCCTCATCGAAAACTGGCTCCAGGGCGGCCAAGACCTCTCGGTGGTCGAATTTCAGGGTCATATCCATAAATCCGTCAGGGCCCTCGGTGGTGCAATCGCAGACATCGTATCTGGGATCAACCGGCCTGCTCACATCCTCCCAGTTCCACCTCAGAGGACTAACTCCCTCGAGCATCACGGTGCTTGGATCAATGTTGCTGACGTTGAACTGATCGGTGCCCAGAATGGCTACCGGCAGAACACCCTTACTCTTGGTGTTGAATGGGTTGGGACAGGATCGTGGTTTGATGTCAAACTCGACGAGGATGTACTCAGGACCCTCCTCACCCGTCCCGGTACAACTCACATCCACGCAGGCACCGTTGCCGGTCTCTACAGTGCAGTTCTTAACACCAGCAGAAGTCGGAGCAAACCTAACGGTGAAGGTCTTGGACTGACCGGCAGTCAAACTGTAGGCGACGTCTCCAAGCAGACTGTAATCAGCACAGGCCTCACTCACCGTGCCGCTTAAAGTGCCTCCGCCTGTGTTGGAAATATCAAAGGTCATATCCGATGAGCCGCCAACCGTAACCGTGCCAAAGTCTAAACTGGTGGGATCA
>JBARPX010000208.1:0-5189 GCA_049643405.1 Candidatus Zixiibacteriota bacterium
ACACGCTCGGGCAGAAAGTCAGGGTCCTGGTGGATGAGTACCAGAGCGCTGGACACAGGTCGGTCACCTGGGATGGAAAGAATAGTGAAGGGCAGGAGTTGACAACCGGCGTTTACTTCTACCGGATTGAGGCGGGAGATTTCACTGAGTCCAGGAAGATGGTTTTGATGAAGTAGCGGATTGTAACTCGCCGAAGAAAAAAGCCCTCCGGTTTCAAAACCGGGGGGCTTTTCTTGTTTGCCGAGGGTCTTTCTTGTTAGAAACTACCCGAGAAAACCGTGGTCTAGAACTCCGTCTTCCCGGTGAATTTGAACTTGTCTATCAGCATGGCCGGAGCCACTATGCAGCCCACATCCTCCCACCAGGAGGCGACGATCTTCCTGTCCCTGGAGATCTGCTGGACGTTGGAGAACGCCTTGAGCATGCTCTCGGTGAAGCGCAGGTTCTTGATGCCGTGCTTGATCTTCCCGTCCTCCACCCAGAAGGTTCCGTCCCTGGTCATGCCGGTCAGAAGAGCATTGGTGGTATCCAAAAACCCGTTTATGTAATGGAATCGCGTGACTAAAATCCCTTTTTTCACCGACTCTATCATCTTCTCCAGAGAGGAGTCTCCACCTTCGATGAAGAGATTCAAGGCCAGTCCGCCTTCGGCGGCGTTGTCCGGGGTCAGGGCGTGCCCGGTTGAGTTCTTCTTCTCCTTGTGGGCCGAGGTGGCATCGTATACTACCCCTTTGGCCACTCCCTTTTCGACCAGCTCGACCTTTTGCTTGGGCACTCCTTCAAAGTCAAAGGGGAAGGCGATTGCGCTTGAGTCGGTGCCGTCGTCGTACATGCTGACGTTCTCTCCCATGATCTTTTGCCCTATCCGGTTGGACATAAACGAGGTTCCCTCCTGGAAGGCCTTGCAGCCGAACCCGATGTAGTTCATCCACTCCACCATTGCTGCCACGGCTGAGGGCTCCAGCACCACCTGATACTCTCCGGGTTCCACCCCCTTCGGATCCTTGCTCTCCACACACTTCCTGATAGCCACCTCTGCCAGGTCATCAACCGGGATTTGGCCGACGTCCCTGGAGAAGTGATCAGAGAAGCCTGAGCTGTTATCCCCCATTACTATCAAATTCAAATAGGCTGAGGAGAGAGGCTGGTAGCATTCAACCCCCTTGCTGTTGATCACCGCGATCTCGGAATGGCCGGTGGTAAAGGATCCTGCAGTGGTAAGCTGAGACGCGCCTGCCTTGTCAAATATTCTCTTTAGCGCTTCCGCCCTTTGGGTAGGGGAGAACTGCGCGGTCTTTTCAGAGTAAGTATTAACCGGCGAGAAATCACCCTTGCCGGGCAGCCCGGGAAAGTCGGGATTCTCCTTTTGGTTTTCGGCTATCTCGGTGGCATTGGCCAGGGCCTTCTCCAGGTCCTTGGGAATGAGAGAATTAGTCGATGCCACCCCTATTCTTTTGCCCAGAACGGCCCGTAGATATACCCGGCTGTTGCGCTCCGAGACGTTCTGGTGGATGGCGGAGTTGGCGAAGCGGGTGAGCCCGTTTTCGCCGCCGATGAAGACCGCCTCGGTCTGATCCGCCTGTGACTTCTTCAGAACCGAGTTCAAAAGGTCGAGTATCTTGTCTTTTCCGATCATTTGCTGACTCCCACTTTGACGTTGCGAAATCTGGTGGGCGAGGTTCCATGGGCCACGTGCATGGTCTGCATGGGCTCACCCTTTCCACAGTTGGGCACTCCCCAGATCCGCCAGTACTGGCGGTTGCATACCGCATCACATCCGTTCCAAAACTGGGGCGTCATTCCGGTATAGGTGCCGTTCTTGAACATCCGGCCCAGCTTGCCATCTTTGATCTCCCAGGCGGCCTCTACCCCGAACTGGAAATTGAGCCTTTTATCGTCTATGCTCCAGACCTTGTTCGTATCCAGGAACACCCCATTCTTGGTGTCCTTGATCAGCTCCTCTAAGTCCCATTCTCCAGGCTCTAAGTTTATGTTGGTCATCCGGATGAGTGGAATCCGGTTCCAGTTCTCCGCCCGCATGGTGCCGTTGCTCTGCTGATCGACCTCCCCCGCGGTTTCCCGGGAGGTTTGATATCCGACGAACAGGCCCTCCTTCACCAGGTAGGCCCGCTGAGCTTTGACCCCCTCATCGTCGTAACCGAAGCTGCCCAATCCTCCCGGAATGGTGGCATCGGCCACTATGGTGACCTTCTCGGAACCGTACTTGAGCTGATTCACCTTATCCAAGGTCATGAAGCTTCCACCGGCTAAGCTTATCTCGGTTCCTAAAACCCGATCCAACTCGGTGGGATGTCCGCACGATTCGTGAACCTGAAGAGCCATCTGGTTGCCGGCTATGATGATGGTGGTCTCCATCTCAGGCAGAGGCGGGGCGGCCAAAAGCTGGATAGCCTCTTCTCTGACCCTCTCCGCATTATCCAAAAGCCTCATCTCCTCCACAAGCTCGTAACCCCTGGAGGCATAATCGCCCCCGTGAGAGTTGGGATAGGAGCGCTTTTGCGCCTCGGTTCCCTCCACCGCCGTGGCGACGATTCCTGCACCGCTCTCCACTATGGACTGCTCTATTACCGAACCCTCGGTGGAGGCGAAGATCTTGTCGGTTTTGAAAAACTGCATCGACCCTTCCGCCACCTTTATCTTTGGACTCTTGCGCAGAATATCGCAGGCACCCAAAAGCAGGCCTATCTTCTTATCGATGGGAACCCCAAAGGGATCGACCTCACAGTCGCCCTTATACGAATCCTTATGGATCTCGGTCGGGGTCAGCCTGACTTCCTCTTTCTTGGTGAGGGCAGAGGCCTGTGCGATTTCGATGGCAGCATCAGCCACCCTTTTCATCTCGTCGGGGGTGAAAAGGGAACTGGCGGCAAAGCCCCAAGCCCCGTTTTTAATCACCCTTATGCCGAATCCCTGGTCGTGGCTGCGTGACAGGGATTCCACGTTTGCGTTTTTGACTTTGATATCCTCGACGCTCCGTCTCTGGTGCCGGACGTCCGCGTAATCAACCTTGGCCCTTTTGAGATAGTCGATGATCTCCTTCATCCTCTCCTTCAAAATTTCCTCCTTTCGCTCCAGCCGTTGATCAGTGCACAATTATCACTTTTTCAGGAATAGCTAAGTTACTTAAACCTCCTCCCTCTGTCAAGCGAATAATAATCGAAAAAGGATGCCCTGGTCCCGCTGGCCCCAGGTATCAGAAAAAGATGTTGACAAACATTCTGGGTGGTCTTATACTTGCTTGAAACTTCAAGGAAAGGGAGAATATAGGTTAACACAGAGACCCGGCAGATAAAAAGCCTAACATGAGGGAGGAGGTGAGACAGCACAATTTTATCTAAAAAAAGAGAGGGCAAATTTCTCAGTTAACCTTTAAACTTAAAGAGAAGAGGAGGGACAGCGGATGAAGAAAATTTGCTTTTTCCTGGCCATATCAATCCTGGCCGCAAGTGCCGCCTATGGTATGGATATGTCCAACCATATAGGCTTCAGCGCTTGGGGCGGCGGGATCATGCCTTTAAACGGGGGCATCAACGCGGATAAGAATCTCTCTGATGTGGTGGGCTTTTTCGGGTTTCCCGCCGTGGAGATAAAATACGTGGTAATGGACAGGGTGGCTGTGGGGCTCAACGGGGGCTACGGCTACATGCCTTTGAAGGATGAAGAAAAGCCTTCAGGTCTGGGTGATGCCACCCCGGCTTTCAACATACCTTACGTTGCCGTCAACGGCACTTTCAACTTCGGCCCCATGATGAAGGCCGAGGACAACAAGCTCAATCCCTTCGTCACCGCCGGAGTGGGAATGTACATGTGGTTCTTTTCCAGGAACGAGAGAACGGACAAGATCTTCGCGGGCGAATTGATCCCCGGGACAGCCGGAGATGAGGAGCTTAAGGCCACCAGCTTCGGTTTCAATCTGGGCGGAGGAGTGGAGTATTTCGCCGCGGAGAAGCTGGCCGTATTCGGACGGCTCAACTACCACATGGTGATGACAAAAGACAAGGGTAAATTCGGCGATGACTTCGGCAGTCATGGGTTCCTGACCTTCGGCGCCGGAGTGACCTACTATCTGTTCGCCGGCGGCGAGTAAACCAGAGCTTCTCGGTTTGTTCGGGCGGGGGTTAAACCTCCGCCCGAAGCAAAAGGATGAGTTTTTTTCTGGATTGGCTGTAGAAAACTCTTGGCGACGTTCTGATATCTGCTTATGTAAAACCTATGGTCCGATATCTGAATCTGAATTTGATGCATGTAGACCGCTGCTCGGACAGGCAGCACTTGATACATTAAAGCTAGCCAGTCGATGTTTCATTTAATGAAAGGAGGGTGTTCAAAATGACAAAAGAAAGAAAGCTATTTTGGCTATGTTCCTTATTGCTACTTGGGGGGATTGGCACAGTTCTCGTTATAGTCTCATGTGCATCCATTGTACACGGAACCCGCCAGAAGATTAGTGTGAATTCTGTGCCATCGGGTGCAAAAGTTGTGGTTAAGGACGTTCAGATGGCGACTACACCTGCGGTAATTGAACTTAAGAGGAAAGAGTCCAATATCGTTTTACGCTTTGAAAAGGAGGGATATGAACCCGTTGAGATGGCTCTGAAGCGAAGTGTTGACGGTTGGATCGCAGGTAACATCCTTTTAGGCGGGCTGATAGGATTGGCCGTTGACTTCATTGACGGGGCAGCCTACAAGCTCAGTCCCTCAGAAGTAGACGCCGTGCTAGCCGAAGCGAAAGCGCAAGGCATGAACTTGGAAGACATGTCCAAAGATGGTGTTGTCATCGCAGTCGACCTGCGAGCCATAAGGAAGTGAGCAAAAAGGAAGGCAGGCATTTCCAGATGGCCATACATCCAGATCATAAGGTGAAGAAGAACATGAAGACAAAGGAAGTGATGGCTTGGCCAGCTGTATGGACTGAAGGCCTTTGTAAAATCTTTTTTAGGGAAGGGAGTGTGCTATGACAAAGAGATGTTTCGTCTGGGTCGTTGTCGGTCTTGTTCTGTTCGGTCTGGTCAGCAATGCCCAAGCATGGGATCAGCAGCGCAAAGGTTTCCTATTAGGGTTTGGCGTCGGTCCCGGCTTTACCTCTTATACACAGACAGTGGCGATGTCTGGCGGGTCTTCGGGAGGGACGGTAAGCTTTGAATCAGATCGCGAGAACAGCGTCGGAG
>JBARPX010000209.1:0-6550 GCA_049643405.1 Candidatus Zixiibacteriota bacterium
GATGAGAGGGGAGAGGAAGACCCCCGAATCGAGCGGGCGGATAAGCGTTTGATCTCGGAACTCGAAGGAGCGACCGACTTATCGATCGAACCAACCCGGAATCAGTTCGATTACGTTTACCGAACAGAGGATCTGATCAAGCTGGCCGGCCGGAAATACCATTCCAAGCGGAATCACGTCAACCGATTCCGTGGCTCCCGGTCGTTCTCTTATGCTCCGTTGGCCGAAGAGCACGTGAAGGAGTGTCTGGCTTTGACTGAGACCTGGTGTGAGTGGCGCCGGTGCGAAGAGGATATGAACCTGCTGGACGAGTGGGAGGCTGTTCGGCAAGCTCTGGCCAACCTCACCGTTCTTAAGCTCCGGGGTGGAGTGATCATCATGGAAGGCAGGGTAGAGGCTTACACCCTGGGAGAGCTGCTGAACGATCAGACCGCCCTGGTCCATATCGAAAAAGCCAATCCAGAGATCAGGGAGCTTTACGCGATAATCAACCAGCAGCTCTGTGAGAAATCCTGGCAGGACGTCCCGTATGTCAACCGCGAACAAGACCTGGGAGAACCAGGGCTCAGGAAGGCCAAGGAGTCTTACTATCCCCACCATCTCGAGGAGAAGTGCACCATTCGTTTGGGTTCAGGCGCGAAGGCAGAGATCGCTTAGGAGCCAATGGATGTTGTAACCTCGTCTCCCCCTACCTTAAATTAGCACATCACATAGTGGATCGTAAGCGGAGACCAACCATACGGTTACGCTCCGCCGTAGTAGAGAACGGAAAAGGCTTGCGCCTCCCTCTGGATTTTGCTATAATTGAATATGACTGCTCGCATATGACGCGCAAATCAATCAAAAAAAACGAGATTGGAGTGAGGTAGCGTGGAAAGACTATTGATCGTTTCAAACAGGCTGCCGGTGAGCGTGATCAAAAGGGAAGGCAACCTGCGGTTTCTGCCCAGCGCCGGTGGCGTTGCCACCGGACTGAGTTCATTCTACAAGTCCTACTCCAGCCGGTGGATAGGCTGGCCGGGGATGACCCTGGAGAATATAGATGATGAAGAAAAGCACCAGATAGAGGAAAGGCTGAGCGCACAAGGCTGTCATCCTGTTTTTCTCTCCAAGCTAATGGTGGATAATTACTATTATGGTTTCTGTAATAAGACGATTTGGCCGCTGTTCCACCACTTTCCACTCTATACCTCATACAACAAGAGCTTCTGGGAGACGTACAAACGGGTAAATCAGGTCTTTTGTGATGCAGTGGTTGAACTGGCCCAGCCTGGGGACGTAATCTGGGTACACGATTTCCAGCTTATGCTGCTCCCGGGACTCATCAGAGAGAAGCTTCCCGAGGCCAGCATAGGTTTCTTTCTTCACATACCCTTCCCATCCTTTGAAGTCTTCCGTCTGCTCCCCTGGCGCAAGGAGATCCTTGAGGGGCTCATGGGAGCGGATCTGATCGGGTTTCACACCAACGACTACTTGCTGCATTTTCTTGACAGCGTCCACCGGCTTCTGGGTCACGAGCACTCTTTTGGCCGGATCAATGCGGGCAATCGTGTGGCCAAGGTGGACGTGTTCCCCATGGGGATAGACTACAGACGATTCGCCAGCGCGGTCGAGGATCCGGAGGTGCGAGATGCAATCCGGAGATTCGAGAAGAAACTCGAAGGCCAGAAAGTCATACTCTCCATCGATCGTCTGGACTATACCAAAGGTATTCCCCAGCGCATCCAGGCGTTTGATCTCTTCCTGGAGAGAAACGCGCAATACAAGGAAAAGGTGACTCTCATCCTGGTGGTGGTCCCGTCGCGCACGGGAGTGGAGCAGTACGCTCAGATAAAGAACAGGGTGGACGAATTGGTGGGCAAGATCAACGGTAAGCAAGGAAACATCGGATGGATGCCCATCTGGTACATGTATCGTTCTCAGCCGTTTCACAGCTTGGTCGCACTTTATAACGTGGCAGATGCCGCTCTGGTGACCCCCATGAGGGACGGAATGAATCTGATAGCCAAGGAGTTCCTGGCCACCAAAACCGATGGTCGAGGAGTCTTGATCTTAAGCGAGATGGCGGGAGCTTCAAAGGAGTTGGGAGAAGCTATCGTAGTAAACCCCAACAACCAGGATGAGGTAGCCTGGGCCATAAAGGAAGCTTTGACCATGCCGGAGGAAGAACAGGTGGAGCGCAACCGCATCATGCAGAAAAGGCTTAACCGTTATAACGTGGTGCGCTGGGGAGCCGATTTCGTTGACGCCTTGTCTTCGGTGAAGAAAATCCAGGCGCAGTTGGCCGTGAGGAAACTGACTGAGGAGACCCAGAAAAAGCTAATCACCAGCTACCGGCAGTGCGATAATAGTATTATAATGCTGGATTACGACGGGACTCTCGTGCCCTTCGCCGAAAGACCGCAAAAGGCAAAACCGGATCAAGGACTCCTGGATACGCTCGACTCGCTTTGCAAGGACCAGAAAAACGAGGTGGTGCTGATAAGTGGTCGGGATAAAGACACCCTGGATAGATGGTTCGGTGGCCGAGGGCTCAATCTGATTGCCGAGCACGGGGTGTGGATCAAGGATCGAGGGACCGACTGGCAGACCGTAGAACCTCTCAGGGACGACTGGAAGGAGCAGATGCGGCCCGTGCTGGAGTGGTATGAAGACCGGACACCAGGCTCGTTCATTGAGGAGAAGGACTTCTCCCTAGTCTGGCATTACAGGAAAGCGGATACTGAACTGGCTTCGATAAGGGCCAGGGAATTGAAAGATGAGCTCCTGCAGCTCACCGCCAATCTCAATCTCGGGATTCTGGAGGGAAGCAAGGTCATCGAGATCAAAAGCGTCGGCATCGACAAGGGACGGGCCGCCTTGCACTGGCTCTCACGAAAAGCGTGGGACTTCATCCTGGCCATAGGCGACGATTGGACTGACGAGGATCTGTTTGCCGCCCTCCCCGAATCAGCCTATTCTATCAAGGTGGGGGTCAGTCCCTCGAAGGCCAAATTCAACCTAGATTCGGTGCAAGAGGTACGGGCACTTATCCATCGGTTGGCGAAAGGATGAGATGCGCAGCTTAGACGACTACAGTGAAATCGTGGGAGATGAGGTCCTCTCCTCCATCTATCGGAAGGCCAGAAGGCTTTCCGGGAAGCATATCCTGCATATAAATGCCACCTACCAGGGCGGAGGTGTGGCGGAGATATTGGGATCTGTAGTGGTGCTGATGAACGATATCGGGATCGACACCGGATGGAGGATTCTGCACGGCACCCCGGATTTCTTTGCCATAACCAAGAAATTTCACAACGCGCTTCAGGGGGGGGCGATAAATCTTACCGAAATAAAGAAACACTTGTATATACGAGCAAATGAGGATTTCTCCGTATTCACCCATATCGATCATGATTGTGTGGTTATCCACGATCCCCAGCCTCTTCCTCTGACAAAATACTATGCGAAAAAACAGCCCTGGGTCTGGAGATGTCACGTGGATTTATCCGCCTCCAACAGTGCGCTTTGGGATTTCTTGAAAAAATTCATTCTCAGATACGATATGATGATCATCTCAAGTGAAAAATACAGGAGGAAGGATTTACCGGTTGAGCAGAGGATCATTCATCCAGCCATCGATCCCCTCTCTCCCAAAAATATGGAGATATCAGAGGGGGACATTTCGAAATATCTGAAAAAGTTCGGCATACCCAGGGATAAGCCGTTGATAACCCAGATATCGAGGTTCGACAGGTGGAAGGACCCGGAGGGAGTCATCCAGGTGTTCAAACTTGTCAAGAAAAAAATCGACTGCAGGTTGGTGTTATGCGGAAGCATGGCAGCGGATGACCCGGAGGGCTGGATGATCTATGAGAAGGTGGAGCAAAAGGCGAAAGATTTGATGCAAAATGGAGATGTCATACTCATAACCAGCGAGAACAGTATCTTGGTTAATGCACTTCAGAGAGTCTCCGCAGTCATAATACAGAAGTCGACCAGGGAAGGTTTTGGACTTACCGTGACCGAAGCGCTGTGGAAAGGAACCCCGGTAGTAGCTTCGGACATAGGTGGAATTCCTCTTCAACTAATCGAAGGCGAAAATGGCTTTTTGGTAAAAGTAGGTGACAAGAAAGACTTCGCTGAAAGGATCATACAGCTGCTCCAGAATCCTGATATAGTCGAGGGGATGGGCAAGAAAGGCAAGGAGATGGTCAGGGAGAAGTTCCTCATAACCCGGCTGGTCTCCGATTACCTGGATCTGCTGAATCACCTCATAAAATAGACCCCACCAGTTCGCAACGTTCCAGCAGCATTTCTTCAAGGTAGAGTTCTCCTGCCCTCCGCACTTCCGAAGTGATCTATCCTCCCCGGACACAAATCAAGAAATTCTCTGAATCGGGAAGTTGGGACTTGACTTTCCGGATGACATTTGCTATAAAGGGGCCGACAAAATTCTGATGGTCTGGGCGGAGCAGTTTGAAAAAAGATATGATAGGGAGCTATCCTGATCAGAAGAATATGCTGTTCACTTAAATCAAGGAGGTAGAGCAGTGAGACGCTCAAAGCTCTTGTGGGTCATTGGCGCTGTTTTGCTTTGCGCCACAATCGTGGTGTTTGTCTCCTCCTGCGGGACCAGTGAGGTTAAGCTGATTCCCAGGGAGGTGATTTTCGGAAACCCGGAGAAGGCCAGCCCTCAGATTTCGCCTGACGGAACCATGCTGGCGTACATAGCTCCGGTGGACAACGTGCTCAACGTGTGGGTGAGGACCATCGGCGCTGAAGATGATAAGCCGGTTACCAAGGATGACGATCGGGGTATACGGATCTATTTCTGGGCGGCGGATTCCAAACACGTCATGTACCTGCAAGATGTGGGTGGAAACGAGAACTGGCGCCTCTATGGAGTGAATTTGGTGACCAACGAGATCCAGGACTACACCCCGTTTGAGAACGTACAGGTTCGCGTTGTCGATCGCAATAAGCACTTCCCCAGTGAGCTGCTCATCGCCATGAATAAAGAGAACGTAGCGGTTCACGACGTGTATCACCTGGACTTGACCTCCGGCGAACTGGAACTGGTGGCACGGAATCCAGGCAATATCGCCGGTTGGGTGACCGATCCTGAGTTCAAGGTGCGGGGCGCGCTGGCCATCACGCCTGAAGGCGGGTTCGATCTGATGCTTCGGGAAAGCGAGGATGCCAGCTGGGAGAAACTTCTCACCTGGGATTCGGACAACACCATGACCAGTGGTCCCATCTCCTTCACCGTGGGGGGTGACTCCCTGATTCTTCTGGATTCGCGCGAAGTGAACGCAGGGCGTCTGGTCAAGCTGGACATCGCCACCCAGGGTTTTGAGGTGATCGCCGAAGACCCCCAGTATGATGTCGGCGGCGTGCTGATACACCCGGATAGGTACGAGGTGCAGGCCGTGAGCTTCACCAAAGCAAGAACCGAGTGGCAGGTGTTGGATGAATCGATCAAGGGTGATTTCGAGGCCATAGCGAAGCTTGATCACGGAGACTTCGGAGTCCGCAACCGGGACGATGCCGATAAAACCTGGCTGGTGAGTTTCGACAAGGATAACGGCCCGGTGGCCTATTATGCCTACGACCGGGATACCAAGAAGGGGACCTTCCTGTTTCACCACCGGCCGGTGTTGAACCAGTATGAATTGACCTCCATGGAGCCGATATCCTTCGAGTCACGGGATGGATTGACCATTCATGGATACGTCACCTACCCGCCCGGAAAAGGCAGGAAGAATCTGCCCATGGTCTTGAACGTGCATGGCGGGCCCTGGGACAGGGATACGTGGGGCTACCAGCCGGAAGCCCAGTGGTTCGCCAACCGGGGTTACGTCTGCCTGCAGGTGAACTTCCGGGGCTCAAGCGGATATGGCAAGGATTTCATCAACGCCGGGGACAGGGAATGGGGCGGCAAGATGCATAACGATCTGGTGGACGCGGTCAACTGGGCCATCCAGCAGGGAACCGCCGACCCCGAGAAGATCGCCATCTACGGCGGGTCTTATGGTGGTTATGCGGCGTTGGTTGGGGCCACCTTCACGCCTGACCTCTTCTGCTGCGCGGTCGACATCGTCGGGCCGGCCAACCTCATGACCTGGATCACAACCATTCCGCCTTACTGGGAAGTCATGAGATCGCTTCTGAACAAGCGAATTGCCGACCCCGAGACCGAGGAGGATTTCTTGAAGTCCCGCTCTCCGCTTTTCAAGGTCGATCAGATAAAGATACCGATGCTGATTGCCCAGGGCGCCAACGACCCGCGCGTGCCCAAGGCGGAATCCGAACAGATAGTGGAGGCGCTCAAGGAGAAGGGAATCGACTACGAGTACCTCCTATTTGAAGATGAGGGACACGGATTTGCCAAACCGGAAAATCGTCTGGAGTTCTACGCCGCGGCTGAGAAGTTCTTGGCCAAGCATCTGGGCGGACGGCATGAGGAAGCAGAAGAGGAAGCCCCATAGGATTCTTCTGCCAGAATTAAGGAGATAATGAAAGAAACGGCTCTTCTTTGTAGGAGAGCCGCTTCTTTTTGTAAAAATGG
>JBARPX010000210.1:0-8836 GCA_049643405.1 Candidatus Zixiibacteriota bacterium
CCAGTGGAATCCTGGGAAGCTCGACAGCCAACTCCGAGAGCCGGTGAAGCTTATCGATATTCCGTTTCTGCTTTTTAGCCAGCAGACGATACCTCTGCTGCAGCTTGGAGAAGCTCAAAAGAAACCATCCCACCAGGAAGAGCACGAACAAGAAGGCGAAGGCCAGCTTAAGATAGATGGAAAAGTCAATCAACAGAAGGACTCCGAAGAGAGCCATAAGAAAGACAAGCTCCGCTGCGAAGAGAAGATATTCCTTTCCGAATGTGATCAGCTTAGGCATCAGGATGACCTCTGAACATGCGAAAACAAAGGGCTCGCTACGAAGCGATGAACCCTAATTTATTATCGGCTTGGCGGGGGATATATTGATGGAGAAAAGGCAGGGAAAAGGGGGTGTATGGGTCTGAGACGAAGGTCCGACGCCTGGGATACGAAAAAGCCAGTCGACGAATTCCGGTTATCCAAGGCCGGCAAGTTGATGAAGAGCCAAAGAGAGGAAGACCACTCCTGCGGTCTCTGTGCGGAGTCTTCTCGAGCCTAAGCTTACAGGTGTTGCGCCCAGAGCCTTGGCTTGGGTAAGCTCCTCATCGGTGAAGCCGGATTCGGGGCCAACTATAAGAAGAACCCTATCGGGTTTTGTTTTGAGCTGTTCACAGTCTCTTACGTTCTTAGCATCTTTATCCAGGCTGGCGATCAGGCAGAGGTCAAAGTTGCCTATTTGGGGAAGCAGTTGGTCAAAGGGGGTTACATCGCGTATCTCAGGCAGTACGGTTCGGAGCGACTGCTTCATCGCTGCAATGGCCAATCTTCTCCAGCGCTCGATCTTGCTTTTCTCCCTGGAGGCATCGTCAACCTTGACTAAGTTTCTCTCTGTCACAATCGGAATTATGGACGACACTCCGATCTCAGTTGCTTTTTCCACTAAGAAATCCATTCTCTCTTTGCGGCAGATGGCCTGAGCTAAGGTAATATGGCATTGGGGCTCATTCTCCATCCGCGTTTGCGAGACGATTCTACCTTGCAGGAAGTCTCGGGACGCCTCTTCTATCAGGACCCTGTGTTTAGTGCCGCGGCCATCCACCACATCGATCTCGTCGCCGGCTCCATGACGCAGCACTGAAAGGATATGCCTTGCCTCGTCCCCCTCGATGGTCAGGGTTTCTTTGTTAATCTTCTCCGGATTAGTGTAGAAGTTGGTGATCATCTTACGAAAACTCAAGGTTTATCGATGCCAGCCCAAGAATGCGTACGACGCAGAGTGTCCTTCGGTCTGGGCGGCGTCGAAAAGGTGTTCTCGGAGAGCGGAAGCTCGCCTCCGTGACTGTTCTGATCTCTTAGAACTGCCTAAATTCCAAGGGTCTCTTTCAATTTCTCGAAGAAACTCTTGTCTCCCCTGGGTGGCTGCATGTTTTCCTTGGAACCCAACTCCTTTAATAGTTTCTTCTCCTCTGAAGACAAACGGGTGGGAACCCACACCAATACCCTGACGAACTCATCCCCTTTCCCGTAACCCTGCAAGCGCGGCATTCCCTTTCCCTTAAGTCTGAATACCTTACCCGACTGGGTTCCCGGTGGAATCTTCAGGTCGGTGTTGCCATCCAGGGTCGGAATTGTGATCTCAATCCCTAATGCAGCCTGGCTAAAGCTGATTATGGTATCGTGGACGATGTCGTCTCCGTGTCTTTTGAAAACGGGATGCTCCTGTTCCTGGATGAGCACGATAACGTCCCCGGGAGGACCTCCCCGCGGTCCGGCATTTCCCGTGCTGCGCAATTGGATGTAATTTCCGGAGGTCACGCCGGCGGGAATCTTCACAGTGACGGTAGAAGTCCCTTTCTCCCTTCCCTCGCCGCGGCAGGCCGGACAGGGTTTATCGGCCACCATCCCCTCTCCGTTGCACTGATCGCAAGTGGTTACATTAACAAACTGCCCGAACAGGGAGCGGGACACCCGCCTTACCTGGCCTGCACCCTGGCATTTTGGGCAGGTCTTCTTAGAGCTGCCCCGGGCTGCCCCGGATCCGTCGCACTCGCTGCATTTCTGAAGTTTTTTTATCTTTATCGTTTTCTCCACCCCGGTGGCGATCTCCTCCAGGCTGAGTTTGAGCCTTATCTGCATGTCCTGCCCCTTTGGCGCTCCCCGCCGGGCCCGACTGGTGGTGCCAAAGAAATCGTCAAACACGCTTCCGAAGCCCCCGAAATCGCGCATGAATGCGCGTAAGGCGTCCCCCAGGTCGAAGGAGGTGAAGTCAAACCCGCCGAAGCCGCCAGCGCCGCCCAAGCCGGCGTGACCAAACTGATCGTAGGTCGATCTCTTCTGCGGGTCCTTCAAGACCTCATAGGCCTCGGTGCCTTCCTTGAATTTCTCCTCAGCTTCCTTATTTCCGGGGTTTTTGTCGGGATGATGCTGAAGCGCCAGCTTGCGATAGGCCTTCTTTATGTCATCCTCTGCGGCGTCTCTGCCCAATCCCAATACTTCGTAATAGTCCCGTTTTGCCATTGTATACCTTGTTTCCTCTGAGAGAAGGATACCGCCAACAATAATTAAAATCGGCTTAAAGGCCGAATGTCATCACAAATCCCCGAGGAGTTTGTGTTGATCTTGGAGAATTGTCCAACGCTACCGAATATATACGTCACCTGTCGGAGTGTCAACATCAAAAAAATCAGTTGTCTCCACGTGATTGGGCATGTCTGGTGGGAAGGTGGGGACTGAGAGGCGAAACGCTTGTAGGGTGGAGACTATGGCCTTATTCAGAGAGTCTGTACGTTTGTCCTGATTCGTCGTAGCCGCTGAGGCGGGGTCTTGGAGGATCGACTGCGAATCTTCGTCTTCCGGTTTTTTAGACGATCGGTAAACCTCTACGAAGGTTTCTCGCTGTCAAGCTCTACGGGCGGGTGGTAAACCAGAAAGTGTAGGGTTCAGGCAGCGAGCCGCCGTAAAGGTCCTTTGCATTCGTATCTATGGTGACAGTATACGTTTCGCCGCCGGTCAAGTTCGTGTCCGGGCGGAAGATGAGTGAACTGAGGTGGTAGGTGGAGAAGTCTCCCGTTACATCGCTCAGTTGGGAATCCACCATCCTGAAGGCCAAGACCGCCGACTCCATATCCATTTGTGTGTTGAAATGTATTGTTACACTGGTAATCGGAGAAACCCAGGTCTCTCCGTGCATGGGTATCGTTGATATTATACTAATTGCTTGAGTGGTGAACGAAAATTGGTACGGCTCAGATAGCTTTATCCCTTCAACGTCCGAAGCAGTGGTGTCGATGGTGACCTGGTAGGTCGTGTTCGACGCGTACATAGCTCTGGGAGTGAACTGCAGTTCGGATTTAAAGTCCGATGGAGGTCGACCCTGTGCATACCAGTAGAAATCGCCCTCCACCACTGGTTCCAGACTGAAAGCCTTCTCCACGCTCTCTGTGTTCATGCCTCTGCGAAACCTGATTCTAATCCTCTCGTCTGGCCTTACCTGCTGCGTCCCGTCGAACGGTACGACGTAGTCGATCAGGTCGTGAATCGAGGTAAGGAAGACTGTGTCCACGGAGTATGTGGTCCCACCGGAAACCGTTACCCTTTTTGGCGGATAATCGTAAGTCCATCCCTCGGCTTCCACCACAAGACTGTAACCGCCTGGGGCCAGGTCAAGCAGCTCGAAATAGCCGGCTGTGTCGATGTAGGTTGAGGCCGTCTCTATTCCTAGATAGGCGGTTACCTTTGCCTCAGATTCAGGTGGATGAACAAACCCCACAATCGCTCCCAGTTCGGGCGAAAGATAATAGTTGTTGGTTATGTTCTTCTTGGAGCAGGTAAAAATCACCAGCAACAAAATTGCCGTGAAGATCAGAACTTTTTTCATTTCTCACAACCTCCAACGTCTGGTTTTAAGAACAGGATCCGAAACATAATTTTCGTCCCGATTATCTTCTTCCGCTGAATGGCGGGTATTTATCCGTCATGCAGGTGCAATAAGATACCAGCCGGTTGACATAGCGGTTATATCTGATCAGAAAATCAAACCAGCTTAATGGGAAATATCCAGTAATCAATATAGCCAAAAATGACAGAATGGCAACGAAAAAAGCTGCGATGCCGTAGGCTAAGGCAAATAATCCGTGGGGTATGCCGATGTAGACCCAGCCCAAAAGGATCCGGGCCAACACCAGAAGCCGCGAGGGTTTCTCGGGGTATTCGACACCGTAGTTGACGGGATAATCATACATGTTTTTCCTCCTTCAGAAAGGCTTGCAAGAAACTATTCTCTACAATATAGTTTTTTGGCAGGGAAAAACAAGAGTACCTGTCCAGAGTTTCTAACCCCTTGATCTTTTTATGCGACGGTAGTCTCCACGAAGCGAAAGACCAGAACCTAACTTAAGTTAGGTTCTGGTCTCCCAACCGGCTCGAGGTTGTTCAGTTAAGGCAAGAAGAAATCGAGATCGTAATATGTTCCTCTCAGACGGACTCCTTCTCCGCTTTTGGGGACAAGTCATCCCCGCGTAAAATCAAGCCCAGGATGTTTTTCATTCTGAGCAGTGATAGAAATCTCCATGAGCCCTTGGGAAGGTTAAACTTAAGAAACCTCACCGGCCATTTGAGTTCGTCCTTGTCACAGATCGTGGAGACCTGCAGTGATCTGGTAGATGACCCGGCATCTTCGGAGTCCTGTTGAGCAGGCTCAGGTCCAATTCCACCTGGCCCATGCCTGGCTAACCGCTCATCGATAGCCCGGATGATATTTCGAGCTTGGTTTATCCTCTTTTCGATCTCCTTGAATTTGTTGAGCTTGATCAGACCGTGATTGTGTTTCACCCGATTGAGCCTTAAGGCGCCCTCGTAGGTGCTCTCCACGATCTGGTCTCTGGTCATCCAGTCAGTCTCGTAGTTGAGCATCTGCTTCCAGCTTGGTTGCAGAAGCGCCTTTCTGTGTTCCTCTAAAGTACGATAGAACAGCTTGTAACCAAGTTCCCTCGGGTTTTCGAAGACCTTGCTTCCCGGATCCAGAAAGGGGGCTAATGGAGAAATGTAAGGGAAGAGATTTTTGCCATTACCGACTCGGGTCAGGAGGTGATCAATGTATTCAACCGTGTCCATCACCGATTGGGTGGTCTGACCAGGTAGCCCGATCATAAAAAAGAGATCGAACTTGTGACAGCCTAATTTGAGAATTCTCTCGATCATCTCCTCCATTCTCTGATTGTTATAAGGTCGACCGAAAGCCGCTCTTATCTCCGGGTCATGAGTCTCAGGCGAAAGCTGGATATTGAGATGAGGGATGGATGCCGCCATCAAATCCAGAGAGTCCAAGGGAGGAATGTCAAAGAACTCCAGCACCACGTGATTGTCCAATCGCTGCTTTGAAAACAGCTTCAAGAGCTTGACAGCGTACTCCTCACCGGGTTGAAAAATGTCCCCCAGGATGAAAATAGGTCCTTTGAAATACCGGGCGATCTGAGAAACGTCGGAGGCCACCAGCTCCGCATCCCGGAAGGCTGGCTTTTGGCGGTGGCAGAACTCATGGTAAGTCTCCTGTGATCCCCCGCAGGTTCCGCAGTGATAGCTGCAGCCCCGGCAGGTGAAGACAGCGGTGATGGGATACTCGTGCCAGCCGTAAAATGGAATGTGCCCGGAGAGATCTCTGTGCTTTATGGCCGATCTGATCATGTGGGAATAATCCAGAGGGAGCTGATTCAGATCGTCGGGAACCCAGTCGGTGGGATTGACTTTCACCTCGCCGTTTTCCTTGTAGGTGAGGTTGGGTACCTCATCAAGCCTGCTCCCGTTCCTGATAGCGGACAGCAGGCGGTAAAGAGGCACCTCGGTGGAGTCTCCGCGCATGACAAAATCGACCTGAGGGTAGGTGATGAGTTCCTTATGATAATAGGTCGACGATAGCCCCCCGAAGATCACCGGAGTTTGGGGATGATGTTTTTTCACTATCCGGGCCAGTTCTAAGCTTCCCTGAGCATGGGGCAGCCAGTGCAGATCGATCCCAAAGGCGGAGACCTTCAGCTTCTTTATCTCTCTTTCTGCGTCATAACGCGGATTAGAGAGCATCTTGTGGGCGACGTTTATTATCCGTACGTTGAACCCCTGCCTGGTCAGATAGTGAGATAGGCTTACAAAGCCGAGAGGAAACATGTCAAAGACCGGGGTGGAGGGGATCACATCGCTAATCGGCCCCCACATCACGGAACGTTTCCGAAAGTCATATATGCTGGGAGGATGAAGAAGAACTAAATCAAGCATAAGAAATCAAAAAAGGTCGAAAGTTGTCCTTTTGTCATTCTGAGTCCCCCGTACGGGGGACTCAGAATCCAAAGCCAGATGCTTCGCTTTGCTCAGCATGACACATACGCGCACACGATTTACTCCCTTTGTCATTCTCAGCCCGAAGGGGGAAGAATCTGAATCCAGATGCTTCGCTGCGCTCAGCATGACAATTTTGTAGCTTTTTCTTGCCAAATTACCATTATGATTCATACGAAACTTGTGAACGTGTTTCTGGTGGAGATCAGAGGGTCCAGAAGGGAGGGTTGAGGCATCGGGACTACGGAAACCCCATACCGGCCCGTCTGGGCGTCCAGGACAAAGTCCCGATGCAAATGTGAAGGAATCTGGTTGCGTCAGGATTACAACGACCCTAACCCCACCTGCATTTCAGATCACCCTTCCCACGATCAGCCCCAAGGTCAAAAGGAGGCCGGTAAAGAGATGTGTCTGAATGGTCTTCGCTTGAGCGGGGATAAGTTCAGCTATCTTGTCGTAGTTTGATTTCAGCGTCCTGACGGCGCCGATGGCTAAGGGGAGGGTTAAGAAAGAAACTAAGGCAAAGGGAGTGACCATTCTGAAAAGCACGCTTCCGGCTATTACCAGATAAGTGGATGCAATTAAAAGATAGTAACCGTAAACCGCCCTTCTCTTTCCTAACCTCACCACCAGGTGCTTTTTGTTCACTGCCTTGTCCGCCTCATAATCCGGGAATTGGTTGATGTACAGAATGGCGGCTACCAGAAAGCCGATGGGGAGCGACATCCAGAAGACAGGCCAACTTACGCTGTGCGCTTGGACGAAGTAGGATCCGATTATGGTTAGCGTGCCCAGATTCAAGCCGACCACAAGCTCGCCCACGCCCCGATACCCGATGAGCACCGGGGTGGCGGTATAGAGAAAGCCGCTCAAAAGCCCGAAGATGCCCAGGTATAAGACCAGATTCCCCGGGGTGATCGCGTTCAAATAGAGCCCCATGACGGAACCAAGGCCGAAGAACAAAAACGAACCGATCAACATGTGCTTCGCCGGAATCACTCCGTTTTGAATTACCCGGCTTCCTCCGGAAAAAGGCGTGAGGCTGGTGTTGATATCGTCGTTTCCGGTCTTGTGATCGTAATAGTCGTTGGCCAAGTTCGTTCCTGCGTTGAAGAGGGGAACGCCCACCAGCACCAGGATGAACTTATACAGGCTGAATTTCCCGGTCATGTTCCAGGCCAAGGCGGTTCCAACCAAAACCGGGATGGCGCTGGCGGTGAAGAACGGGGCTCGTATGGCCTTAATCCATTTCTTGACGAACTCTTTCATTACAGAACGACCTCTGTTTTTTGATCAACTCACGGTGCTGGTCTGAGTCTGATCAGTTTCGTTTTGGGGCTCTTCGGAAACCGAGCTCACCTTCACCTCTTTTTTACAGTCTTCCTTGGGTTCTTCCTCCTCCGGAATCCTTAAGCTTGGCACCACCTTTTTTATCTCCTCCACCGGTATATGCCCCAGCCGAATTAAGGAAGCGTCTTCGCCGGAGACGTCCAGCACGGTGGAGGGAAGGAAGACGTTCGACTTGCCTCCGTCTATAATCAGCTCCACCCTTCCGTTGAAGAAATAGAAGACTCTATTTGCCGCCACACAACTTTTCTTTCCGGAGATATTGGCGCTGGTGGCCGTGATGGGTACTCCAGTCTCCTCCAGAAACTGTGCAATCATATTGCTGGGAGAGACCCGAACGCCCAGCTTATCACCCTTGGCCAGCACTACCGACAGCTTGGAGGAGGTGCATTTGAATACCAGGGTTAAAGGCCCGGGCCAGAATTTCTCCATGAGCTTTTCGGCGTCCGGGTTAACAAAGTCAACTATCCTCCGGGTTTGCTGTGCTCCTTTTAAGAAGACGGATATGGGCTTGGATCTATCCCTTCTTTTGATCCGGTAGATCTTTGCCACCATCTCCTCATTATAGGCGTCGGCACCCAGAGCATAAACCGTCTCGGTGGGAAACGAGACTATGCCGCCGCCCTTTATCACCCTGGCAGCATCTGATATGACGTTTTTGTCGGGATCGTCCTGGTTGCCCGGCAACATTTTGGTTTTGATTAACAAATTACGTCCCTGTATTTTGTTTTTTTGAAAAACTGGTTTAAGGTTCCACCTCCAGTTCCACCTCCACCACCCAGCTTTGGTTGTATCCTAATCTCTTTATCTTTCTCAGAAGAAAATCTGCCCCCTCCTTTGTCTCGCAGTTCCCTACCGTTACCCAGTAGTAGGGAGCCTTGTATACAATGTAGGTCTGCTCCGAAAGCTCATCTGCCACCGATTCGGCCACCTGTTTGGCTTCATCCGGATATTTGGTGGCGAAGAACTGCACCCGGTGAATCTTCTGCAGGAAAGGGACCTCGGTCTCAGGTGATTCCTCCAACGTAAGGTGGTTATCCTTGTTTAACTCTACAGCCTTCTTGCTTCTGCCCGGAGGCTCTTCTTCTGTAACGATCACCCGATCCTGCGGAAAGCCCAGGGGGTCGAACTGGTCCTCTGCTTTGGTCCTCTGGTCCTCTTCGGCGGTTTTCAAGGGTCG
>JBARPX010000211.1:0-3006 GCA_049643405.1 Candidatus Zixiibacteriota bacterium
CTCGTGATTCGTTATATTTTGAGGCTCAGGATTGGAACGTTGGTTTTGATGCCATAATCGCTGACACGGCCTATAGGAACCTGGTGGATCGCACCTCGCCTGCCGACACCTCGGACCGGTACTGGGACTATGAGTTTGAGTTGCCTGAGTTTGCCTCTCAGTCGGTTCACTATGCGGTAACTGCGTTCGACGTGGGTGATCCTCAGACCGGTCTTCAAGCTCTGGAATCATCCAAGCTGATCAATACCACCGAGGTATGGCCGGTCGACAATTGGGAGACGGTTGAGGCCGAGGGTCTGAAGGTGATGGTTTATCCCAATCCTTATCGGATAGACGGGGGGTATGTTGACGACAAGTACGAGTCGGAAGGCATTTACGAGAAGCGGATAAGGTTTGTGAACCTGCCTCCCCGATGCACCATCAGGATATATTCTCTGGATGGTGATCTGATACAGACCTTGCACCACGAAAGGGATGGAGACGATCTCGATGCAACCATTGATCAGTGGGATCTAATCTCCCGCAACAGGCAGGCGGTGGTATCGGGAATCTATCTCTTCAGCGTGGAGGACAAGGATACCGGAGAAAACCAGGTAGGGAAATTCGTGATAATGAAATAGATCCTTCTTCCTAAAACCAAATAGCAAAAGACGAGAGTCTCTTTTTTCACAAGCTGACTCTACGGTTTATTGTGGTTTTATAGCATCAGAGTTTTGATTCTTTGACGAGAGAAGAATGAAATGGGGGAGCAAATATATCTGTCCCCAAGATCCAAAGGACAGGACTGCATGACAAAAGAATAGTTGTCAACCGCCTGATTTGTCCATTTGCATACACGAGGAGCCAAATGAGCAGAGGGAGCAAGATACCCGTTTTCCCCTGTGCTATCACGATGGTTCCAAGATTGTATTCAATCCCACGAAAGAACCATCCCCTGAGATTTTCTTTATGGATGCGAATCGGGAGAAGATGAAGCGAGTTAACCTGCAGATAGCCGTGGAGAATCTATGAGCTTCTTTTTTAGACGATTGTGGTTTTTTGTTATTTTACTGACCTTATTTAATTGCTCCAAGAAATCCACGAACGGAATTAAACCCCCTACACCAGGATACCCCATAATCTGCGATGTTCCTGCTTGGTCACCGGATGGAAATACTATAGCATATTGGTATAGCGGGATCACAAAAGTCAGACCTAATGGGGGAAGCGATGGTGATCCGACTCAAAGGGGGATTTGGTTTATCAGCCCCGATGGAACGAACAGAAGAATGTTCTTGTGGGGAGGAGACCTACCAGATTGGAATCCAGTTGAGCCAAAACTCGTTTTTGTAATGAATGCACAAATATACACTATAAACCTGAACGGAGACAGCTTGACTCAACTGACCTTTGAAGGAACAAACCGCTTCCCAGATTGGTCACCGGATGGGAAAAAAATAGCCTATACCCGACCTCAGCCTGGCACTGGAATGTGGATCATGGACTCTGATGGAGGAAACAAAAGATATTTAGGATTTATGAGTACGCCGGATTGGTCACCCGACACGTCTCATTTCGTCTATAAATTTAAAAATGAAATCTGGATTGCCGACACAAACGGAGCAAATGCTAAACAACTGACCTTTCTGGGTGGAGACAGCCATTATCCTCACTGGTCTCCTGATGGCTCCGAGATAGTATTCAGTTCTCAAAAAATCGCACCAGGGCACCACCTGCCGCAAATCTGGGTGATGAATTCAGATGGAACCAATCTAAAACAATTAACGAGTGAGGGAGGAAGGTATCCCGCCTGGTCACCGGATGGGAATAAGATTGTTTATGTTAGAGAGAACCCCAGAGAATATAGCTCAAAACAGGGGCAGCTCTGGATCATGGATGTTGATGGAAGCAACAAGAGACAATTAACTTCTGATGGGTGGTAAATAGATAAAGAGAAGGCCGCACAAGCTCACCATCCCTCAAAGTGAAGCAAGCTTGAAAACCTCGGAGGAGTCGATATGATCCTCTCTAAGTTCAGAAGATTTTGGTGGTTACTATTTTTGTTGACTTTATTAAGTTGTACTAAGAAGTCAACGGACGGTGGTGGACGAGAACCACCCATTATATCTCAATTCTTTGACCGTCCTGCCTGGCATCCTGATGGTCGCTGGATTGCTGCGGAACATTCGGACAGCGTTGATACCAATGGCGATGGTGAACCGGATCGAGGGTTCGCTGGCATCTGGTTAGTGAATTCAGAGAACGGGGAGAAACAGCCATTGATCAGTGGATTTGGGCTTCCTGCATGGAGTCCAGACGGAAAGAAGTTGGCGCTAATGAGCGGGGCTCAAATTTTCACGGTGGAGGTGACAAGTTTAGAGCCAGCACAAGTAGATACGAACAGTTTAAAACAGCTAACCTTGGAGGGACGAAATTTCTATCCTGCTTGGAGTCCTGATGGAAAGTGGATTGCGTATGATAGAACAACCGATACAACAGGCATTTGGGTTATGACTTCAGAAGGAGAAGGTAAAAAGAGAATCGCCGGAGGGAGAATGCCAAATTGGTCACCTAATGGGAATTATTTAATCTATATTGGTTTTCATCGAGAAATTTACAGGGTAAACTTTAATGATACTTCAGACGTTGTCAGACTCACTTCTCTTAATCAAACCGATCCATATGCTGCCGACACTCGTTTACCCAAATATTCCTCTAACGGGAAGGAGATTTTATTTTATTTCCAGCCACGAAAAGGTTACCCTAAGCTCTGGGTAATGGATGCCGATGGTTCTAATCTACGATCCCTGACCAAAGGACCTGATTGGAGGAATGACTGGAGTCGCCCCGATGGTGAGCGGATTGTTTTTCTCCACTGGAATTTTTTAGAGAAAGTTCCTGGCAGTGGTCAACTCTGGATCATCAACAAAGATGGTTCAGGTCTAAGGCAACTTACCTTCTTCCGCGAAGGGTAAGAAAGTTAAAACCCAAAAACCCAAGGAGGTGATGTACTATGAAGTCGTGCCT
>JBARPX010000212.1:0-7613 GCA_049643405.1 Candidatus Zixiibacteriota bacterium
CTGGTGGGCGTGATCTCCGCCGACCTGGGTCTGGACCTCCCGGATTTCCGCTCCAAGGAGAGGACCTTTCAATTGCTTGCCCAGGTGGCGGGCAGGGCCGGCAGGGGAGAGCGGGAAGGAGAGGTGATCGTCCAGACCTATTACCCCGAGGAATGGAGCATCAGGCTCGCCGCCTCGCATGACTTCGAAGAGTTCTATCGGAGAGAACTGGAGCAGCGGAGGGACTTGGGCTATCCTCCGTTTAACCACCTGATTTTGATGGTGTTTTCCGGCAGGGACTCAGAGCAAGTCGCCGCGCGCGCTAAGAGTTTCTCCTCCGCGTTAGATAGAAAGGCAAGGACAGGAGGGCAGAAGAGGCTGGAGATCTTAGGCCCCGCCCCCGCGCCGATCTCGAAGGTGAAGAATCAACATCGATGGCAGCTCTTGATAAAGACGAAAAAGGTCTCCGGAGTCGGCGGTCTGATAAAAGAGCTTATGCAGGACAAGAAAAGTGCAAAAAAGAAGGAAGCGGTTCGTATAAGCGTTAATGTAGACCCCATGGATATGCTTTGAGGCAGACACAAACTTATATCCAACCTTTATTTTGATTGGTACTTGAAGATGACTTTCAATTTGAGATTTTTCTCCACTTTAGTGACTCGAACTTGGATTCATGGAACTCAGATTCTTAAGTAGGAAGAAGGTTCTTAAGATCTTAATGAAGTTGATATTCTAAAAACCTCACCCCCGGTGTTCCCCCTCTCCATTTTATGGAGAGGGGGATAGGGGGATAGGGGGAGAGGTAGAAAAATTCTTTAAGAGGTGAGAATTGATGATAACGGTAGAGGACGTCAAAAAGAACGAGCAGGTAAAGATTCTGATAAAGAAGTCAGACGAGATCCTGGGGGTTATCGGTTATACAGAGCATGGTGAGAGGCACGCCAGTTTAGCTGCCAGCATTGCCTACAACATCCTGGACAGGTTGAAGCATCCCGAAAAGCGGGCGCATCTGGCCGCCATCGCCGCCTATCTGCACGACATCGGAAACGTGATCAACCGGGAGTATCATGCCCAGACCGGGGCCATCTTAGCCCGGTCCATCCTTTCTGAGATGAAGATGCCGCCGGAAGATATCATGGACGTAATCGCCGCCATCGGAAACCACGACGAAAAAGACGGTCAGCCGGTCTCCGATGTCTGCGCGGCAGTGGTCTTAGCAGACAAATCTGACGTACACAGCTCCCGCGTGCGCACCTTGGACGAGATCAAGCTGGACATTCACGATCGGGTGAACTACGCGGCCAAAAGCTCATTTTTGAGGGTGGACGAGGAGAAGAAGATCGTCACGCTGGAGATCAAGATCGATACCTCCATCTCCCAGGTGATGGAGTATTTCGAGATATTCCTGTCGCGAATGCTGGTGTGCCGGAGAGCGGCCGAATTCTTGGGATTGGAATTCCATCTGGAGATCAACGGCCAAAGGCTTCTGTAGGTCAATTCGAGAGCAAGTTTGAGCATCGGATAAACTTCTCAAAAGCAGTTGACTCAACCCAACCTTTCCTGAGATAATAGGCACCAACCGTTGAGGGAAATATGAAGAAGAGACTTACCTACAAAAGCTCCGGGGTGGACATCTCCGCCGGCGACCGGGCAACGGAGAGAATCAAGGATCTGGCAAAGTCGACCTTCACCCCCGGTGTTTTGAAGGGCATCGGAAGCTTCGGAGGGTTCTTTTCCCTGAAGAAGAACGAATATAAATCTCCGGTTTTGGTCTCCAGCGTCGATTCAGTGGGGACCAAGTTGAAAGTGGCCTTCATGACCGGAAAGCATGATACCGTGGGTGAGGACCTGGTTAATCACTGCGCGAACGACATATTGGTGCATGGCGCGAAGCCCCTGTTCTTTCTCGATTATATTGGCACAGGAAAGCTGCTTCCGAACGTGGTAGAGCAAATCGTCAAGGGTCTGTCCAGAGCATGCAGGAAAGTCGGCTGTGCCCTTGTAGGCGGCGAGACCGCCGAGCTTCCGGAGTTCTACAAGAAAGGTGAGTACGATCTGGCAGGATGCATCGTCGGAGTGGTCGAGGAAAGAGAGATAATCGATGGCTCGGGCATCCGGCCGGGAGATCGGATAATCGGCCTGAAATCAAGCGGGCTTCATACCAACGGCTACTCGCTGGCCCGGAAAGTTCTCTTCCAGAGAGCACGTCTGGGCGTTAATCTCCACGTCAAGGAACTGAGGACCACAGTAGGAAAAGAGCTGTTGAAAGTCCACCGATGCTACGCACCTTCGATATTCCCGGTTTTGAAGAAATCCAGGATCAAGGGGCTTGCGCATATCACCGGTGGAGGGATCAGAGGGAATCTGAAACGCATTCTTCCCAAGAACTGCGATGCCAGAGTTGCGGCCGATTCCTGGAGAATCCCGCCGATTTTCGGTCTCCTTCAGAGACTGGGCAACATAGACAACCGGGAGATGTTCAAGGCGTTCAATATGGGAATCGGGATGATCCTGGTGGTGCCTGAGAAGGATACGCCAAGAATACTCAAACAGCTCTCCTCACTGAAGGAGACCGCCTATCCCATCGGGGAGATAATAGCCGGAACCGGCAAGGTGAAATTGCTCAACCTCTGAAGTTGCTGCTGATTTTGCGCAGTCTGAAGTGTCTGCCCCCACGGGTAGTATGACTTCAGGCAGACCCGGGGTATTTGAACCAGCACCTGACTTAAGTTAGGTGCTGGTTTCTTTAGGTTCAGCGAACGTCTCTGCTCGCAAAGCTCAGATTCGTATCAAACTTGACAAGGTGAATATTGCGTCTATATTAGAAACATGTGAACACGCCAGTTTGAGGAGAAGGACAATGGACAAAAAGGAGCAACTCCTGAAAGCAGTGAAGAACGCCATCCGCGTGGAATATGATGGCTATCAATTCTATCGTTTGGCGGAAGAGAAGACCTCAGATGCTAAGGGGAAGGAGGTTTTTGCGTCTTTAGCCAAAGACGAGACCAACCACATGCAGATACTTAAGGGTCTGTATCAGAGCGTGAAAGAGGAGGGGGAGTTTAAATTCGACGAGGTGAAGGAGATCACGAGCATACTCGAGACCACCTCAGAGAGCCCCATTTTCTCCAAGGAGTTCAAAGCCAGGTTGGATAAGAGTCAGTTCGAGATGACCGCGCTGTCTGTCGGAATACTCCTGGAGAAGAACTCCATAGACTTTTATAAGAAATCAGCCGTGGAGACCGAAAGAGAGGACGTGAAGATGCTCTTCGCTTATCTGGCCGACTGGGAGGGCGAACACCTCCGCGCCTTGGTGAATCAGCAGAAATACTTGCAGGAGGACTACTGGACTGAAGCGAGGTTCTATCCGTTTTAGATTCCGGACGTTCGCGGGCGCGAAAGTTCTCACTCATATCAAATAAGCCAAGGCACAAGGGAGAAGAGATGCTGGAGAAACCGGCGGAACTATTGAAGGTTATCAAAGAAGCGATTAGCGTGGAAAGTGACGGATACCACTTCTTCCAGGCGGCTGCGGCGAGGATCAAGGATCGCAAGGGGAAGGCGGCATTCCGCTCGCTGGCCCAGGATGAGGTTGATCACAAGCGAGTATTGGAGGGGTTGCACCAGGCGATAAAGACCAAGACCAAGTTCAAATTCACCCGCAAAGGGCACGGAAAGAAGTCCGCTGCAAGATCCAAAAGCCCCATCTTCTCGGCCGGATTTAAGAGCAAGATAAAGGAGGCCCATTTCGAGTTGTCTGCTTTGCGCATAGGTCAGCTCCTGGAGAGAAACTCCATGGAGTTTTACGGCAAGCATGCCAAGAGAACCAAGAATAGGGATTTGAAGGCGCTCTTCAATTTCCTAACCAAATGGGAGAAAGATCACCTCAAGGCCTTGGTTCAGCAGGAGCGTTTCTTGAAGGGTAAGCTCTAAGGTCAGAAACGATCGAACCGCTAGATCTCCGAACACAGAGGATTGCTGCATCTGTCAATCCGGGAGTGCAGTACGTATGCCAGCCAATCTACCGCCCCAGTATTACGAAGCCGAAAAGAGATACCGAGCGGCCAAGGATCCCCAGGAGAAGCTGAAGATTTTGCACGAGCTGTTCTCCATCATGCCCAAACATAAGG
Source organism: Candidatus Zixiibacteriota bacterium (assembly GCA_049643405.1). Classification (GTDB taxonomy): domain Bacteria; phylum Zixibacteria; class MSB-5A5; order MSB-5A5; family SM1-73; genus SM23-73-3. The sequence goes on from JBARPX010000212.1 coordinate 4,110, forward strand.
GCACCGACAAGCTGCAGGCGGATCTGAAGTCCAAGATCTCCAAGCTCAAGAAGGAAATCCAGCAGAAGAAGAAAGCCGGCAGAAGGAGTGATCAGTTCTATGTAGAAAGGGAGGGCGCGGCTCAGGTGGTGCTGACCGGTCCTGCCAATGCCGGAAAATCCCGGATATTGGCTTCCCTCACCAACGCCACCCCTGAGGTTGCCGCCTATCCATACAGCACCGTCAAACCTGTCTGCGGGATGATGCCGTTCGAGAACATCCAGATTCAACTGGTGGACACGCCTCCCATAGCTGCTGAACACATGGAGCCTTGGCTGGCAGGAATCGTCCGCAACTGCAACCTGGTATTACTGGTAGTAGATTTGGGATCGGAGACCATGGCGGACGAAATGGAGGCAGTGCTCCAGAAGCTGGAAGGATACAAGATAATCTTAGAACGCGAGGAGGGGGAGATCAATCCGGCCGATGGGATAGCCCACAAGAAGACCGTCATTCTGGGCAATAAGAGTGATCTCCCGCTTTTCAAGACAAATTTGAGTATCCTAAAGGAATCGTACGGAGACAAGCTCCCTATCTTTCACATATCCGCCGAAGATAAGGCCAATTTAGAAGAACTCAGACGATACATATTTGACACGCTGCAGATTCTAAGAGTCTACACCAAGACCCGCGGCAAGAAAGCGGATTATGAAGATCCGGTGATAATGAAGGTGGGCAGCACGCTTCTGGATGCAGCAAGAGAAATCCACAAGGATTTTGCCCGGGGCTTGAAATTCGCCCGGGTCTGGGGTGAGGGAGTCTTCGACGGTCAGATGGTTCAGAAGGATTTCGTCCTGAAGGATGGGCACGTGGTGGAATTCCATCTCTGAGATTCCCCCCGTTGCCCACAGGTCAATCAACATCTGATATTTCCTCTCTCTGTTAGCTTTGCTAACATCAGGCTTCTCCAAAAAACTGTTGACATTTAACTCCGGGACGGTATTTTTCTTCTGTGACAAGAGGAATAGCTACAACCGCCTAAAAGGGAGCAAAATGCAAAAGAGAATCTTCCCCCTTTTTTTTCTTCTTCTCATTCTCCTTTTCGCCACTCAGTGCAGCAAATCGCCCAGTCCCCGGGTAGTGGTCATGGATTTCATCGAGGCGGTGAACAAAGCGGATACCGCATCGCTGGAAACGTATCTGGATTTAGACCGATTCACCCAGGAAAAACTGAGGGAACTCCCCGACAGCGTGAGCGCGGAGGTCTTCTCCAAAGTCAAGGAACAGCTCTGGCAGAATTTCTTAGGAAGCGGAGGCACCCGGCTGAAATGGCAGAACAAAATGATAGTGGTGAACAAGGAGGAGGTCGAAGGCGATAGTGCCCTGGTGGAAGTGACCTTTGTGGATCAAAAGACCGGCATAACGGAGTACACCAAGACAAGGCTTTACAAGAAAGAAGACCGGTGGTGGATATACTACATCAAGGATTGAAGAGAAAGGTAGAATTTGTCAGGTGACCGCTTCTGAAAGGAAGATCCTTTCTCACCTCACCTCCTTTTGTCCCCCTCTCCATAAAATGGAGAGGGGGATTAGGGGGTGAGGTCTTTGACTCAGATGATCGTTTTACTATCTAACCCATTCAACGAGGGAGAGTCGTTATGCTAAAGCTTAAAGCTGTCGTTTTCAGTTTCTTTATCCTGGGATGTATGACCATGAGTGCAACATCATCTGCCTTTGCCGTGACCGGGGACGTGGAAAAATCCTTTGCCTCTCCCGGTTCCTGTCCCACCGGTTTGACCTTCGACGGGAAATACCTGTGGAACTGTGACCGCAAGACGGACATGATCTACAAGATCGATCCCAAGAATGGGAATGTGGTAGACTCGCTTACCTCCCCGGGATACCGGCCGCGGGGTTTAACCTGGGATGGGAAATACCTTTGGAACGTGGATGCGTCGGAAGAAGAGTATTTCATCTATCAGATCGATCCGAAAAGCGGTCTTGTGGTGAAAACACTGTGGGCCCCCTGCGATCGGCCGGAAGGGTTGGCCTGGGATGGGGAATTCCTGTGGATCGCGGATGATGGAGATAACAAGATCCATCAGATAAGTACCGAGGACGGGACCACAATCAACACCATCCCTTCACCCTCCAAATACCCTTGCGGTTTGGCCTATGATGGGAAGTATCTGTGGGTGACAGACCGTATCGCTGACATGATCTACATGATCACCCCGGATAAGGGAGAGGTGATTCTGTTCTTCGATGCGCCGGATGCGTATGCCCGCGGACTTGCCTGGGATGGAAAGAACCTCTGGAACGTGGATTATCAGACGGATCAGATCTACAAGATAAAGATACACGACGACGAGACATACTCCCGAACTGAAGAGAAGGAGCAGTTCTTAGAGTACACTAACCAGGTCAGAAACTATGGCCCCGGGGTGGTGAAAGACGTCGACATTTACCTTGCCGTGCCGGAAAATCTCCCCAATCAGCAGCTGCTCTCCGAGATCGAGTATTTCCCACAACCGACAGATTTCCTGACAGACAAATGGGGGCAGAAGGTGGCCCACTACAACTTCCAGGACATTGAGAGCGGTGGGGTCGTCTCGGCGGGAATGAAGGTCAAGATGAAGCTTTACCAGGTAAGATACTTCATCTTCCCGGAGAAAGCCGGAGAGCTGAAGGATATTCCCAAGGAGATCACGGACAAGTTTCTGGCGGATGATGCCAAGTACTCTGTTAACGATCCCTTCATTCAGAGTTCTGCGAAGGAGGCCGTTGGAGACGAGACCAACCCTTATTGGATTGCCAGGAAGATATTCAATTACGTGATCGAGCGCATAGAGTATGAACTGGTGGGCGGCTGGAACATTGCGCCCACAGTCTTGAAAAGAGGGACCGGTTCCTGCTCCGAGTACAGCTTTGTGTATATTTCCATGTGCCGCGCGGCAGGTTTGCCCGCCAGATACGTGGGCTCCGTGGTCATCAGGGGCGATGATGCCTCGGACGATGAGGTGTTTCACCGCTGGGTAGAGGTCTATCTTCCCAATTACGGGTGGATACCGGTTGATCCTTCGGGCGGAGATTACGAGGAGCCGGCTAAACAGGCAAACGCAATCGGCAACCTGCGAAACCGTTTTTTGATTACCACCACAGGCGGAGGCGGCTCGGAATACCTGGAATGGGGATATAACTCCAACGAAAAATGGACCTCTCTGGGCAAGTGCAAGGTTTACTCAGAGCACATAGGTGAGTGGTCGCCGTTGAAGCCAAGGGATTGGTCAACGGACGGAACGGATTATAAAATCAAATGACGGATGACGAATGATCAATGACGAATAATCAATGACGAATAATCAATGACGAATAAAACAATCTTTGAGGGATAAGTCGTAATTTTATGAAAGGCTACCTCCTTGGTTTGAGATCATATTTGTTATAATATGATTTTGAACCAAAAACCAAAAGGAGGTAGCAGATGCTTTACGTTGGTATGGACATTCATAAGAACTACTCTTC
>JBARPX010000213.1:0-5913 GCA_049643405.1 Candidatus Zixiibacteriota bacterium
CGGCGACCTCTTCGGATGCGCCGATACTCCTGCGGATTGCCACCAAGGCCGGTCACGGGGCGGGTACGCCGCTCTCGAAGTCGATTGAGGAATACACCGATAGCTGGACCTTCATCTTCTGGCAGTTGGGGATGGAGTATTAGCGAAGACTGATGCAGGTACGCTCGATACAATAGGCCGTCATTGCGAGCGTAGCGAAGCAATCTCTGTGCGGTTGCAGCTGGATGAGATTGCTTCATTCCCCCCCCAGCCAGAGGCTGTTTAAGGATGACGTTTTGAAGTTGTAGCCGCCCGTACGGGCGTAAGTGGTTGGTTTTCAATATCTCAATTTCGCAGACTATGCGCCGTAGGCGCATCCCGCCAAGGGCGGGAAAGTCTGCGGCTACAAAAACCTGGATTCTGACATACCCTCGCAGGGGAGAAGGAATCAAGGGTGTAGGCCAGAAGGCGAAGCGTTTCAGTGCTCGGACTGCACGATTGCCCGTATATTCATCAAGTAGAGACAAATCATGGCCAAGAAACCGATCTATTTAGATCATAATGCCACAACGCCCGTAGACCCGGAAGTGGCCGAGGCCATGCTTCCTTTTTTGCAGGAGCATTTCGGCAATCCTTCCAGCGCCCACTGGTACGGGACGAAGACGAAGCTGGCGGTGGAGAAGGCCCGTCAGCAGGTGGCCGAACTCTTAGGATGCCATCCTGACGAGGTAATATTCACCAGCGGAGGAAGTGAATCCAACAACATGGCCATAAAAGGGGTGGCCTACGCTCTGCGGGATAAGGGCAGACACATCGTTACCTCGCAGGTGGAACATCCGGCGGTGATCAATCCCTGCAAATGGCTGGAGAAACAGGGTTTTACGGTCACCTATGTGTCGGTGGATGAGTACGGTCTGGTCGATCCGGAGAAGGTGAGGAATGCGATTACACCTCAGACAATCCTGATCACCATAATGCAGGCTAACAACGAGGTGGGCACCATCCAGCCGATCTCCGAGATCAGCAAGATCGCTCGTGAACATAACATAGTCTTTCATACTGATTCCGCGCAGTGTGTGGGCAAGATACCCACCAATGTTGAGGAGCTTGGAGTTGATCTACTCTCCATTGCCGGACACAAGTTCTATGCTCAGAAAGGCGTCGGTGCTTTGTATCTCCGTCGCGGCGTTAAGATGGAGACTCTGGTACATGGCGCTGGCCACGAGCAAGGCAGAAGGGCGGGTACCGAGAACGTGTTGGAGATCGTTGGATTGGGAAAGGCGGCGGAAATTGCCCAAAGAGACTTAGACAAGAAGGCAGCCCATATGCGAACTCTGCGCGACCGGCTGTGGGAGGGATTGGAGAAGAGCATTCCCAACATCAGATTGAACGGTCACCCGGAAAAACGATTGCCTAACACACTCAGCGTAACCTTCCCTGGCGTCGACGCCAATACTCTCCTCTCCGAGTTGGAGGAGGTAGCCGCCTCTCCAGGAGCCGCCTGTCATGCCGATTCGAAGGAGCCTTCGTCGGTTCTGCTGGCCATGAAGGTCCCCGCTGAAATGGCCTTCGAGACCATCCGGTTCTCGACCGGGCGCCACACCACCGCAAAGGAGATTGACCAAGCGGTTGATGCCATCACCCAAGCAGTAGCTCGTCTCTCTCCCAGCCCGGAAGCCCCGACCGCCGAGAAGGTGGATCTAAAAGATATCAAGTTGACACATTACACTCACGGCTTGGGTTGTGCCTGCAAACTGCGGCCGCAGGCTTTGGAAGAGGTGCTTAAGAGCCTGCCACCCGTGGCTGATCCCAACGTAATTGTCGGCACCACCACCTCAGATGATGCGGCTGTGTATCGTTTGCAGGATAGTATAGCAATTGTGCAGACGGTGGACTTCTTCACTCCAGTTGTAGACGATCCATACGATTTTGGTGCCATTGCAGCGGCGAATTCTTTGAGCGACATTTACGCTATGGGCGGACGACCCATCTTTGCTTTGAGCGTGGTGGGTTTTCCGGAGAAACGACTGCCTTTAGAGGTTCTCCAGCTAATATTGAAGGGAGCGCATGATAAGGCCAAAGAGGCAGGCATCAGCATCCTCGGTGGGCACACCGTAGAGGATAACGAGCCGAAATTCGGACTGGTGGTGACCGGCATCATCGACCCTGATCAAGTTCTGACGAATGATAAGGCTAAGCCGGGGGATGCAATCATATTGACAAAGCCGATAGGGCTGGGAATCATCTCCACGGCGGTGAAGCGTGGCATGGCCTCAGACGAACTGGCCAAAAAAGCGGTGAAGATCATGAGCACTCTCAACCGAGATGCCGCCGAAGCAATGCTGGAAGTCGGCGCGCATGCCTGTACTGACGTGACAGGATTTGGGCTGTTAGGCCACCTGAGGGAGATGACGCGCGCAAGCAAGGTTGACGCTGTGATCTATGCCAGCAAGGTGCCGGTGATAAAAGAAGCCTGGGACCTTGCCGCAGCCGGAGCAGTCCCCGGCGGCACACTCTCTAACCTGGATTTCGTCTCGGACACCGTTGAGTGGGATGAGAGTATTCCAGAGACAGCCAAGCTAATCCTTTGCGATGCTCAGACCTCGGGGGGGCTGATCATAGCCGTGCCGGAAGAGAGGAAAGCGGAGATACTGGGAGCGCTCAGAGAGAATCGAGTTACGGAGACGGCATACATCGGAGATTTCGCACAGCGGGGAGAGGGAAAAATTCTGGTGAAGGAGTGACGGGTTCTGTCACAAGGTTTGAAAACCATCTCTAAGGTTTCGCCAATTCCAATCTTCAAAGTCCCTCAGCATGGCAACCTCCTCCCTGGAGGCCTCGTACAATAAGGTGATGAGAGGCAAGGATCTTTTATCCGCAAGTGTATCTTTTAGGTTAAGAGAGCACGGATTCAACACCCGTTTCGTCTCGCTCGAGCATGTTCAAGAACTGAAGGAAGCCATAGAAAAGGCCCATTCCGAGCGGCTCTTCGATGAGGAGTTCTATCTCTACCTTCGGCCCTGGTTTGATTTCACCATTCCAGCTGATATTTCCGAAGTTCGTTCAGTCATCGTTGTCGCATCCCCGCAGCCCGCACTGAAAGTAACCTTTATGTGGAAGGGGCAGCCCCACGAAGCTATTATCCCGCCCACTTACGCCTCCGACACCGATCAACAGGTACGGGATTGCATCACCGAGGAGATCAAATCAGCAGGATACCGGCTGGTCAACGCTCCTTTGCCCAAGAAGCTTCTGGCAGTGCGGAGTGGATTGGCGAGATACGGAAAGAACAACATTACTTACATTGAAGGTATGGGCAGCTTTCACCGGCTAACCTCCTTCTACACTGATGCGCCGCTTTCCGGAGACACTTGGCAAGAGCTTCAGATGTTAGATCGCTGCCAGACGTGTACGACGTGCGTTAAGAAGTGTCCGACAGGTGCAATCTCCCCTGACCGTTTCCTTTTGCATGCTGAAAAATGCCTGACCTATCACAACGAAAGCGAAGAACCGTTTCCGGAGTGGATTGATCGATCGTGGCATAATTGCCTGGTCGGGTGCATAATCTGCCAGAATGTATGCCCCGTGAACAAACCCTTTGTTGGCTGGGTCGTTCACGAGGCCACCTTTTCTGAGGAAGAAACGGAGTTGATTCTGAAAGGTGCTCCGAAGGACGACCTGCCCCCGGAAATGCAGGAGAAATTGACGCGCATCAACATGCTTAGATATTTCAAGCTCCTATCAAGTAACTTGAACGCACTACTGAATGCCCGGAATTGATATCCCTCGTTTCGAAAATCTTTCGCCCAAGACGATTTAGCCGCGTATATTGATGCAAGTAGCATCTTTGGCTTTAGGCCCCAATGGCTGAATTGATCTCACCACGGAAAGGAGATCCTAGTATGAAGTACGGAGCCAGAAATCAGTTGACCGGCAAGGTGACCGAGATCAAGAAGGGCACCATGATGTGCCAGGTTAAACTTGAGATTCCAGCCGGTTCGAAAATGAGTTCGGTAATGACCATAGACTCGCTGGAGGATCTAGGTATTGGGGAGGGTGACAGCGTTAAGGTTGTGGTCAAGGCAGTCAATGTCCTGCTGGTGAAAGAGTAAAGAGCGCCAACGGATGAAAAAATCTTACGTGAAAGATATTAAGGGTATTGACAAACGGGGCGGATAGGTGTATATTTTAAGTTTACAGAGCTTGAGGAGTCTGGTTAGCCTCAGGCTCAGCCCGGGTAGCTCAATGGGCGATTAGCTCAGTTGGTTAGAGCGTTCGGTTCACATCCGAAAGGTCACTGGTTCGAATCCAGTATTGCCCACCATGAAGGGATTTCAAAGTGGCTGGTGAAATTGAGATGAGACATTTTAGCCCTGAGGAGACTTGATGGAGAAGGAAGTGTCCTACGGGGGCAACGATTATTTGAAAAAACGATTCCCAAGCTGTTTGAAGATAGAGGAAAGAAGGAGCGGTTCGTAAAGTGCACAACTACGTTGTGCACTTTTTCTTTATATACCAAGGAGAGTTGTAATGGTTATCGAAAAAGAACTGGAAATGCTTCTCAAGCTCCAGAGCGTCGACTATGATTTGGGGGAGTTGGATCGTTCAAAGGATTATCTCCCCGAGATGATAAACAATCTGGAGCACGAGGTCGCGGATACAAGAACAGCGCTGGAGGCTTCCGAAAAAGAGCTCACCGAGCAGAACCTGCTTAACATGAGGCTGGACCTGGAGTTAACCACCCTCAACCAGGAGCTGGCCAAATTCCAGAAACAGATGATGATCATCAAGACCAACAAGGAATACGACGCCATAACCAACGAGATAGCCAACCGGAAGGTGAGGATCTCCGAAATCGAGGAGGAGATTCTAAAAGCCCTCACCTTAATCGATGATCTGAAAGAAAAGATAACGGAATACAAGGGGAAATTGGGCGAGACAGAAAAGAGGAACGAGGACGAACTGGTACACCTGCGAGAGGAGCTCGGTTCCATCGATGACAAGATCAAGATCAAGGAGGGGGACAGGAAAAACATCACGGTGAGGATCGAGAAGAAGCTTCTGGCCACCTATGAGAGGGTCAAGAAGGGAAGAGGTAACCTGGTGGTGGTTACCATAAAGAAGAGAGCTTGCGGGGCCTGCTACAAGGGTATTCCTCCCCAGATCATCCAGGAGATAAGAAAGGGAGAGATAATCTATACCTGTGACAACTGTGGAAGGATACTGCTCTGGAACGAGCAGTCCGGCTGATTCAGTCCGAAAAGAAACGAGGCAGAATGAAAGCCAAGATAAGAGAGAAACCAGGCTTAACCTTTGACGACGTTCTTCTTATCCCCCAAAAATCCGACGTGCTTCCCAAAGATGCGGACATTACCACCCACCTCACCAAAGGGATTAAGCTGAACATTCCCATCCTGAGTGCGGCCATGGACACGGTGACCGAATCCAACCTGGCCATCGCCTTAGCCCGCGAGGGAGGCATCGGCGTGATTCACAAAAACATGAGCGTCGCCAAGCAGGCCTCCGAGGTGGACAAGGTCAAAAGATCGGAAAGCGGCATGATCGTTGATCCGGTCACCCTGCCGCCGGATAGAACCATCGGGGAAGCCCTGGAGGTAATGAGAAAATTCTCCATCTCCGGCATCCCGGTCACCAAAAAAGGGAAACTCCTGGGCATTTTGACCAATCGTGATCTGAGATTCCAGAAGGACTTCAGCAAAAAGATCGGCGACGTGATGACCAAGAAGAATTTGATCACTGTGCCGGAAGGAACCGACTTAGAGCAGGCCAAGGAGATTCTGCACAAGAACAGAATCGAAAAGCTCCTGATGGTGGACAAAAAGAGAAACCTCAAGGGGATGATCACGGTCAAGGACATCATGAAGAACATCCAGTATCCCAACTCCTGCAAGGACTCACGGGGCAGACTGAGAG
>JBARPX010000214.1:0-13271 GCA_049643405.1 Candidatus Zixiibacteriota bacterium
CTTTCTAAGAGAGGGATTTAGGGTGAGTTCATCCGCTTGTTCTGCCCACAGGTTTCGAACTCATCCCCCGGCCCCTTCTCCCCGCCTGTGGCGGGATCTTCGACTTACCAAGAGAAGGGGAGCAGAAGTCCGTTTCTTCCTAAGAGAGGGATTCAGGGTGAGTTCCTTTTCTGCCACGGTCTAACCGTCAATCAACCAGCTTCGTCTCCGGTACCTCTTCTTCTTTCTCCGGCAAACGGAACTGATCAGGCCGCGATTTCAAGACCTCCTTCAGCCAGGTTTCGGGATAGCCTTTTTCCTGTGCCCGGCCGTTTTCGTCCTTCACGTACCCGTCGTTGTATTTGGTTATTAAATGTTCTCCAAGCTCCTTCCATCGGCTGACCACCTTTTCAGCATGTGCAACGGAGTAATGGGTCAGGTAACGAGTTAAGAGATTCGGATCGGACTCGTAGATTTCTACAGCAGTTTTCTCCACAAGCGGCTGAAGAGCCAGAAAGGTTTCTTCGATGTCGCTCTGCACCGCCTGGATCTCCGGGAGCATGTAGGAGTATTTCAAATTGGCGAAATTAGCCACGAAGTTGAACACCCACCAGGCCGAATCCCAGGAGAACTTCTTGATGCTCCCGGTGGCAAACGACTTGGGCACCGTATCGATGCCGCAGTACAACGGTATGTAGCAGTTGGTGTAGGTATCATCCACGCCGTACCAGAGCACGCCTCCGACCGGATCAGGAAGCCAGGAACGCGACTGGGAGATAAATGAGAATCCGGTCTGCTGAGTGGAGATGGGGCGCTCCCAGGCGTATTCAACGCTGTCTATCATCCAGTGCATAGGCCGCCAGCGGTTGGGGGTGCCGTACGGTCCCGCGTCGACACCTTTAGTCATATCGTAATCGGTTCCTTCGTAATGATCGCGCATCAAGGCAAAGACATCACCCAGCGAGAGCTTCTCGTCTGGCTTGATCCATAATGGATAGGGCTCTGCACCTTCGACAGCGCGGTGATAGTCGGGCGAGAAGTTCTTTGAAGGCGCTGCCCGGCGAAAAATGCTCCAGACCCGAGTATCAGCGTAACGCTGGTTTTTCGGAGTGGATGGACAGTAGGCTTCGCAGAATCGGAATGGCTCGCCGGAGTTGGGGTCGTAGTATCCTTTCTCCACAGCGAAGGAAATCACATTCTCAGAATACAGACAATTCTCTGAATCGTCCAGTGGAAACTCGCCGATTCGAGCCTTGTTGGCATGACAGGATATGTATCCGTCCGGAATCTTTACCGCCACCCATATGGCGCCCTCTCCGCCGGACCCCGGTCCAATCATCTCCAGTATCCAGGTCTCTTTTGTGTCGGCTATGGAAAACGACTCACCGGTTGACCGGTAACCATATTCATCGACCAGACCGGTTATTACTTCAATTGCCCCCCTGGCAGTCTTTGCCCGCCTGAGCGCCAGCTCCATTAAATCCCAGTAGTGCAAAAGGCCGGTTGAATCCCGGAGTTCCTCCCGGCCGTCGAAGGTTGTCTCGCAGATGGTCAGTTGGTGTTCGTTCATCATGCCGACGACCGCATTTGTATGAGGGATCTGTTCTATCTTGCCGCGTACGTTTCCATACCAGTCAGTAAGCTCAAGGGAATCTTCCGGCCCATAGTCGGCTGCGGGCGAATACTCCAGATGCGGATGAAACTCGCCGTCGCAAGTATAGGTGATTATCACGGAACCATCCTCCGAGGCTCCTTTGGTCACCAACAGGCTAGTGCAGGTGTGTACTTGCGTGCCGGACAAGAGAACGTAAGCCAAGAAGAAAATGGCCAACACAAACACTCGCTTTTTCATAGACTCTACCTCTCATCTTTTTGTGAGTTGTCTCAAAAGGTTTCTACTTACCGAGGGCCTTCTGCGCAAGCAGGCTAGACACGTCGAAAACATGATGGAAAATAGGAACCCGCGCCCAAAAGGTCAAGTGAAATTGCCCGGTCAAAACCCGGCAGGAGAGGCTACTGGCGTCACGAGAGCTGGATCTTCAGAATGTGTGAGGTCAGACTCAAGGTAAATGTTGAACAAGACCTGACATAACCAAATAGCAGCCAAGGGCTGCTTAGTCCACAACCACTGCAAGGGTGACGCCAAAGACGTTTTTAGCGCCTGAATCAAGTAGCATCCTGGCGCATTCGTTCAGGGTGGCTCCGGTGGTCATCACGTCGTCAACTAAAATCACATTCTTATCACCTATTTTGTCCGGGTGGATGACCATAAATGCTCCCCTCACGTTTTCCGCCCTTTGCCGAGGGTTCAGATAGGTCTGATCTTTGGTGTTTTTCTTTCTTTTCAGGATGTCTCTTGCCAGTGGAAGACCTGTCGCCTGAGAAATCCCTTCTGCCAGGACTTCACTCTGGTTGAATCCCCTCTCCCTTTGTCTGGCACGATGCAGCGGAACCGGAATCACCACATCGCAGCCAGCGAATTCCTTGTCCTGCGATATGCTTTCCCCCAACCTTTGCGCCAGGCGCCTGCCCAGATGAATCTTTTTATTATATTTCAACCGGTGAACAAGCTTTTGATAGTAATCATCAAATGTCCCCAGGGACCTGACCGCCAGGATCCTTCTACCTTTTGGTTTGCTCAAATAAGCACACTGGTGATTGGTAATTTCATCCGTACCCTCAAGAAAGGACTTGCAGTAGGGGCAATAGGGGGAAGGGAGGAGGGCTAAGGCTTTCCAGCACTCCTCACAAACGTCCTTTTCTTCTCTCTTTAAAGGATTCCGACAGATGGGACAAGTCTGGGGATAGACAAAATCGAGGACGTCGTCTTTGAAGTCAAGAAAGAAGCGCTTGATCGTGATGAGAGACATCGGACTTTCCGGGAGAACCGAAGGCCATGCTACGGGCTATCCTTACCTGCTCACGTTGGCTCCGGAGACGATTTAACTCTGGATTTCTTTCCAAGATAGAACAGCATGAAAAGCGAAACGGTAAAGATCAGGATGATCAAAGCCTGATTGACCGTGATGTTAGCCTGACCTATTCGGGTAAAGATCATACTCTCCTCATAGTAGCGGAAGAAGTCGACGGTAAAGCGTGCCGCCGAATACAGGGCCAGCATCAGCCAGAAGGTGAAACCATCGAAACGCCTGTGCTTCTCTAGAGCTATGAGAATTCCGAAAATCAGGAACCCACAGATGGAAGCAACCAACTGAATGGGAAAGATGGGTGTATTCGGGTACATATATCCCGCTGCAGAATCGAGAGGGAAAATGAGGGCGAAACAACTGTGGCTGGGGGTGCCAAAGCAGCAGCCGTTCAGAAAGCAGCCGATGCGGGCTATCCCCAAACCCATCACGATGGAGGGGGCCAGGACGTCTGCGATCCTCCACAAATTGAGCTTCTTAACACGCACGTAGACTATTCCGCAGACGATTGCCAGGATCAATCCCCCGAACATGGAGAGCCCGCCGATGCCTATCTCTCCCGTGCTCTGGATGGGATTGATCATATCCAGGATGCGACCCTCGAACTCCTCCAGATGATAGATCACGTAAAAGAACCTGGAACCCACGATGGCCGAGACCAGGATTATCAGGGACAGGTCGGGCAGCCATTCGGTTCCCAGACCCAGCTTTTTCGCCCTTCGGGCTGAGAGCCATATTCCGGATGCAAAGGCTAAGGCCAAGAGGAATCCGTAGGTTCTGATAGCCGCCGGTCCCAGCTCAATCAGGGTAGGATGCATGATTTCTCCTCAGCAACACACTTTCTGAAGTATTTTCTCAAAAGGTCTCTGATCCAACACAATACGTTTTCCAAAGGGCAAAAGGCAAGGATGTACTAACCTCTCCCCCCGTCCCCTTCAGGGTGTCCTTCGATCCCGAAGATCTTCCTTCGACACTGAGTCTCAGGACGAAGTGCAGGATCGAGGGAAATCCCTTTCTTTCGACCCTGAGGTCTCAGGACCGAAGGGCAGGGTGAACCCCTCTCCATGAAATGGAGAGGGGGAGACAGGGGGTGAGGTTTCAAAAGTCCCGGCAGCCACTTTCTCTACTTTCGGATAAACCCCATACGTTTACCATCAATACTCGAACCATCTGGAATTAATCGCCAGGAGTATTCCCAAAACCACCCAGCATAAGAGCATGGAGGAGCCGCCGTAACTGACAAAAGGCAGGGGGAGACCGGTGACCGGCATGACCCCGAGGGTCATGCCGATGTTGACCACCATCTGAAAACCGATCACGGCGGTCAGCCCGATCGCCACATTGCCGGCGAAGGTATTCCGGGTCTTTCGGGCAATCCGGATTCCTTTGAAAATGAGAAAACCAAATAGTCCTAAGAGAACCAACCCGCCAAAGAAACCGAATTCCTCACCCAGCACGGAGAAGACGAAATCGGTATGCTGGTGGGGAAGAAAAGCCAGCTTGGTCTGGCTTCCCTCCAGGTATCCCTTTCCCGCCAGCTCTCCCGATCCGATAGCCACCTTGGATTGAATTATCTGATAGCCTGCCCCCTGCGGGTCCCTTCCCGGGTCGAGGAAGACGATGATGCGTTGCTGCTGGTAATGGTGCAGCTTGTTCCAGATCAAGGGGGTGATCATTCCAAAGGCCAAGTTAAGCAACAGGAAGCCTGCGGAAAAGACGACGCCCGGCCTAACGTAGTACAGAAGCAAGACTAAGATCAGGAAGAACAAGGCCCAGGGGAACCAGTGGAAGGCGCAGATGAGGCTGATGAAGGGGGAGACTATAAGAAAAAGGTAGAAAAGTGGAACGCCGGACCAGAAGAGCATGGAGATCAAAATGGCAAAGAAGACCAGCGAGGTCCCCAGATCCGGCTGCTTCAGTATCAGAAGAGCAGGCAGAAACGCAATGCCTACCACGGTAACCAGCCATCTGAAGCTGTAAACTGAACGCCTGGAATAGGCCAAGTATTTGGCCAGAGGGAAGATAGCGGCGATCTTGGCAAACTCCGAAGGCTGAATATTGAAGCCGCCAAGGGAAATCCAACGCGCCGCTCCCATCTTGGACGAGCCGATCATTAGAATCAGAACCAGGGTGAGGATAGAGAAGACCCATATCGGATAGGAGAATGCCTCGTAGAACCTCAGGGGCACGAAGAAGGTAAGAATGCAAGCTGAAAGCCCCAGCAAAACCCAGACGGTCTGCTTGACGTAGATTCCTCTTTCCGCTAAGTTTTCACAATGAAGTTTGGCGCTGTAGATCAGCAGGATGCCGATTGCCGACAGCAACAAGGCGGCGACTAAAAGCGTAAGATCGAATTCCTTTGAGCCGAGTTTTATCATGATCCGTCCTGATGGTCTTCCCCGAGTTCCGGTTGAGACGGGCGAGAGATGATTCTGAAGGTGCTGTCTCTCGGGGCTGGAGTTGAGTCTTTCTTGAGGTGTGTTTGTATGATTTTCCTTGCCACCGGGGCGGCGAAGGTACCGCCGTGTCCCACGTTCTCGATTAAGACCACTACCACTATCTGGGGATCAGAGGCCGGCGCAAAACCGACGAACCAGGCGTGATCCTCCCCGTGAGGGTTCTGGGCTGTGCCGGTCTTTCCGGCTACCACCGCATCCGGCATCCGGGCCAAAACGCCGGTTCCCTCTGGATCGTTCACTACCCCTATCATGGCTCTCTTCAGCACGTCCAATGTGGCAGAAGAGAAGGGAAGATATCCGTTTACCTCGGGCTGGGTCGAGATGAGGCGCCCCTCCGGAGAGACTATTTGCTTGACCAGATACGGCTTGTAAAGCGTTCCATCCGTTGCCAAACCCCCGAAGAATACAGCCACTTGAAGAGGAGTGGTCAGAACCTCTCCCTGCCCGATTGCCAGGTTGATTATAAGATTCTTGATCCACTGAACTCTTCCGTGTTTCTTGCGGTAGTAATCCAATGTGGGAACCAACCCTCTTGCCTCGTCCGGTACGTCTATACCGGTGCCCCGCCCCAAGCCGCACATCTGTGCATAGTTGCTCCATCTCTTAAGTCCCACCTTCAGTCCCAACTGATAAAAGTAAACGTCGCAGGAGTGAATTATGGCATCCTCCAGATTTACTCTGCCGTGCCCTTCCGGCCTCCAGCATCCGAAGTCTCTTCTTCCGAAGTGAAAAGATCCCTTGCAGGGAGACAAGAAGGTATTTCTGCCTGCGATCTTCTCCTCCAGAGCGATCCCTGCGGTGAGAAGCTTCAAGGTGGAAGCAGGAGGGTAGGTGCCTTGAATCGGACGGGTGAGAAGGGGGCGCAGAGGATTTTCGAGGATATCCTTCCACTCCCGGGAAGACATAGCCCCGGCGAAGAGATTGGCGTCCAGGCCGGGTTTGCTCACCAGGGCAAGGATTTCCCCGTTTCGCGGGTCCAAAGCCACCACCGCGGCACTCCCGTGCTCTTTCAAAGCAGATTCGGCCGCAGCCTGAAGATCCAGGTCTATGGTCAGCTTAATATCCGAACCCTTTACGGGAAGATCCGGTTTTCTCTCTTTTAAGGGACCCAAGATCTTGCCCCGGGCCGTCACCTCCAGGAAGGTTATGCCGTCCTCTCCTCTCAGAAGATCATCATAGCTTTTCTCTATTCCTTTTCTTCCCACGACTCCTCCCGGGCGAAACCCTTTCCGGGTGCTGCCGGCAGGCAGCTCCTCTTTGGTAAGCTCATTCACGTATCCCAGTACGTGGCCCACCCACCCACCCTCCAAATATTTTCGGACCGGCTCCACCTGATAGATTACTCCCGGCAGATCCTCGTTCTGCTCCTCAATTATGCAAACGGTGTTGAAGTCAACGTCTTTCTTGAGCTTTATGGGCTGGTATCCTCTGAACCAGTTTGATCTTATCTTCTCCTCCAGGGAGACCGCATCCAAATTCAGGCAGGAAGCGAGCTTTTCAACCAGCGAGGGTGAGGTCCCTTCTGGCTCGGAAGGCCTCCTTTCCGGGAAGACCTGGGATATCTCGTAGGGAATGAGGGAGACGGTGTAGGAAGGGCGATTGGTAGCTATGACCCTGCCATTTCTATCGGTCACCTCGCCTCGTGAAGCGGGTAAGGGTAGAGGCCGTATTCGATTGTCCTCGGAGATCTGACTGTAGTGAGCACCCTTCACTACCTGCAGAAAAAACAGCCTTCCGGTCAACATGAGGATAATTACACCGAGAAGGCCAAACAATATCTTGGCCCTCCGATCTCTGGGAATAATCCCGGTGAACGATTTCACCACCAGAGACCGGCTCAATTTGGGGTATGTCCGGGTGGAAGGTTCAGGCTGAGTGGTTTTCTCCGGCATTCTTAGCTTTTCACCAACAAAGGGTTTGTTTCCGGTCAACCCGCAGGCGCGTCTTCAGAACCCTGGCTCGCTGTTTGATGTATCCGAGGAATCATTTCGCTCTCCCGTCGATAACGGTGACCTAACTCCTTTTTTTCAACGGAGGTCACCGCGATTCCCCTGGCGTCACTTCTGTCCCCCAGCCCGGGCCGTGAATACGTGGTTTGCCAGAAAGCTTGGCCTGAAATTTAGTTCTTGTTCTATTCAAATCGAATCGAATCTTCTTCCGCATCCAGCCGCTCCTGATGAATTTTGGCGGCGACAAGAAAGATCAGCATACCCACCGCCGAGGTATAGAAGGCCGACGGCAGGGAATAATGGCTCAAAACTCTAAACGTAGAGTGGTTTACTCCGGTGGTAATGATATAGTAAAGCGAATCATTGAGAATGAGGGTGAGAAATACCACCGCTCCTTTTGAGTACGGGCTTTCCAAATAAAGATTGTCTTTGAAGCTTCCCAGGGTAAAGCCGATTAAGCACTTCACCAGCGCGCCCAATCCCAGGGTCTCAGGGGTAAAGACGTCGGACAGAAAGCCAATAAAAAAGCCGAAGACCAGCCCGTAGTTGCGGCCCCGGGTCAAAGCCAGGTACACTAAGATAATGATGCCTAAGTCGAGCTTGATCCCTGCTATAGTCACCACGCCGGAGAGAAGACTCTGAAAAAGTACCAGGAGAAAAAGCACGAGAATCCCGGAGAGGACTTTCGAAAATATGACGTTACCCCAGAGCATGCTGTGGCCTGCTTCCTTTTTTGGAATTACCTTCCTAAGAGACCAATTTTAGTGACATTGACCCGGCTCACTCACGGCCGGACCATTCCTCGCCTTCTATTGCCTTCTCCACCTCCAGCACGAAGACCTCCTCCAAGCTGCTTAAATCGACGGAAGGCCTCACGTTTATCCTCTTGAAGATTCCAAAGGAGAAGTCTTCTTTAGACAAGGACTCTTGGCTTTCAACGGCGGTCACCCTGCCTATCTTTATGCCAGGAGGAAAGATCCCTCCCAGCCCCGAGGAGATGACACCATCGCCCACCTCTACGTCCTCAGTTAAAGGGACATTGCCAAGCCTCAAGGTGAAACCTGGGCCCGGCCTTATGATTCCATACACCCGGCTTCTCTGGTCTAAGGCCGATACCCTGAAGCTTGGCTCGATGATGAGTTGAACCACCGAAGTATGAGGCGAAACGTCTACCGTCTTGCCTACCAGCCCGTGCATGTTGACCACCGGCATATTTCTCCTTATCCCTTCCTCGGAACCCTTGTTGATCAGAACAGACAAATGTCTCCGGTTGGGCTCCGCCGCGACCAAGTCGGCCGGAATCACCTTATACTTCAGCTCTGACCGAAAGTCGAGAAGTTCCCGCAATCTCCGGTTCTCCAGGTGTTCCTCGTTTAACCAGAAATTCTTTAAAGAAAGCTCCATCACCCTCAGGTGCAGCCTTTTGTTCTCTTCACGTACCCCCTCAAGTTCCTTGATGTGGTTTCCAAGAGCGTCAAACGGACCGTAGGTGAATCTGTGGACAAGCGCAGAGATATCCGACTTGATGCTTCGAGGAAGGATCAGAAGCACAAGCGAGAGGAGTACAAACGTGGAGAGGTGAAGAAGAGTTTCTTTCCTTGCGCGAATCAGAAAAGAGAATTTCTCCATGAGATGATCGGTCGGCTCTTTTAGGTTTTTGGTCCTCTTGCGCGCCCTTGGTCATTCCAATCGAAAAGTCGGAGGCTTCAATCCAGCTGGGACTTCCTTCGAATTTCCTTCCCTCCCAAAAACCTCCTGGATTAGACAGCAGCTTTCGGTTGTTTCCTGCTCAAAGCAGGCCGTTTGCTTCTTGCCGCTTAGCCCCGCTTCATTGAGAAAGGTCTTGGTCAGACCTCAAGGCTCGAGGCCTTTTTCTCACTCGACTGAATCCAGCACCTCCAGGAGTTCCTTGGGGCTTTTTGTCTTCATCAGCTTTTCCCGGTTCTTCTCGCTTTTCAAAAGGTATGAAAGCCGGGCCATGACGTTCAGATGGGCTCCGATGGCATCCTCCGGTGCGGCGATTAAGAAGAACAGATGAACCGGTTTTTTGTCCATGGAATCGAAATCGATCCCCTTTTTGGATCTGCTGAAAGCGATGATGATACCCCGGATGGCTTTGGACTTGGCGTGAGGGAAGGAGACCCCATAGCCCACGCCGGTGGTCACCAATTTCTCTCTTTCCAGAATATCCTTCAGGAGCTGTTCTGAGTCTTTGACCAGCTTGGAGTTAGAAGCCAAATCCACTAATTCCCTGATGGCCTCGTCCTTGGTTTGCGATCTAAGTTCAAAAGATATCAGGTCCTCTCCGCAAAATTTTGAAAGCTTCATCCTAAAATTCCTCCTGTTCTGTTTATGCTCGCTTCCGGCTTCTTTTAGAACCTTTCGGCCTGGTCCGCCAGCATTACCGGTATGTCATCTCTTATGGGGTATTTCAGCCGACATTTCTCGCACACCAGCTTCTGATTCTCCTGGTCGTAGATCAAGCCGCCCTTGCAGGCTGGACAAGCTAATATCTCCAAAAGCTTCGGATCTATCATGTTCCTCCTACTTCTTTTTACGCAACTTGTTTAACTCCACCATGCACTAAAATTGGACAAGAGGAAATAAGCCTCAAGAGAAAGACCGGACAGGGTCGCCGCCACTTTGAGAGTGCGATGCCGGCGCCGGACGAACGCCCGCATTCTTGGATTTTTGAACACACTCCTTGTGCCAATTCGTCTCCGGCTGACATCTTAAGGGCTGGCCTTCGCAGTCGACGGTATCACTCCGTTTACTTTTCCAGGTATTGACCCATCACCCGGAACTTGGCTATTCTTCTCTCGATCAATTCCTCGGGGTTTAACGCCTCCAATTCATTCAAAGCGGCAAGTATCTCTTCTTTCAGTATCTGTGCCTGTCTCTTGGGGTCCCGGTGGGCCCCGCCTCCAGGCTCGGGAACGATCTTGTCGATCACCTTGAGCCTCATCAGATCGGGAGCCGATAGTTTCAAAGCCTCCGCGGCCTCGGGGGCTTTGGCCGCATCCCTCCAAAGAATGGCGGCGCATCCTTCCGGGGAGATCACCGAATACCAGGCATTCTCCAGCATGAACACCCTATCACCCAAACCGATCCCCAGGGCTCCTCCGCTGGCCCCTTCGCCGATTATGTTTATTATTATGGGCACCTGCAGCCGGGTCATCTCCCTCAAGTTACGGGCGATGGCCTCCGCCTGTCCCCTCTCCTCAGCCCCTATCCCGGGAAATGCCCCGGGGGTGTCCACCAGAATCACCACCGGCTTGCCAAATCGCGAAGCCAGCTGCATCAGTCTCAACGCCTTTCGGTATCCTTCCGGATGGGGCATGCCGAAATTCCGGTATAGCTTCTGCTTGGTGTCTTTCCCTTTCTGCTGCCCCACCACCAGGATCGGCTTTCCATCCATGCTGGCAAAGCCGCCCACCATGGCCTTGTCATCCGCAAAACTCCTGTCCCCGTGCAGTTCGATGAAGTCCGTGGTCATCAGGGAGATGAAATCCAGAGCGCAGGGACGGCGGGGATGACGGGCCAGCCGCACCCTCTGCCACCGGGAGAGCTTGGAGTAAATCTCCCGGGTAAGCTTATCCAGCTTCTCCTCAAGGGACTGAATCTCGCGGGAAAGCTCCAGATTCTCCAGCGGATCTTCTCCCTCCCGGCTGGCCAGTTCCTTTAGGTCGTTGATCCTTTTCTCCAGCTCATGAATCGGCTTTTCGAAATCCAGGTAAGGTCCGTTCATCCTTTTGCCCTTTTAGCAAATCCTAAATTACCATGCGCTACGAAGGAGAGTTACTACCACCGCGAGCCAAAGGCGAATCCAGATGCCGCAGAAGACGATCCCCTTCAAGAAAAAGTTGGGATGATAGTGTTTCCGATGAAAGCGATACATGCTCCGATGGTGCTCCACCAACATCAAAACTCTTCTTTTCCGGCTGCTTCCGCCGGTATGGTGAATTACGGTCACGTTGGGGAAACAATGGACCGAATAGCCGGCTTTTTCGGCTCTGTAACAGAGATCCACGTCCTCCACATACATAAAGAAACGCGTATCCAGAAGCCCGATTCTCTCAAACACCTCTCTTTTTGTCAGAAGGCAGGAGCCGGACACCCAGTCTGTCTGGATTCTCTCGGTGCGATTTAAGTCCTTTCGAAGGTATTTCCTGGACAAGGGATTCCGGGGGAAGAGTCGGTTCAAGATAGATTGGCCCGACGAGATGGCTGTCAGGTAAGAGGGAAAGGAGCGGCACGAGTAATGAACCTTCCCTCGGGAGTCGGTCATCCTGGGGCCGCAGATTCCGGCCTGGGTATGGGAATCCATGAACTTCACCATCTCCGTTATTCCGCCGGGGGTAAATTCTGTGTCCGGATTCAAGAGCAGAACAAAGCGACCCCGGCTTCTCTTTATAGCCTGATTGCAGGCAGCTGAAAACCCCAGATTTCGACTGTTTTCCAAAAGAGCGATTCCGGAGAATTCCTGCTTGATCATCTCGGTACTTTGATCCTCCGAGTTGTTGTCTATCACCATCACCTCAAAACTTAAGTCCTTTTGAAAGCTGAGTATCGACTTCAAGCATTTCCTCAATAGATCTCTAACGTTGTAGTTCACTATGATGATGGAAAGGTCTATTTCTGGCTCAAAACGAAACATCACGAATGGTCATCTTTGCTTACAAGATATGGCTGAACCGGAGCGGGAGAGAGAAAACTGTTTTCGTCCGCTCCACATCCCAAAAGAGGCTTGCTGCGATTTGGACACCGGGCGGCCTTGCGGAAACGATCACAACCTACCCAGAAGACTCCACAGCCTCAATCTCCACACCATCCAGACAGCTTCCCGGACGATTTTCTTGGACATCTTGGACTGCCCCACCTTTCGGTCCTCGAATACGATAGGTATCTCCTTTATCTTGAATCCCTTTTTCCAGGCCCGGAAGCTCATCTCTATCTGAAAGGAGTAACCGTTGGATTTGACCCTGTCCAAGTCGATGGCTTCCAAAACCTCCCGGCGAAAGCATTTGAACCCGCTGGTGGCGTCTTTGACCGGGAGGCCGGTCACCAGCCGTGAATACACGTTGGCATAATAGGAGAGAAGCAGCCGGGACATGGGCCAGTTGATCACGTTGACCCCGCTTATGTACCTTGATCCCAGCACCAGATCCGCATCCTTTACCGCCTCCAGAAACTCGACGATGTATTTGGGATCGTGCGAGAAGTCACAGTCCATCTCGAATACCAAATCGTATCCGTTTTCTAAGGCGAACTTGAACCCGGTGATGTAGGCGGTACCCAGCCCGCTTTTGCTCTGGCGGTGAATCACAGAGACGCGGTCATCCTTTTTGGCCATCCCGTCGGCGGTGCGGCCGGTTCCGTCCGGAGAGTTGTCATCAACGATCAAGACGTGGATGGACGGATCCTTCTCCATGACCAGGGGGACAATCCTCTCGATGTTTTCACTCTCATTATATGTGGGTATGATCACCAGAGTCTTCATCTCTTTTTCACTCATCCAAGGTTGCTGCGGACTTCAACTGTCAGTTTTTCCTTTTGGGCACAGCCTGCCTAATCCAATAAACTCCAACAATAGCCAAAAGAAGAACGGATGTCAATAAGGTTGACGTCTTTCCGATGCGATAGGAGGAGGAATCAAAAATCAATTCCACCTCATGCTCCCCTTCCTCCAGATAAAGGGCTCGAAAAAGATAATTCGCCCGATAGATTTGAGCCTCTACTCCGTCCACATAGGCTTTCCAGGCGGGATAGTAATTTTCGCTCAAGCTCAAGAAGCCGCCCCTGGAGAGGACAGCTTGTACAGTCATGCGGGTTATCTCATCCTTTTCAATGTAGGCCTTTCCCAGCAACACGGACGTGTCCCCGCGACTGAATGAGACCTGGGGTTCCTCCTCCAGGATAACGGAGTTTCGATAGTCGAAATTCGGATCGGTGATCCG
>JBARPX010000215.1:0-1996 GCA_049643405.1 Candidatus Zixiibacteriota bacterium
CGCTGTATGACAACCTCTATAAGGGTTACTCTCCGGAAGGAAAAAACACCGTTAATATCATCGCGCTCCAGGGATACGATCACTGGAAGAAGTACGAGGCCGACTACTTCAAGGGCAAGAAAGAGGCCTACCGGAAAGAAAAGGAGCGGCTGGCCGACATTCTGATTGACCAGGTGGAAGGAACGCTTCTGCACGGACTCCGGGATGCAATAGAGGTGACGGAGATCGGCACGCCCTTAACCAACGTGCGCTTTACCGGCAACTATCGCGGGGCCATTTACGGATTCGATCAGACACTGGATAACTCCGGCCCCAGCCGTCTGCCTCATGCCACGCCAATTAAGAACCTTTATCTTTCCGGAGCCTGGACCTCTCCCGGCGGCGGCTACAGCGCGGTTATCTGGAGCGGCCTGGGATGCTTCGGTGAGATCATGCAGAAGTGGTAAACCGTCAATATGCTCAAACAACCTCTCCCCCTTTTGTCCCCTTCAGGGCGTCCTTCGATCCCGAAGATCTCAGGATCGAGGGAAATCCTTCAGGGTGAACCCCTCTCCATAAAATGGAGAGGGGGAGATAGGGGGTGAGGTAGGTCGGCACCCTTCGGACAAACCCCTCAGGGCAAGTTCCCTCTCGCTTTTATGGGAGAGGGCTAGGGAGAGGGTGAATAAAAGGAGCTCAAAGAGAGACAAATCTCACCCTCCCTCTGACTCCTTCCATTCCGCCATAGTCGGGGGGAAGGGAACAACCGGTTGTGCCGCCTCCTGTCTTCGCCTTACACGGTAAACCGGGCTTGGCAAATAACCCGGGCCACATGCTCGGGCTTACGCAGGACCTCTGCAAAACGCAAGAACTTGAAACAAATCGGCGGCCCGCTCGTCTAATTGGGTGTTAGACCAGATATGCTTTCAGTGTCCCTTCACCTAATCTCAGGAGGTCCTGTGTCAACTGCGAAGTTTCCCAGGCGCCGCTCGGTTACCTGGGTTCTGGTTTTCTTCACTCTGCTCCTCTCGCTGTCTATCTCTCTGGCAAGTGTTCAGGCAGCCAAGTTGGAGAAGCAGCTGGACGACTACCTGACCGCCGCGCATGATGTCTGGAAATTCCACGGAGCGGCTCTGGTGGCAACCGGCGGCAAAGTCGTTCTCAAAAAGGGGTACGGCATGGCCAGCATCGAGCTGGGTGTTCCCAACACTCCGGAGATGAAATTCCAGATAGGCTCGATCACCAAACAATTCACCGCTGCCGCCGTTCTGAAGTTAGAGGAAAAAGGACTGTTAGGCCTGAATGACTCCATAACCAAACACCTGCCTGACTATCCCAAAGAGACAGGGGATAGGATCACCATTCACCATCTGCTGTCTCACACCTCTGGAATTCCCAACTTCACCAACATGCCCGGCGTGATGGATAAAGCGGCACTGGCGGCCTCGGTGGAAGAACTTATCGCGATTTTCAAGGATGAGCCACTGGATTTCGAACCGGGAGAGAGGTACCGTTACAGCAATTCGAATTACATCGTGCTGGGCGCCATAATCGAGAAGGTCTCCGGTCAAACTTACGAGGATTGCCTGCAGGAAAACGTCTTCGGACCACTGGGCATGGACAACTCGGGCTATGATCATCGGGACAGGATCATGAAGAATCGAGCGGCGGGTTACAGCCAGAACGAAGAGGGCGAGTTGTTAAATGCCGATTTTGTGCACATGTCCACGCCATATGCGGCCGGTGCGCTCTATTCCACCGTGGGCGACATGTTCATCTGGGACCAGGCGCTTTACACGGATAAGCTTTTGAGCCAGAGCTCCCGGCAAAAGATGTTCACGCCGAACAAAGGGGACTATGGCTACGGCTGGGTGATAAGGGAGAGCTCCGGCCGAAAATGCATCCGGCACAACGGGGGCATCCCCGGATTCTACACCACGATCGATCGCTGGGTGGACGACAAGGTCACTGTGGTGGTGCTGAGCAACAACGACAGGGCGCCGGTGGAGAATATCTC
>JBARPX010000216.1:0-2588 GCA_049643405.1 Candidatus Zixiibacteriota bacterium
TGTCGGACCTTAGAATTCGCGTTCTTGATCTGGAGGCTAAAGCTTCGAACGCAAAGTTGAGAATCGGCAATCTGGTGGACGAGGTAAGCGCAAGAATCGAGTCTAAAGCCTCAAAGGTTTCGATTTCCCTGCCTGAGGATATGGCACTCAGAATTGAAAACCACAGCAATTTGAGTTCGACCAGCTTCTCCTGGTTTACCTTGGAAGAGACGGACGACGGATACGAAACCCCGGACTTTGACCAGGCCCCAAAGAAGCTGACTTTATACCTCGAAGGTTCGCTCACCAAGCTCAAGATAAACAGGTACGGGCCACCTGAGGGGATATAGGCAAGATAATTCTCGATTCCTCTGATCGACGCCAACGGCCAAAGGAGATTCCTTTAAGTTTCTGCACACCAAACCCCAATGCTGTCCGCAGGTTATTCTCGCGGGGTTCCCCGCAGAAGTCGCTTATTGCGAAACCTTCTCCAAATCAGCAAGAGCTCTTGCGTTTTTCACAGAAATTTCGTACGTTGGACAAAAACGAACAGGGGGAATTGTGAGAAAAGATGCCGCCATCAACAAGTTGTTCGAAAGCTGGCTGAAGTTCTACAAATCAAAGGGGATGGACGCGGAAGGATTCTCTCGAGACGGGGTTGTGGACGAAGATAGCTTCGGTAGAGCCAGACGGCGCGTCCTTTTTATTCTCAGAGAAACTAATGACTTTTGGACATCCAATGAGTTCCGCGGCGATCTGCGTGAATTCCTTCGCGAAACGCTGAAGTGGCAGCTATGGCACACTTTGGGACGTTGGGCCTTTGGAATCTTGAACGATTTTCCGGATTATCCAGAGTGCAACGATCGTCGGAAGATACACGACGCGATATGCCAAGTAGCAGTCATGAACCTCAAGAAAATCACGGGAGGAAAAGAGTCTGACCTCGAGGAGATTAACGAAACTGCTCATCGCGACAAGGAGTTCATTCGCCGGGAGGTTGATTTCATAGACCCTGAAGTTGTGGTGGCGTGCGGAACGCGGGGACATCTCGTGTGGCTTTTCGGCCTGGACGATCTTCCCCGGAGAGATGAACTGTCGCTATCGTACTCCGGAGAAGGGAACAAGAAACGGCTCTTTCTGTTTACCCGTCACCCTGTGAGAGCACATAATGAGAAAACTTATAACGACTTGAAGAAGTTGTGGGGTGTGGCCCAAGATCTCGGATACGTGCGATAGCGGCCAGAGGGGTCCGACCCCCTCCCACAAGCAAGAGGAAGCCTATTAGTAGAATGGGAATTAACGAACAGGGGATCTGGTACGTTGCTGACATTGCATCTGGTTTATTGAGGATTGAAATTGGAGGTCTAAGATGGAATACAAACCAGTAAGAGCACCACGGGGCGATGTGATCTCCTGCAAGGGATGGCAGCAGGAAGCTGCTTTGAGGATGCTCAACAACAACCTCGATGAGGAGGTGGCGGAAAAGCCGCAGGAGCTTATCATCTACGGCGGCTCGGGCAAAGCTGCCCGAAACTGGGAATGCTACCATGCCATCGTCGAAAGTCTTAAGAATCTGGAAAATGACGAGACTCTCCTGGTTCAGTCGGGCAAGCCGGTTGGCATCTTCAAGACGCACACCTATGCCCCGCGGGTGTTAATAGCCAATTCTCTCTTAGTCCCTGCCTGGGCCACCTGGGAGAAGTTCAGGGAGCTGGACAGGCTGGGGCTGATCATGTTCGGGCAGATGACCGCAGGAAGCTGGATTTACATAGGCACCCAGGGGATTCTGCAGGGAACTTACGAGACCTTGGCCAGCGTGGCAGCAAAACATTTCGGCGGAGATCTCTCCGGCAGATTTGTTCTCACCGGCGGGATGGGAGGGATGGGCGGCGCCCAGCCTTTGGCCATCACCATGAATGGCGGAGTCATCCTCGACGTCGAGGTAGATAAAGACAGAATCGAAAGACGCCTGAGAACCGGATACTGCGAGAAGATGACCGATAGCTTGGATGAAGCACTCACCTGGGTTCAGAAAGCGAAAGAGAAGGGAAAACCTCTCTCCGTCGGCCTGGTGGGAAACTGTGCGGAGACGCATCCGGAGATCTTACGAAGAGGGATCATCCCGGACGTGGTGACCGACCAGACCAGCGCGCACGACGAGTTGAACGGATACGTTCCGGCCGGCACGCCGTACGAGGAGGCACTGACTCTGAGAAAGGAGAATCCTGAGGAGTACATCAAGAGGTCCATGGAGTCGATGGCCAAACACGTTCAAGCCATGCTGGGCTTCCAGAAACAGGGATCGGTGGCGTTCGATTACGGAAACAACCTCAGGGGCCAAGCTCAGAAAGCGGGCATCGAGGACGCCTTTGACTACCCCGGATTTATTCCCGCCTACATTCGTCCGCTCTTCTTCGAAGGAAAAGGCCCTTTCCGCTGGGCAGCGCTATCCGGTGATCCGGAGGACATCGCCCTGACCGACAAGGTGGTCTTAAGGGAGTTCAAACAGGATGAACCTCTCTGCCGCTGGATCAAGCTGGCGCGAAAGAAGGTTCAGTTTCAGGGACTCCCGGCTCGAATCTGCTGGCTGGGATACGGTGAGAGGGCGC
>JBARPX010000217.1:0-1675 GCA_049643405.1 Candidatus Zixiibacteriota bacterium
TGGAGTGGAGCTTACGCCCGAGCTTTCTTTCTTCGCTCCCCTGTCTTTGTTCTCATCCATGTTTCTGCACGGAGGTTTTTTGCATCTGGCGGGCAACATGCTTTATCTGTGGATCTTCGGCGATAACTTGGAGGATCAGCTTGGGCACGTTAAGTTTCTCATCTTCTATATCCTGTGCGGGTTGGCCGCAAGCCTCCTCCACATCATCACCACGCCCAACTCCAAAATCCCCATGGTGGGAGCGTCCGGGGCCATAGCTGGTGTCTTGGGAGCTTACATGATCAAGTTCCCCCGGGCGAGAATCCTGACTTTGATCTTCTTTGGCTTTTTCATACGAATAGTGGCGGTGCCGGCTCTGTTCGTATTGGGATTCTGGTTTATACTACAACTACTTTATGCTTTTCCGTCCATTGGTTCCACCTCCGGGGGAGTAGCCTGGTTTGCCCACGTGGGAGGGTTTTTGGCTGGAATTGTGTTGTTTAAACTTTTCTCGACCCTTTCAAGAAAAAGAGACTATTATTATGAGTGAGAAATCCTCACCCTCAAAGGTCAAGGCTCGCTGTGAAGTCTGCGGCAAGCGCTTCAAGAAAGGCGGGACGCGATACCGGGTCAACTTAGAGATCATTTCAGATTTTGATGGATACATTGAGGACGTCTCGAAAAAACCGGAGGATCATCTAAAGAAGAAGATTGGAGAAATCCTAAGAGAGACCGAGGAGATGTCGGAACAGGAACTGGAGGAGGAGATATATCTCAAGCGGAACTGGCGGGTTTGCGTTAACTGCCGGGCGAAGCTGTTGAACGTATTAAAAAAGCTCTGCGAGTAGGCTGGGCAGTCAGCCAGCCTGCTGTTGGTAACGGACGCCCCGTCCGTTACCATTTGCGCGAAGTAGGTACTAAAATAAGAGATGCCGAACTCATGGGCAAATGGAAAACAATCTGCCATCCAGGGGCAGCATACTTCCTAACTGCGACTGTCGTGGATTACACGGTCATCTTTGACGAGAAAGCATACGCTGCGACTGTCCTCGATAATCTGGACTTCTACCGGAAGAAGCACAGGTTCAGATTGTATGCGTACGTTATTATGCCTGAGCACCTGCATTTGGTTATACACCCCAGCTCCGAGACCAGAATAACGGATATTATGCGAGATTTCAAATCGTACACCTCAAAGAAGCTGACGGCTCAACTCAAAGAAGATGGGCGGGTTGAGGTTTTGAGTCGGCTTAGAATATCCTCGAGTTCAAAAATCGAACAGCCATTTGGGGCACCGGGGAATCGTGCCGTCGGAATTTACTCGGAGAATGTCCTGAGAACAAAAGTCAATTATGTCCATGCTAATCCCCTGAGACGAGGTCTGGTTGAAGAGCCAGCCGATTATCCCTATTCAAGCTGCAGAAACTACTACTTGGATGATGAATCGTTAATCAAGATCGACAAAGAATGGCTTGGGCCTCACGTCACGGACAAGGTGTCCGTTCACGGTGAATCCGTTCAGGATGAATCCGTGACGAACAAGGGGGGAACAGTCCGACCTACCGAGAAATATGATACACGCTGATTTCGTTCATCTGCACGTTCATACTCAATACAGCCTGCTGGACGGCGCCAACAAGTTGGATGATCTCATTGGCCAGGCGAAAAAATTCAAGATGCCGGCGTTAGCCATCAC
>JBARPX010000218.1:0-20763 GCA_049643405.1 Candidatus Zixiibacteriota bacterium
AGCTTGGGGCCGATCTTCCTGACGATTATCTTGATCAGCTCGGCCGGATGTCCGGTTGCCTCCACCAAGTATTTTGCCCGAATGCTCAGCGGGTCCACGTGCAGGTTTGCCATTTCCACCGCCGACCAGTTCAGCACCAGGCCGCAGATTTTCTCGCCTTCGAGCATCACGTCTTCCACGCTGATTAAGTTGAACACTCTCGCTCCGGCCCTGGTCGCCTTCGAGCACAAGGTGGATACACATTCCACGGCGTCCGCCGTATAGTATCCGTCTCGGTAGGTTTCGTGAGTTACCCCCAACTCCTCCAAGACACCCTTTCCGTCTTCTCCCACCACCAGTTGGTTGAACATCATCCCCCCGCCCCACATTCCACCGCCAATGCTCAACTTTCTTTCGAACACGGCCACCTTGACTTTTTCCCGGGCCAGGTAGTATGCGGCGCAGAGTCCGGCCGGACCCGCGCCCGCGATGGCCACGTCTAAGTCAGAGTACTCCAGGAGCTTCTTGGTGAAGCTCTCAACGATGGCTCTGGTAATCACCACGTCGTCTAACTTCATCCTTACACCTCACTTCAGATTCAACACCTCACGGTATCCGGGCATATCCAGAAATCCATGCCCGCTCACGTTAAAGGCGATCACCTTCTTTTCGCCGAACTCCTTGCACTTGATGGCCTCATCTATGGCACAGGCGATGCTGTATGCAGATTCGGGAGCAGGCAGATAGCCTTCGCTTTGAATGAACACCTTGGCCCTTTCAAACACATACTTCTCATCCTGGGGATAGGCAATGGTATCAATGTAGCCTTTGTCCCTTAAGAGGCTGAGGATAGGCGAACATCCATGGTATCTCAACCCGTCTCCCCGGATGGTCCCCATATCCGCCTGGTGTCCCAACGTACACATCTTCAACAGCGGGGTCTGTTCCGCATAATCGGCGAAATCATATCTGTACTCTCCCTGAAGATTGGGAGCAACCTGGCTCTGCGCCGCGATGAACTTGATCTTCTTCCCTTCTTTCAGCACGTCGTGCATGAACGGCAGGGCAAAGCCGCCGAAATTGCTACCCCCTCCCAAACAGGAGATAACCATATCCGGATAGTCGTCGAACCTCTCAAACTGCTTTTTGGTCTCCAGACCTATTATGCTCTGGTGCATCAACACGTGATTTAAAACGGAGCCCAGGCAGTAGATGGCTTCGGGATCCTTTATGGCGTCTTCCATACCCTCGGAGATGGCGATTCCCAGAGAGCCGGGATGATTCGGGTCCTTTTCATATAAGGTTTTGCCGAACTCGGTCTTGTCGCTGGGCGACGCATATACCTTCCCTCCAAACAACTCCATCAGGTTTCTTCGATCCTGTTTCCAACTGTAGACAGCTCTGACCCAGAAGATGGTGCACTCCAGACCGGCTAAAGACGCCCCGTAGGAAAGGGCGGTGCCCCATTGCCCTGCCCCGGTTTCGGTGGTGAGCCTCTTATACCCCGCCTTCTTGGCATAATAGGCTTGAGCTAAGGCGGTATTCACCTTGTGGCTGCCGGTGGGACTGTGAAACTCCGCCTTGTAGTACATGCGCGCCGGTGTGTCCAGCTTCTTTTCCAAGTTAATCGCGCGGAAGAGCGGCCTGGGTCTGCCGGCTTGATGATATGTGTGTTGAAGTTCTTCAGGAATGTCGATCCATCTCTCGGTCGAGAATTCTTGTTTGAGGCATTCCTCCAGGAGTATCTTGGGCAAGTTCTTGATTCTGGACTCCCCATTCTCCGGATCCATGGGTGGGGGAAGCGGCTCCGGCAAGTCCGGCTGTATGTTGTACCATCGGGTTGGCATCTCGTCCACACTCAGATTAACCTGTCTCTTGTTGGTAGGCATTCGTCAGTCTCCTTCCATTTTGTTTTTTTAATCCAGTAATTCGGAGTGAAAAGGGTTTGTGATTGCGGTCCAGGATCGGTCGGGCCTTTACATCTTCCCGCCCAGGCTCTCAAAGTTTATGAAGTCCGCATAGTGAATGATCATCGCTTCGGTGGAGCGGTATCCTCCGTCTCCTTCCTTGGCATGAGTGGCGATCATATGAATAACCTCTTCCGGCAAGCCGTGCTTGTATGCTAAAGCGGCACCGGAAAAAGGGTGTCTGAGCAGTTTCCCGGTCTTGCTCTTGACAGCCTTGCCTTGTTCTTTGCCGTACTCCAGGATCTTGCCCACGTCATGCAGGATTCCGCCGGCTATCAAAAGATCCAGGTCGATTTCTACCTCCCCCTTGTAGAAATCTAAGAGCGTTCTGGCGACGTTCAGGGCTGTCTGGGTAACTGCTCTGGTATGGGCGACCAGATTGACCTGGCAGTCAGGTATCAGCAAGGTGAAGGGAATGCTCTCTAGTTCATCGATTCCCCATTCACCCTTCTCTATGGCCTCCAGCCAAGTGGACGCGACTTTGCCTCTAAGCTCCTCATCGTTTATTTGTTCAAGCTCGGGAAATAGCTGGTTGATTTTTGGCTTCATACTCTTCCTCTTTTCGAAGGTCCCCCGCCTCTGGCGGGGCGGTGTAAAGGCATATATTATAGTTTTTTCTGTAAATTGCAACAAAAATCTTCTGCAGAAGCGCGCTGTGCGGTTTTCGTGGAAGATAAATCTTGACTTTTTCACGCGATAATGTATATTGGTGGCGTAATCAGTATTTGTCCGGATTTAGCAACCAAGAACGGGTGCTTGTCTTCGCGAGACAACTTACGCGAGGAAGGCTTCACTATTACTTTCCGGAAGCCTAGTTTGGGGTACGATTGGGGATGACATTGTAAGCAGAACTACTATCATGTGATGTTGCGTTTGCCTCAGCCTGCGCTGCTAAGGGAACCAAGCAGTGCGGGCGATTGGTGACTTTGCGCTCCAAGCGCATTGGCGGAAATTCATTCGTATGGTTCACTGTTGGATTTGAACTTCTGTCAAGGAGGTGAAATAGAGAGACCACGTGCTAATGACTTCTAGATGGGGGGCACGTCTTGTTCACAGAAGGAACCAATGTTTTTAGACGAAAGGAGCTGCGTCATGGTACGCAAGAGCTTTGTTCTTATGGTGATGGGGACGGTGATATTATTGCTTTGCTCTATTTCATTTGCTGACGTTCCCCACATGGTCAATTATCAGGGTAAGTTGACCGATTCCGGAGGAGGTCTGGTGAACGACACCGTGCAGATGACCTTCTCCATTTACCCGGATACTCTGGGTTCACCCGCGGATTGGAGTGAGACCCAGACGCAGGTGATTGTGGAGAACGGGATATTCAACGTTCTCCTGGGGGCGGTAGATACGATTCCGTCGGCGGTCTTTGACGGAAATGTGAAATACCTGGGTGTTCAGGTGGAGTCTGACCTGGAGATGACGCCACTCAAGCCGATGGTGAGTGTGGCTTATGCTTTCCACTCGGCCACTGCAGATTCGGCGCTTAACGCACCGGTAGCGGGACTACTCAGCGTAGATGGTGTTTCAAACCCTGGGGGAGATGTAGATCTCATCCAATCCGATGCCATCGCTATTATTCCAAATGATGGGGCTAACACCATAACTATCGGCGAGACGCACTCTGCCAGAACGGATAATCCGCATATGACTACCGCTGCACAGGTAGGAGCTCCGGTGAGCGTGGATGGGGTTCAGAACGATGGTGGAAACATTGACCTTATACCTCAGAACGCCATCACTATCACCCCCAACGATGGGGCCAACACCATCGCGTTCGGGGAGAATCATTCGACCCGGACGGATAACCCACATATGGTTACAGCCACACAAACAGGTACCCCAGTCAGTGTGGACGGCGTCAGCAACGCCGGTGGTGATATCGATTTCATTGCTGGAAGCAATATGACCATTACGCCGGACGATGGAGCCAATACCGTGACCTTTTCCGCTACGGGTGGTGGCATTGGTGGAAGCGGCACGGCCAACTACATCCCTAGATTCACAGCCCCAACCACTATCGGCAACTCCGTAGTTTATCAAAGCGGCAGTAGTATCGGCATCGGCACCACTGGTCCGCCGACAAGATTGGCTGTCATTGGTCTACCTCCCAACAGCGGCTACCCTCCGTTGATGTATAATCCCGGCAATGGAGCTATCTATTTCCAGGCTTCTTCCGAGAGGTACAAACGAGACGTCCAATCCCTAGATGATGATTTTTCGGCCATCTTGCACGCTGAGCCGAAATCCTTTGTCAACGCAACAAGTGGCAAACAGGAAATCGGATTCATAGCTGAGGAGTTTGATGCTCTTGGTCTCAGCAATCTGGTCTTCTACCTGGAGGGGCAACCCAACGGGATAAAATACGATATGATATCTCTGTATCTTCTGGAGGTGGTGAAGGAACTTAGGGCCGAGAATGAAGACCTGCAAAGTAGAATTGAGGCGCTGGAGGCTAAGTAGGATGTGTAGAGACGGGGCTTCCCCTGTCCGTCACCTTCAACAAAGGAGTGATAGAATGTTTAAAATCAGACTGGGAGCACGACTCCTCGTGGCGGCGGCGCTGCTGCTTGCAGTGGCTGTGCAGGCTAAGTCATATGAGCAGGCCCAGCCCAAGAAAGCCAAGCAAAAGGCAGCCTTGGTTCATTTGAAGGACAAAGCAGAGCCTAAACAAGTTGCGCCTGCCGTTTCTGAAGTCCAGGTCAAGCAGACGAGTTTTCCGCAGAGAACACCGCCCTGGAGTACCCGACAAAGCTACAGGTTGGTGAGTGACGTTCTGGACGGTTTTGGAGGGGAATCTGAATCGGACAACTACAGGATTCCGGTCAACTCCGGAGGCCAGCCCTCAGTCATTGGCTTGTCAGAAAGCGCCAACTGGGGTGTCGAGGCGGGCTATGTTCTGGCAATTCGCGTTACCCGTGGAGATGTCAATGCAGATGGGATAATCAACGTTGGCGATGTTGTGTCCCTGGTCAATTACCTCTATAAGGGCGGAGGCGAACCGTGTCCGGTGGAGGCCGGTGACGTGAACAGCGATGGGATAGTGAACGTGGGAGATGTGGTTTACCTGGTGAACTACCTCTACAAAGGAGGAGACCCACCAGCTTGCTGAGAGATCAAGAGAATAGAAGACGAAAAGAAGGCACCCAGGTTTCCGAGGCCGGGGTGCCTTTTCATTTTATAGTCGAGCAGATCCGTCACTTGCGGTTATCTTAGGTCACAGGGTGACTTCGAATATGATGGTTGGCAAAGTGTACGAGTCGGGGTGGGGGCTATCTTGCCCGCCTGAGTTTGAAGTCGGGCTTCAAATATCCGACTTTTTTCCCTTGATGATTGAAAACGGCAGGAAGGGCCCATTCGCGCAGGTTTCTCAACTGGCTCTTGTTTAGAACACCCAATTGCCTGTAGGCCTCTATCGCCGCGGGCGCCAATGCTCTTCGGGACCCGTCCAGGATCTTCACCGCGAGCCCGTAACCCTTGTCCAGGACAAAGGCGCAGTGCAAAGCTTCCGCTCCTGCCTTGGCCAGTATATTTCGCTTGCTCGCCACGGCCACATCGTAGTCCAGCCTCCCCCTTCCGGAGATCAAATCCGGATATCTCCACATGGAGTCGGCCACTACCTGAAGTGACTGGGAGGTGCGCTCAAGTTTGGCTCTGAAGCTTTTCAGTTTGGAGAATCCGATAGCCATGTTCTTGAGAGGCAGGGCATGAGTGGGCGCTCCGCATCCCTCTATGCCGATCCTAATCTTCCAGGCAGGATATTCACAGAGCTCGGAGATCTTTTTTGTGATCAACTTCTGCACGGGATGGCGGGGATTGAGGTAATCTTTAAGATTCCAGCCTTCATAAACGCACGTCAACAGCATCCCGGCATGTTTGCCGGAGCAGTTGTGTTGAAGAGAAGAGAAGCGTTTCTTGGGCGGAGTGATGCCCGAGGCGGTATAGTAGTGTGGCACGTGCGTGCCACATTGAAGATGGCCTTTGTTCAAGTCCACCTTTTTCAAAATGCTGCGCACGACCTTGACGTGCTTCTTCTCTCCGTTGTGCGACCCGGCAATGATGGCGATTTCCTCCTGAGTAAGCCCGAAGGCCTCAGCCGCGCCGGAATCTACCACGGCCAAAGCCTGGAAGGGTTTGGCTGACGATCTCAGGAAGGTCACGAGATTCGGATCTCCCGCGGAGTACCGAAGCTTTCCGGAGGAATCCAACACAGCAACCGCCACCTGGTGAAGGCTTTCAATCGTGTTACCTCTGAAGGCCTTGACCACTGTTTTGCTCATCACGATTCCAATTTAAGGCAGACCATCAGAAAATCAATGGAAAAATGAGCATTTGCGGGATCTCGATTACGGGAAAGCGGCGCAGGGTCTGGCAGGTGTCCTGGACCTCACCCCCTGTCCCCCTCTCCATTTCATGGAGAGGGGGAACACAAGGGGGAGAGGTGATGCAGGTTCCGAGTCCGCGACCACTCTAAAGTTTCCCTATTGCCAGAGCCGCCGCTCAGCGGTGTTCACCACAATTTCCTTGACTGTCTCCCTAATACCTTTTAGTTTCCACTCGTAGCTTAGTGTGAACTTGTCACACCATACGAAAAAACCATGAACGTGAATACGGAATTCCTGAAAAACAGCTGGCAGCGAGCAAAGCAGCTCTGGCGCACAAGAAGGAACGTAGTTCTCGCCTGCGGGACAGCTCTTCTTGTTTTGATTCTCTTCTTCGTGGCGGTTGTCAAGACCTACTACACATATAAGAAAGACCTTCCATCTCTATCCCAGCTGCACAACATCGAACCCAGCTTAGTCACCAAGATCTATGCGGCCGACAGTACGGTGATCAAGGAGTTTTATACCGAGCGTCGCATACTGACGCCTTTGAAGAGGATGCCTCCCTATCTGATAGACGCCGTTCTGGCCACCGAGGACCGCAGATTTTTCACTCACTGGGGGGCAAACATCCCGGCGATGGGGCGGGCCCTCTGGCATAACTTCTGGGCTGGAAGGCGAGCCCAGGGAGCCAGTACCATCACCCAGCAGTTGGCGCGAACCCTCTTTCTCACGCCGGAGAAGACCATCCCTCGGAAGATCAAGGAAGTCCTTACCGCGATAAAGATCGAGAGAAATTACACCAAGGAAGAGATCCTGGAGATGTATCTCAACCAGTGCTATTTTGGAAGGGGCGCTTACGGGGTGCAGGCGGCGGCTCAGCTTTATTTCGGCAAAGACATCGAGGAACTCGCCGTCTCTGACTGCGCCGTTCTCACCGGCATTCCCAAGAACCCCAGCCGTTACTCGCCTATCACTCATCCGGATCTGGCGCTTCAGAGAAGAAACATCGTTTTAGAGTCGATGAAAGATTTCGATAAGATGTCCGAAAGCGTAGCGGATTCACTAAAGAGCCTGCCCTTAGAGATTACTACCACCTCCACACCGGTGGGTGAGGCGCCTTATTTCACCGAGATGGTGAGACGCTATCTGGAGAGTAAGTATGGGGAGGACGGACTCTACCGGGGAGGACTGTCCGTTTTCACCACGCTTAATCTGGAATTGCAAAAGACGGCTGAGGAGACCCTTATCCGGGAGTTAGAGACTAGGCAGTCGGCCATGGAGAGGACCCACACTTTATCGGATACAAATTACACCGTAGAGGTGATCGACTCAACCGGGGACGAACCCCAAAAGAAGCGAGAATACAAGCAAATTCAGGGCGCTCTGGTGGCTCTGGACAATAAAACCGGCAATATTCTCACCCTGGTGGGAGGAAGGGATTTTAGCCAGAGTCAGTGGAACCGGGCTGTTCAGGCTCTACGCCA
Source organism: Candidatus Zixiibacteriota bacterium (assembly GCA_049643405.1). Classification (GTDB taxonomy): domain Bacteria; phylum Zixibacteria; class MSB-5A5; order MSB-5A5; family SM1-73; genus SM23-73-3. Next base: position 7,759 of record JBARPX010000218.1, read on the forward strand.
GCCGGGGTCCGGCTTCAAACCGTTCGTCTACACTGCGGCAATTGACAATGGAGCCAGGCCCACCGACATCATGTACGACATCCCCATAATCTTAACCGGCGAAGATGGTAAGGAATGGAGTCCCGAGAATTTCGATGAGGTCTTCCGGGGCCCGGTAACCCTGAGAGAGGCTCTGGCCAAATCGATAAACGTGATCTCCGCCAAGTTGATCCAGAAGGTTACTCCCCAGCAAACCATCTTCTTTGCCTCCCATATGGGAATAAGTTCCCGGTTGGCGCCCTATCCCTCCCTGGCTTTGGGCTCGTCCGAGGTGACCTTGTGGGACATGGTCACGGCGTTTTCGGTCTTTCCTAATGGAGGCATAAGAGTGGAGCCGAAGTATCTTCTTAAGATAACCGACCGCTACGGGAAGGTTCTGGAAGAGAAGAAATTCTCCAAAAGAGAGGAGGTGCTCTCCGCACAGACCGCCTACATCATGACCACCATGCTTCGGTCGGTGATGAACCGGGGCACAGGATACGGAGCCAGAGCCAGGGGGTTCACCCGACCCGCCGGCGGAAAAACCGGAACCTCTGATTTCTGTATGGACAATTGGTTTACCGGCTTTACCCGTCAGATCACCGCGGGAGTGTGGATAGGGTACGACGATAAGACGGTGATAGGTAAGAACGTCACCGGCGCTCACACCGCCCTCCCGGTATGGACTGACTTCATGATAAAGGCGCACGAGAAGTTGCCGGTGGAGGATTTCAAGACCCCCCCCGGGATATATTTCAAGACCATCTGCTTGGAAAGCGGGCTTTTGGCCACGGACAAGTGCCCCAGGATCATCACAGACGTCTTCACCCAGGCGACCCTGCCGGAGGGGATCTGCGATCTCCATCCCTCGGATGAGGTTCCCGACACGACCGCCAGGGTGCTATTTAAGGAAATACAGCAACGCCCGGAGCAAAAGGAAGGGATACTCTTTTAGAGCGCGCCAGCGTGAGGTCTCCCCTCTCGCTCCAGGCTTTTTTTGGATAAGGAAGTGAATTTCACCACAACTTAAAACCCCGAGGAGTTATACCAGAACTCCTCGGGGCTTTAGGTGCTGCGGGTCATCCTTGAAGATACGGACAGCCCGTGGACGACTCTTCTATGCTCTCACCACATTGGTGGCCTGAGGACCCTTGGGCCCTTCAACGATGTCGAAGCTAACCTCGTCCCCTTCTCTCAGGGTTTTAAACCCTTCTTCGCTGATGGCGGAGAAGTGAACGAAGACGTCCTTACCGCCTTCCTCCTGTTCTATGAAGCCAAATCCTTTAGCATCATTGAACCATTTTACCTTGCCATTTGCCAAACCTTTTCACCACCTTTCATAATACTTAAGATTCTGGGTTACAGCTTGGTCCAGTCAAGTTGAAATCGGGTTCATCACGACCCTCCCGACTGGAGTCTCCTTTTTCTCCCTTCACAGTAGAAAAAAATCCACGAAAATCCAGACTAAGTTTCCGTGGATTGAAATCCTCAAACCAGCCAAAAACTTACTGCAACTTCCTGACGACTAATTATGCCGTTCCGTTGCTCAAAAAGGCTCTGTTATCGTCTTGACCAATGCAATCAACCGAGATCTTTTGAGTTTTGTTTTGCCGCTACAATTTGCTCTTACTTTTTATATCGGAACATTTTTGAAAAGCATGACCGAAAGCCTCAAGGAAATGCCGACATCCTACCAGCCCGGAGCAAAACGGGCTTCACCCTTAGACGGAAAAACCGCCTTCCGATCAGGATGAGAAACCCGAGGCTGCGGTCAAAACCGAAAACCCCAAGAAGCTCTGAAGAGAACTCCGCGGGGCTTCGGATACTCTACTCGCCATGGACAAGAAGTTCCAAGTGGACTTCAGACAAACCCTCTGGTTTCATCTATATTTTGGTCACATTGGTCGCCTGCGGGCCTTTGGGCCCTTCAACGATGTCGAAGCTGACCTGCTCCCCTTCTCTCAGAGTTTTGAATCCCTCTTCCTGAAGGGCTGAGAAGTGGACAAAGACGTCTTTGCCGCCCTCCTCCTGCTCGATGAAACCAAATCCCTTGGAATCGTTGAACCATTTTACTTTACCGGTTGGCAAATCTTTTCACCACCTTTCACAAAGCTTGAGTTTTCGGACACTACTCTATCCAGCCACAACGGATTCTGGCCTAATCGGTACTTTGCTGGCTGGAGGTTTTTGATTTCACGCTCGAAAGAATAAAAAAACCCACGAAAAGTCAGGCTAAGTTTTCGTGGATTGAAAGACTCAAACCGACCAAAAACTTACTGCAACTTTCTTACTACATGCTCCTTCCTATCACTCCTAATTTAATGTATACCCTTTTGGGGTCTCTTTGTCAAGCAAAATCTTCGAAAATCAGCGAAAATCTTGATCTTTCCGGCACCCCACCTGGCTCGGCTCCGATTTGGGCCCAGGGCCGGTTTTGAGCCTAAAGCCCGAACTTAAGTATCAGCAGAGCCAGGAACGCCAATACCGCGCCGAATCCAAATGCCGCAGATACCCCCAAAGACTGCCAGATCCAGCCGAAAAGCAGGCTGGCGGGAAGTGCGGTTAAGCCCACCGCGCCATGATAAACCCCGAAGGCCAGGGCCCGCCTCTTCTCCCCAGCCAGATCCGCCACCAAAGCCCTCATGGTGCCGTTTGCCAGCCCATAGTAAAGTCCATACACCCCAAACAGAATCCAGACGTGGAACGACCGCGTGGCAAAGGCAAAACCAGCATAGGCCAGGGAGTAGATAAACAGCCCTGAGATGATCAGATTCTTCCTACCGATCCTATCGGAAAGCGCCCCCGCGGGCGAAGACACCAGGGTATAAACCAGGTGCAGGATCAACCACAGAATAGGAATGTGGACTAACTCGACGTTCAAACCTTTCGCCCTGATGAACAAGAAAGCATCGCTGGAGTTCCCCAGCGAGAAAAGAACCACCCCCACGATAAATATCCTGAACTTTGGACCAAAGTCAGAAAGTTTCGGTCTGGTCAGGCTGGTGATCTTTTCCTTGAAGCTTTTTCCCTCCTTTACGAAGAGAATCAAAATCAAAACCGCCAGCACTGCCGGAATAGAGGCGATCAGGAAGAGAACGCGGTAGTTCTCATTCACCAGTGGAAGGAGAAGAAAGGCCAAAAGCGGCCCCACCACCGCGCCGGCCGAGTCCATGGCCCGGTGAAACCCATAAGCTAAGCCCCGGCGTTCTTCGGAGGCAGAATCCGCTATCAGGGCGTCCCGGGGGGAGGTCCTGACTCCCTTGCCGAAACGGTCGCCAAATCTCAGCAGAAGCACGTGCCACCCAGCCGTGACCACGGAGAGAATGGGCTTGCCCGCGGAAGAGATCCCATAACCTAAAGCTACCAGAAGCTTTCTTTTCCCCAGTCTGTCCGAAAGCCAGCCGGAGAATATCTTCAGGATGCTGGCCGTGCTCTCTGCCACTCCTTCAATCAGGCCAATGAAAAGCATGCTTGAGCCCAGGACGTCCGACAGAAAAAGAGGCAACAGCGGGTAGATCATTTCAGAGGAGGCGTCGGTCAGGAAGCTGACCAGTCCTAAAACCAAAATGTTCTTTGGAATCTTTGCGGATATTTTATCTTTCATCTTCTATTTGCCATACCAAATTTGAATCCTCCTCACCCCTGCCTCTGGTGGAAAAGTGAGGGGGACACTTCATATTCCGCTCCCGGCGGGTGTTCTTCACCCGCCGTTGATCTGGCGTTGGCGATGCTTGCCAGCCATGCACGGACGCCCAGACAGGGGCGTCCGCTTGCCCGTCTGGGGGACGCCAACGGGAAGCGGGATTTGCCAGACCCATCGGTCGTTCCTCCGCCGGGATCAGGTTCTGAAGAGCACGTTCTCTTTCTCGAAGAGCCTTTTGGTGACGAAGATGGAAAAGGAGGCATAGATGAAGGTGGAGATGAAAATCAATCCTATTTGTGCCCAGTGGAAGGTCCCCACCAGCACCTCCCGGGCCGCCAGAGAGATATTCACAATGGGAACAAAGGCCAATCCCCAGTTCAGTTCGACTCCCGGGATGAAGTTGACCATGGCGGGGAGTATGACCACGAACATCAGAGGAGAAACATAGCTTTGTGCCTCCTTGTAGCTTTTGGCGAAGAGGCTGATCGACAGAAGGGCTGAGCTAAAAAGGGCTGCGAGCGGGAGCATCAAAAGCAAGAGCAGAACGATGGAGAACGGTTTCACGGCGAATGAAATCGCTTCGGGGCCAAATTGCCTCATCTGGCCAAACCCTAAAACAAGAGACAGACTCATGCTGGCAGTGGACAGGATTATTGTTATCACCGAGGCGGTCAAAACCGTAAGGAATTTTCCGGTGGCGATGTCCAGACGCGATACCGGAGTCACAAGAATGGTCTCTAAGGTGCCTCGTTCCTTCTCTCCCGCGGTCAGATCAATGGCCGGATACATGGCGCCCACCATGGCCAGAATCACGATCACGTAAGGCAAAAACATGCCCAGCATGAATCCTCCCATCTTCTCCTTGGGGGCAAGATTCTCTTTGTTGATCTCAATAGGATGCAGCAGAGATTCCTGGATTTCGCGCTCTCGCAGTCTCTTCACCACCACGCTGTCCTGATAATCCTTGAGTTCGCCGGTCAGTTTCTCCTTGGCGATACTGGATCTGATCTCGGCGCCATCATAATATATGGTGGCCTCACTATTTTCCCCGAGAGCAAGTTTTTCTTCGAAGTCGGACGGGAATTCCACCGCGGCGTGGATTTCTTTCTCTTTCAGCGCCAACCTGTAATCCTCAACCTCCATCTTCTCAAAATCCTCTCCTTCCAGAAGAGTGGACAGGAATGAGCGAGCGTGCTCCTCCCCTATCACGGCAATTCTGGTCGCCTCTGCCTCGGTCTTTCTCATCATGGTCACCACCACCGCGCCCATCCCGAACATGAGGATGGGAAAGAGGATGATGGGAATCAGGATGGTGGAGATGAGGGTTCGTCTGTCCCTCAGCGTCTCCAGCATCTCCTTAAAGTAGATTATCTTAACCTTTCTGAAGTTCATGTTCTACCTACTCTCCTACTATCTTGACGAAGATGTCGTCCAGATCATCCAATCCGGTTTTGGCTCGAAGCTGCTCCAAGGTTCCCACCTCCAGTATTCTCCCCCTGTGGATGATGGCGATGTCGTCACAGAGCTTCTGGGCTTCCCACATAACGTGGGTGGAAAAGAGAATGCATTTGTCTGCCTGCTTGGATTCCCTGATCGACTCTATGATGCCCCGGGAGGTAACCACGTCCAGGCCGATGGTCGGTTCGTCCAATATCAACACCTCCGGATCATTGACGAAGGTTCGCGCGATGGAGATCTTCTGCTTCATTCCTGTGGAAAGCTTACCCACCCGTCTGGTCCTGAATTCGTTCATGTCGAACCTATTGAACATCTCATCCACACGTTCTTTGAGCGCGTCCTGCTCCATGCCGTTTAATCTGCCGAAGTAGCTCACCGTCTCCTCGGCGGTCAGCCTGTGGTAGAGTCCGGTGTCGCTTGACAGGAATCCGATCCTCTCTTTCACCTTTTCAGGCTCATTCAGAATGTCGAAGCCTGCTACTTCCGCCGTACCGGACGTGGGTTTTAGCGTGGTGGACAAAAGACGCATGAGTGTGGTTTTACCAGCCCCGTTCAGGCCAAGAAGGCCGTAGACCCGACCTGGTCTGCACTCGATGTTGACCGAGTCCACCGCCCGGATTTCTCCCCTCTTTTTGTCAAGGAAGATTTTGGTCAGGTCCGTGGTGGCAATCATGGAGGTATATTATACTCTTTTTGACCTAAATGGCAAGAGACAAAGAAAAAAACAGGTGGGTACGCAGCTCTATTTGACGCCTCTCGGTTGAGCCATATGGCGACTCACGGGCATCGCAAAACAGGCCGAACGTAGACATACTGCGGTTGGAAACTGGTCCTGGCCCTTACAGGATCTCTTCGTCCCGGGGCTGCCAAGCGGGGTCTACTATGCAGAGGAATTTTAGATCGGAATTTCCGGTGTTTTTGATATGCTGGGTCGAGTTTGGTGGGATGTATACGGCCTGCCCGGAATGAACCTCGGCAGACTCATCGTCGACGTACATGAAGCCCTCTCCCTCCAGGATATAGTACACCTCAGAAGTCTTTAGGTTATGCGGAAGCGAGCTTTGGCCGGGTTTCACCGTCGCGTGGGCTAAACTGTAGCGAATTTCAAGGTTTGCTTTGTCTGGATGCAGGATTTCGCGGAGGATGGTCTCATCTTTGGCAATAATCTCATCACAGGTTCGGAGATCTCTTATAAACATAAGGGAAAGTCAGAGGAAAAGCTAAAACTACTAAATTTGTTTTAGATGCCATTCACCGCTGTTTCAATCTGTGAGTGACTCCTTAGGAATATCGGATATTCACAAATCATTAGAAAGAATACCCCAGCATTACTGAAATTACTCTATTTTTTACGTCTATACCGGAATCATAGATTTTTGCCAATCCCAAAGTATATCGAGCGTCAACTGTGAGCTCGCCTTGGCCAAGTTCAAAATCAACTCCTCCACCGACAACTAACCCATAGTCGGTGTCTTTTAGATATTCCATGTCTGTCTCTTGAGACCCAACTTTATGTTTGCCGCTCAGCTTTAGGGCGAAGAAAGGACCAGCAAATAGGTTAGGCCTAACACGACCCTGGGGCAGTACGGAAAGTTTACCTAACACAGGGATCTCCAGGTAGTTTAGGACATCCCTTATGGACGAAGTTTCAATTATATTGCCAAATTCGTCTGTTCTTACTATTTCACCGAGATTTGCCCCTTTCATGGTAAACAAGAATTCTGTTTGAACCGCAAACATCTCATTGATATTGCAAGTGATAAAAGCTCCGCCGCAAAATCCCATTTTGGAGTCTGTGTCTCGCCAGTCGCCCTTGTAATCTGCAATATTCAGTCCGGCTTTCAGTCCTATCTCTGTAAGTCTTCCCCCGAAAACTGCGCCAGGAAACAGAAACGTGGCTGCCAAAGCGACCGCTAACAAAACAAAGATTGTTCTTTTCACATCAGTCTCCCGTTCAACAAAGTCAACAAGTCCTACAAGGTAAGGGTATTTCGGAATAAGAGCAAATCTCTTTTTCGGATTAGCTGGTCCGAGCTTTTCTTTCTCTTGTTGGGGCGGGGATTGAGCCCCCACCTCGCCTTAATTGCGGACAGTGATACAATCCCTGTCCGCCCGCCTTCTGTAAGGTGTTAGTGTTGTATTATAATTCCAATCCGATTAGGATCTCAAACGAATTGTTCTTCACCTTCAATACGTCCTTCTCAAAAGCATCCGTGAAATCGGGACTATATCGCAACTCAAGAAGCATGTTTAGCAATTTCGTCTTTCTCTCTACTCCTATTCCGATGGTTCCGCCCACATTCGTATCCTCGAACCCGTCATAGATGTCTTTCAGAATTCGTGATTCGTAACCTAAAAGGAAATCGATTCTGGGGCCAAGCACGAAATACGGGCGAACGCGTCCGGTCCTGAAGGTAACCTTGGCCAGAATAGGAATGGATAGATAGTCCACGCGGTTGCTATGCTCGACGGGGCTCATCGGGTGACCGAACTCGTCCGTCCTCGGGTTCTCGTTTACCATCCCCTTCTGAATGTAGTGGGCCTCTGTTAACAGACTGAAGAATGGTATGTCCAACCACTCCAGGTAGACGCCGACATCCAATCCGGCTCTGTTCTTCGTGTCAAAATCGAAGTCTTCAGCGTAATCGAAGTCCTGCTCTGCTATGACGACACCAGCTTTGACACCGTAACCTTCAAGGACTCGGGCGTGAGCAACAGAGGAAAAGAGAAGAATGAGTCCGATTGAGACTGTTATTCTCGTCATCCCGCTGATCCTTCCGTGCACGATGCGCAGTCCGCCCCATCGAAATCGCGATGTCTGGTTCAGGTCTCAGCATGCGCGCGGCAGAAGCCGGCGACTAAAGACAGACGCCAACCGGTCGCAGGCCAAGTGGTTCCTATTCCATCAAGGCTCCGGATTTGACCCGGTCCTCCCACTCCTGATTGTATATCTCCCCCCGGTGATTCGAATGAACCAGCCTGTACACTCCGTATCCGTCTTCGTCCACGAAGATGAAGTAAACCCCGCCCTGAAGTTCGAAGTAGTTCCACCGCTCCCAGGGAGCCATTCCACGTGCCGCAATGTTTCTTTCTATCTCATCCGGCTGGCCGTAGAGGATATATATCCTGCCCTGGCCGGTATTCCAGCCATCGCTGGCCTCTTGGGTGCGGGAGAAATAGAAGGTGGCATAACTCAAGCGGCGGTAATGTTCGATCTTAAATTCGTTCTCCGGAGTCTCGACGTTCGGGTCTCTTCTTTTCCAGAACTCCCCGATGAAGGTTATTTTGCCCGTGAAGTTCAGATCGTCGAACATGTCCAGCTCCCCGCTGGTTGCGATGTACGCCACCTCTTCTTTGAACCTTTTGATCTCCTCGGCGGCAAGCTCCCCCTCCGACATCTCTCTTATGATGACGAACTTCTTGGTGGAGTGTGCCATCTTTCCCGTGGCTTTGTCTTTGGCTTCGACTTCGAGGATGTATTCTCCTCCGGCAAGAGTGCCAATATTTATTCCGCTCATCACCACCGCCGAATTGCCGGGCTTGGTCTTGGTCTGTTTCCCGAAATCCTTCATCTTCTTACCGGTCACATCCAGAACCCTGTATCTTAGCTCGTACTCCGGTTTTGCTCCCGGAGCATCCTTCAGATTGTATAGCTCGGCGTAGAAGTAGACCATTCCGCCCTGGTGAGTGAAGGTCCGGAAGGGGTTTGGCATGATCTTCTGGCCCGCTTTGAGAAGACGGCCGGCAGTGGTGTCGGCCTCTATGCTGAAGGCCAGCTGCAGATCACTTAGCTGGAGCTTTTGTGTGGAGAATTCTTGAATCTTGGCCTCGAGGATCGTTTCGCCAAAGGCCATGGAATTGACGTCCGTAGCCTTGAGCCTAATTCGATAGTCGCCAGGCTTTAAGTTGATTCCCACCTGATCGATGATTAAGTAATCTATGCTTTTCGCATCGCCTGCATCTTCGACCCGGGACATGGTGTTCCACATCCTGTTGATAACTTCGTTTCCCTCCTCATCTGAGACGCTCAACTGCATTAAGACCGTAGCCACCAGGCCTTCGTCAGTGGAGACGAATTCAAGCTGCTTTCTGTTGAATGAGTAATATATCTCCACATAGCTTTGTGCGGCGTCGGCATACTCCCGGAAGGAGGCGTAGTCCAGTCCGATTTGAAAGCGCTGAGGCTCGTCAGCCCGCGTGTTTGTAGAAGAAACGGAAAGAAGGCAAAAGAAAAGAGCCAACACCTGACACCACAGGAAAGTTTTTCTCATTTTCTGTACCCCTGGATTTTTGTGAAAAGTTCAAAAAACCGGTATTCCATCCAATAAGAAACCGACTTTACTTAAGGTAGTCACCGTCAGCTCAGTACCTTCTCGATCTGTCAAACTGTGTTTTTCCATCGTACGGGGGTTGGAGCTCGTACTCGCCGTCTCCCCGGTCGATAAACAAAAAGATCCGGTTCTCCTTATAGTAATGCCACCTTTGAAAGGCTCGTACATCGCGATCAAAGGGGTGTTTTTCCACGTCGTCGGGATGACCGTATATCATGTATATCCTACCCATGTCGGTCTCCCAACCCTCCCTGGTTCGCACCGAGAGGTTCTGATTCGTATACTTCAGCCTCCGGTAATACTCGTCTCTCAACTCGTTGTCTGGAGTACCGGGAGTAGGGTCCTTCGATTTCCAGAACGTCAGCCACCGCTCCAAACGCTCCTCCTCCGGCGCCTCCTTTAGTTCCTTCATCTCACTGGAGGAGGCCACGAATCTCAACTGCTCTACGGCCTTGAGATAGTCGTTCTTCAACTGGTTCAAAAGGGACCAGTCTATCTGAAAGGGTCTTTCGATCTTGGCCTTGACTTGATCCTGGTCCACAAGCGCTATGGTCAGAAAATAATCCCCGGAGGGAAACCCCTCCAACGAGACGCTGTCAAAGGCAGAAAACGTCCCGGGTTCCAGCGTCACCGCAGCCGTCTCCTGATGGGTGAAGGCCTGGGCCAGGTGGCCGATTTGATAACTGAGAACGTACCCTCCGGACTCCCGGGGAATATCATAAATCTCATAGTAAAACAGAAGAGTGGGGACGAAGTCACCATAGCTTCGAGAGACGCTGGGAATGGCCAACTTCTCCTGTCGGTTAAACTTGGATACGCCGGTGCTGTCCGCGAGATGGCGGATGAACTGGACGTCTGAGAACAGAATCTTGTCCTGGTCGCGAGAAGGGATTTTTAGGTCTTTCTCCAGCTCAAAGGCCGACCCGGAGTTTACGTCAATCAGTTTGATCCGAAGCCTGTATCTCCCCGAATACACGGACAGAGGAACCTTGTTTATCAAGAAATCCGACGTGGATTGCGTCTCCGCATAGCTGCCCACGAAATAATCCTCCTCCATCGAAGTCCCGGTCACCTGTTTGTTGATCTTGTTGGACAGAAAGACCTGGATCTCATAGGAAGCCCTGAATTGGTCGGTCCCTTTGACGAAGGTCAGCGCCCGGGTGAAGATCTTGTAATATACTTCCACTCCGAATTTCTCTCCCGCCTCCTCCCTGAAGGCGGCCCAGTCGACGAAAAAGAATGCCTCACTCTCATCCAAATATCCGAAATCGGTCTGTCCCCAAATCGAGTTAGCGGCGGGCAGCATGACGAGGCAAAAAAGTAGGATGGACGTGATTGATCGCATCTTTGGCCTTTCAGAGAAGATCCTTAAGAGTTTCCCCTTACTTCATTGTTATACGCTTGCTTCACGTACTCAGGATAACTCATTTTCTTTGGCTCCGCAACAAAAAAGCCGGGGTGACTCGAAGGGACGAGAAACGAGAAACGAGAAACACGGCTATGCGGAACTCTCGTTATTCATACCGCAGGGAAACGATGGGATCCAGCCTGGCGGCCCGGTAGGCGGGATATATTCCGAAGATCAGCCCCACCGAGACCGAAAAGGAGAAACCCAGGATGATCCAGAATATAGAGACTCCTGCGGTCAGAGGCGAGACCATCGCCACAAATTTCCCCAGGAGCAAACCGATGACTATTCCCAGAATCCCCCCGCTCCCACTCAAGGTCATTGCCTCGATCAAGAACTGCCAGAGGATGTTTCTCTTTTTTGCCCCGACCGCCTTTCTGATACCTATCTCACGGGTCCTTTCAGTTACTGAAACCAGCATTATGTTCATCACTCCCACACCACCGACTAACAGGCCGATGGAAGAGATGACCACCATCACCAAATAGATGGCGCCGGTGATCCTCTTGTACATGTCCATCAAGTCCTCCTGGGTGGAGATGGCGAAGTCGTCTGGCTTGTCATAGGGGACCCCTCTCATTCTCCTCAAGAGCTGCGTGATCTCGTCGATGGCCTTATTCGTAAGCTCAGAGCTTACCGGCCTGGCCAGCAGGGTCAGCGCCTTGTCTTCAGGGTAGGTCCTTTTGTAGGTGCTCAAGGGTATCAGAACATAATTGTCTTGAGTTTGCCCCAGGAATTTAGGCTTTTTCTCCATCACCCCAACAACCGTGAACTTCTTGCCATTTATCCTTATCTGTTTGCCTAAAGGATCCAGATTCGGAAAGAGCGCTTCCTTCACGTCATTTCCCAGGACGGTGACGGTCGCTCTGAAGTTGATATTCCCCTCCGTAAAAAACCTGCCCTCGACTGCGAAGCAGTTATTTACGATCTCGTAATCAGGCCAGACTCCCACAATCGCGGGTCGATTGGCTTTATTGTCTTTGTATTTGACTTTGTTTCCGCCCCGAGCCCAGTAATGGTTCTCTGGAGAAACCGCACCCACCGAGGGACAATACTCTCTAATGGCCTCGGCGTGCTCGGCAGTGATGTCCTTCCTTTTCCTTTCCTCAGCGGATAGGCTTCCGAAATGCACCATCTCGTGTTGAGAGATATGTATGACGTTGCTTCCTAGTGACTCAATCTGCTCTGCCATACTGTTGTTCAATCCGGTTATAATGGAGACCATGCCGATGACTGAAGCCACCCCCACCAGCACGCCCAGCACCGTAAGAAACGATCTCATCTTATGAGTGCGGATGGCGGTAAATGCCAGGAAGATTCCTTCCTTGACTTCAAATAGAGTCATAGCACCTTTCCCTTGTCTACTCGTAGCGCAAGGCTTCGATGGGATCCAAGCGAGCCGCCTTCACCGCCGGATAAACGCCGAAGCCCAGTCCCACCGAGGTGGCCAGGAAAAGACCTACGGTGATCCAGAAGGGATCGACCGATGCGGGAAGGGGACTGTTCATGGCTACGATCTTGCCCGCACCCAGGCCCAGGAGTATCCCCACTATCCCCCCAACCAGAGCTAAGGTCACGGATTCCACCAGGAATTGCCAAAGCAGGTCTCTTCTTCTTGCCCCCAGAGCCTTACGGATGCCTATCTCTCTGGTTCTCTGGGTTACCGAGACCAGCATAATATTCATAATTACGATCCCCCCGACCACCAAAGCGATGGAGGAAATCCCTATCATGGTTAAATAGGCGGTGGAGGTGAACTGCCTGTATAGGTCCATGAGGGTCTCTGCGGTCATCATTCCGAAATCGTCCTTTTTGTTGTATGGGACGCGTCTTCTGGCTCTTAGAATGGCCCGGGCTTCGTCCATAGCTTCATTAACTGACTCGAAGCTTTCTGCCTTGACAATTATCTCAACGCTGAGTTCTCTTCCGTACCGCCGCCTTCCGAAATGCTTGAAAAAGGCAGTTATGGGAACATGCACGAAATCATCCCTGCTTTGCCCCAAAAAGGAACCTCTTTTCTGGGCCACTCCAACTATCCTGAATTTCTGGTTGCCGATTTTTATCTCCTTTCCCACCGGATCAACGAAAGGAAACAGTTTGTCTTTTATCTCCCAGCCAACGAAAGCTGCTGCCCGATTATGCTCCTC
>JBARPX010000219.1:0-9218 GCA_049643405.1 Candidatus Zixiibacteriota bacterium
ATCCAGCTTTGTCCGCCTGGGCATTGTGGCAGAGAATCATCGTGGAGGATTTTGCAACTGCCAATGAATTTAAGGACGACGCCACCATAAGCATAAAACTCGAAAACAACGGTGAATGGGTTGAGCCCCAGCCGTTTGAGAAATAAGCAATTTGTAAGAGATAAAAGTATGGGGTGATCGCACAAACAACTTCGACTGGACATCAAATATAGTTATATTGAAAGGAGGTGAAAAATATGAAGAAACTCATCTTAGCAGTTCTAATTATTGCGCTTCTGCCTGCGGCGGCCTACTCCTGGACCGAGGTTGAAACCTGGCATTGGATACCGTCAGGTTGGGACTACCAAGGGATAGGTGACACCTTGGCGCTGGCACGATGCTGGGCTGGCTTTCCCGAGGCCGATGGATGCAACAAGGATTTCTTGATCCCGGTGAAAATCCACGCCTCCATCGCTCAGTGGGTGGAGTGGACCATGTCTGGCACCAGGTGGGATTGGCGCGTTCGTAAGCCTGGTATTTACGGCGCCGACTGCATCACGGCTACTGTAAAGAGCAACCAGCACGTTCTGGTCGACTATCATGACTTCAATGACCTGCGGGCCGAGAGCGTCTCTGTTAATCCCATAATTCCTATTTGGTATTATGTGAGTGACATTGCCGCAACTCTGCCCGCTCCTGATGATGCAGCCTGGACACGCTCTGTTGACCTGAACGTAGAGGCCGAATGGGATACGTTGTACGATTCTCAGGCGCTGCACGACGGTTTGCAGTTCAAGCTGTGGAACATGATCGAGGTGGTGAACTGCAACTCCGCTTGTGAGTATCAGGATCATGCCACCATCAGCCTGAAGCTGCTGTGTCAGAAACCGTGGATTGATCGCACCAAGGGTCAATTCCACTACACGCAGGATCCGCCTGACCCGTACAATCCGCCTAAATAGTAGGTGTTTCAGTAGCAGTTCTGTTTGCTGAACGAGCGGTCACCCCATATTTTAGAAAAACAGATATGTTCGGAAAAAAAGAAGTAGTTGTATTTTGCCTGGTATTTCTTAGCCTGCTGGTTCTGTGCTCGAAAGTCCCCGCGCAGTTTGACCTCAGTCTCAGTCCTCTCCTGGTGGAGCTTGAGCTTGTTCCTGGAGCAAAGAAGAGTTTCTCATTGCACTTGCATAACGATAGCAGAACCGACCCTGTTACTATAAAAGCCTATCCCGGTGATATGATTCAAGAGCGAATGGGGGCCTACGCGATTCTGGAGGATGAGGAGTCGAAGTTTTCTTGTGCCGATTGGATAAACTTAAATGAGACCTTCTTCACCATCGCTCCGGGAAGCACCAGAGTGATCAGCGCGGAAGTTAAAGCCCCCCGAGACGTTTTTGGGAGTAGGTACGCTGCGGTGATCTTCGAGGTCGTCCCGGATAAAGGAAGCGACGAAAAGAAGTTAGCTTCCGTGCAGTACCACTTCAAGATGCCCACCTTTGTGGAGGTGACCATTCGGAGGTTCGGGGGGGTGGTGAAGAAGATCGACATAGTTGACTTCAAAGCCGAGCCGGTTACCAATCCCAGGCTGATACAGCAAGTCGGAAAGAACACCATGTCTTTCACCGCCACCGTCAAGAATGAAGGCAACATGCACGTGAAAGCTTCCGGTTCTCTTTTGATTAGAACCAAGGAAGGAAGATTGAAAAGGCAGGTTCCCCTGGGGACAGGGCGAGGTATTGTGCTGCCCGGGGCCACCCTGGATTTTAGGTCCATAGTGCAAAAACCAACGCCGGGCGAATATGTGGCCCAAGCCATGATCAGGTACGGAAGTCCATCGCCCGCAATGGCGGAGGCACCATTTACCGTCGGCACAAGGAGTTTAGCCTCAGATACCTTCCAGACTGCTTCATTTTTGGCTCTGCAGGTGAAGCCCGAAGAGATTATCCAGGACATACCGGCCGGAGGCTTCAGATACGTGAATTTGCGCTTCCGGAGTCAGGAGCCGGAATCCATCTCAGTGCGTGGTAAGATCATGGCCGTGGAGTATGACGAGGAGGGTAACCTGGTGGTGGTAGACCCGGTCGAGGGTGACCGCTCCTGCATCCAGTGGTTGAACTTGAAACCGCTAACTTTTGACTTGCGACCGGGAGGGACAAAAAACGTAAAACTCACCATTTCAGGTCCCAAAGGATATTCTGGGGGCTACTATGCCTGTTTGGTTTTCGATGCGTCCATCAAGGGTGCCAAAGAAACCTCTCTGGCGACTCTCTTTCAGATTCCCATCCTTCTAAATCTTCCCAAAGATGTAGAGTTGAATGGCGAAATCTCGGGGATCAACATTTCTGCTTCCCGGAATAGTCCCGCTACGATTCAGGTGTTGTTTAAAAACACCGGGAACACACATGTTAAGCCCAGCGGAAAACTGGTTTTGAAAGTCCGCCCCAAGTTGGCGCTTCCCGAGGGAATCGAGTACGCTGGCGAGAGAAAATATGAGCCGGTGGGAGAAAGCCGCTTTGAGCAGACCGACGAGTTCATCCTTCCAGGAGGAGTTCGTCGCATGGAGACCAGCTTTCAGGAAAAGCTTTCACCCGGAAAATACTTGGCTGAGGTCATCATTAACTATGGCGGAAACTCGGTGGCCAAATTCGAAAAGGAATTCCGGATCAAATGAGCTCTGATAGTGAACTGATTGTCGCTCCACGCCGCAAATATAAAAACGAGGAGTACTTAATGAGATTTATTGTCCATTCACTTCTTGTATACTTGTGCATTTTTTGTTTTCCCGTGCATACCTTAGCTGATATCACTGGTGGTGACGCGTCCGGCCTGTTGGCAAGTGATGAACAGGTGGTCAACGATCCCCCTTGGGGTTCAGAAGCAAGTGAAGATCAGCCCTTAATCTCCAATGTATTCTTCTACACCGACATAAGACAAGCCATAGCTGATGTGGCGGCACAGTCCGGAGTGAGCATAATTGTTGACGAAACGGTTCAGGGGATGATCACCCTGGAGGTTATTGATTTGCCGTTGGAGGAATGCCTTCGCCGAATGTTGTCTCCTTTCGGCTTTACCTTCAGAAAAATGGAAGGTTACTATTTGGTGGGTTCTGCTTACCCGGACAGTCCTTCGTTCGCCCTTTTGAGTGTGACGGAACTCATTCCCTTAAATTATCTGAAAGCCAAGGATGCTAAGTCATTGCTTTCCCGGTTTTATGAGCCCTTCATACGTGTTAATTTGGAGGTGGATGCCTTGGCGGTAAGCGCCTCTCCGGAGATCATAGCGAGGATAAAGAAGGATCTGTCGAAAATTGACGTCCCCCCCCGCTTGGTTATGATTGAGGCCGTGGTCACGGAATTCTCAGAGAGCGCCAGGAAGGAATTGGGGTTGGATTACAGCTGGCTTGGGGTAAAAGATGGAAAATCTCTTAACATAATCGCGCCCCTGACGGATTTTCTGGACACCACGCTCGGGAATGTGGTGTTCAAAAGAATAGGTACACACAAAGGTTGGTCCTACGATGCTATTGGTGTGTTGAGGGCTTTCATTGATGACGGAAAGGTTAAGATTAGAGCTAATCCCAAGGTAGCAACCCTCGAGGGTCAGAAAGCCACCATCTTCATAGGCAAAGAGGAATATTATATTCTATACACCCCTGGCGTCACCTATTCATACGGGCAATTGGAAAAGATAATGGTGGGAGTCTCGCTAACCATAACTCCCTATATCTCAGAGCAGGGCGAAATTACCGTGGAAATCGAGCCGGAGGTCAGCGATGTGGTGGGGACTGGAGCAACCGACTTGCCTGTGGTGAGTAAACGAGCAGTGAAAACAAAGATAAGAGTACGTGAGGGCGAGACGATTATAATCGGAGGACTCCTTCAGAAGACAGAAAGCCTTCGGGGATGGAAAATACCCATTTTGGGTCAAATTCCCTTTCTGGGATATCTGTTTAGCCATACCACCAAGGTCACAGAAGAGACCGAAGTGGTGATTTTCATAACGCCACATATTCTGACTGAAGGAGAAGCAAGCGAGACGAAAGAATAGCATGATCCTTCTTAGGGTATGTTCCCCATCTAAAACTCCGTCTTCCCGGTGAATTTGAACCTGTCAATCAGCATGGCAGGAGCCATGATGCAGCCCACGTCCTCCCACCAGGGAGCGACGATTCTTCTATCCTTTGAAATCTGCAGAACGTTGACCTGTTGTTGCGGGGTACCCTTCGGCCCGACTCCTCAGGGCGAGCCTTTACCCCGCAACAACATCCCGCCCTTCCCCCCCAATACCCATGATAAACCCGGCCTGAACCGGACGAGCAAGCAGAGTCAACCGTGTGGTCAACAACCAATCAACTTTCGGCCGTTCCTGATCAGAGAGACCGCAGATAAGTCTGAAGGTTAACCTCGTTGTTGACCAGCCCCAGTTTCTTGCGGATCAGTTCGCGATACTTGTGAATCGTCATCACCGAGAGATTCAGCGCCTCGGCTATCTCCTTGGACGTCATTCCGCTCTTTATGAGGCGACAGACCTCCAGCTCTCTGGGGGATAACTTGGCGTAACTCGTTTTCAGGGTGTCAAGAAAGGGCGAGGCGATTTCCTTGAGATCCCTCTCCAGCATCTCGAAGATTCTGCTTTGAGAAGAGTGGGACGATTCCTTCAGCCTGAGCAGAGTGGGGATTATGGCCTGTTCCACATTGGTGGCGATCTGCTTCTTCACCGCGTTTTTTTCCGCGTCGATCTGATCGAGGATTTCGCGCAGGGCAACGTTTTTCCTCTCCAGCGCTTCGCGCTCGATCTCCAACTGCCTGGTGGTTTGTCTCAACATCTCCTCGGCCCGCTTGCGCTCGGTTATATCCAGGGAATAACCGATCATTCCCACTACCGACCCGTCCTTGGACTTGAGCATCGAGAGCGACAGGTGAGCGTGGAAGTCTTCCCCAGACTTTCTTCGCATCTGCACCTCAATCTCATGCTCTCCCTTTTTCCTTAAAGGTTTGATCACTTCCTGTTCAAGAAACTGGTGTTTATCCTCCGGGTAGAGGAATGATATGTGTTTTCCCAAAACCTCCTTATCTGAATATCCGAAAAGCCTTTCTGCGCCCTTATTCCAACTGGTGACGTTTCCATCCAGGTCCGTGGAGACCACCGAGTCGTGGATCTGATCTAGTATCTGGGCTTGCCTTCGCAGCGCCTCCTCCGCCTGCTTGCGCGCTCCCCGGATTCTGGCTTCTTTAAGTTCCCGCTGGATAGTGGGAATAAGTCTGGTCAACCTGTCCTTCATGATGTAATCGTGTGCGCCCGCTTTCATCGCTTCCACGGCGGTATCCTCACCAATCTTACCGGAGATGACGATGAATGGCAAATCCAACCCCGCCTCCTTGAGCAGATTCAGAGCCTCGGGTCCGCTGAAGCTGGGCAGGACATAATCGGAGATGACGATATCCCATTCCTGCCGCTTCAGCTCGGCAGACATGGCCTTTGCCGTTTCGACCCGTTTGGTGGTGGGTTCATAGCCGCCGCGCCGCAGCTCCCGCTCCAGCAGAGCAGCGTCATCCTCAGAATCTTCAACGATAAGAACTCGAAGTGGCTTACTCATCTAATCCCTCCCGTGTGGTCAAGGAGATTGGTTCAGTGTCAGCCAGTACGATTCGAGCGGTTGCGCTGCGCAAGCGCATTTGTCAGCGTCAATCGGTTTTCGAATTTGGCTATCGACACCAGACTTACAGCTATTCATCAGAGCACTACTGCAGCGTGAAATAGAAGGAGGCACCCTTATCCACCTCACCCTCGGCCCAGATACGGCCGCCGTGGCGGTTTATAATGCGGCTCACCAAAGCCAGGCCGATACCGTTCCCGGAGAATTCAGAATCCGAGTGGAGACGCTGAAAGGGAACAAACAGTTTGTCGGCATAGGTCATATCAAAACCAACGCCGTTGTCCCGCACGAAATAGACCTCTTCTCCTTCCTTCTCTGTTATACCGAACTCTATCCTTGGGTGCGAATTCTTCGCGGTGAACTTCCAGGCATTACCCAAAAGGTTTTCCAGAAGCTCTCTGAGCAATCTAGCATCTCCGTGTGCCAACACCTCGTCCTGTACGACGAACTCCACCTGACGTTCCGGTATGGTTCCTTGGAGGTCTGCTGCCACGGTGCTTGCCAGATGGCTCAGATTGGCTTCCTCTCGACGCATTTCCCGGCGCATGGTGAGGGACAGATTAAGCAGATCATCTATCAGCTGTCCCATGCGCTCTGTGGCAGAACGCACCCGCTGCAGATAGTCCTTTCCGGTCTCATCCAACTTGTCAGGATAGTCTTCCAACAGGGCCCGGCTGAAGCCGTCAATGGTCCTCAAGGGTGCACGTAAATCGTGCGAAGCAGAGTAACTGAAAGCTTCCAACTCCTTGTTGGCGGCGGCCAGTTCCTTGGCCTGGGCTTTCAAGCTCTCGTTTAGTTTCTGAATCTCTTCCCGTGCTTGGGTGCGCTCGACAACCCTTCCCAGTCTCTCGGCGATGGCTTTGAGCAGATTTCTCTCATCCGCTAGAAAGGGCCCCTCGTCCTTTTCCGGCCTTTCCTCCAAATAGCATACCCCCACGGAGCCCACCGGATTGCCGTGCACCGTGATATCAGTCACCTGTTTCCAGAGGGTCTCTTCAAAGTTGTCAGTTCTGAAGATCTTACCTCCGAGGATGACTCGGGCGCAGGCGATCTCGGGATACTCCCAGGCGGCAGGAATCAAATCAGCGGTCCCCTGAAGTATCTCCTCCAGGGAGATGCCCGGCTTCTCAACAAGATTGCTGATAAGATAGAGGCAATTCAGTTCCTTTACTCGTTCGTTCAGATCGTAAGTCCGCTTGTGCAATTCCTGCTCCGCCCGCTTGCGGTCGGTGACGTCCCGGCCTACAGCAATAATATACTTAGGATTGCCCTCATCATCCGTTATGGCTGATCCGGTGTACTCGGTCGGGATCGATCTTCCATCTTTGGTGATGAGGGACAACTCAACCGTGGCAACTCCTTCACGGAGTATTTTTTCGGCGGCGGCGGCCGCCTTCTTCAGGTCTTCCTCACCGTAGTAACTGTCAGGGGCTTTCATGGACCGGATCTCTTCGTCGCTGTAACCGCTCGTTTTGTTAAAGGTCTTATTCCATCGAACAGCTCTTCGGGTTGAAGGTTCGAAAACGAAAAAGGTATCTGTTTGGGCATTCAATGCTCTTTCGGTGAACTCTTTCTCAGCCCTCAATGCCTCCTGGGCCCGCTTGCGCTCGGTGACTTCTCGTGCAAGTCGTTCGTTGGCCCTTTTCAATTCGGCAGTGCGGTCCTCTACCAGCTCTTCAAGGTGTTCTCGGTATTGGTTTAGTTCTCTTTCTGCGCGCCTGCGCTCGGTGACATCTCTAACCACACTGACTATGCCTAAGGATTCCCCGATATCGTTCTTCAATAGGGTGACGGTGTGCTGGGATGGAAATATTTCTCCATTTTTCCGTTTTACCTCGAATTCGAAGCTTGCTGGTTCTTCCCTGTCGAAAGCCTCCTGGATTCGTCTTCCGAACTCCACATAATGCTCGTGGTCGACATGTAGTACCTCTGTAGAAAGATCCACAAGCTCATCTTTCTCATATCCGAACATTTTCTGGGCGGCTTGGTTAATGTTCACCAAGGCTCTGTCCGGCGTGACCACGAGAACCGCCTCCTCTAATGAGTTGAACATGTTGCGCATCCAGAGTTCAGATTCCTGCAGCGCCTTCTCGGCTTGCTTGCGCTGGGTGATGTCTCTGGCAACGCCGAACGCAGCTGCTACATTTTCGTCCGTATCGAATACAGGTGCGGCACTGTTCAGAATGGTGATATAGGACCCCTCTTTCCTCCTGTATCTATACTCCATGTTATCAACGCTCTCACCTTCCACCAGACGGGCAAACTGTTGCGCCACGGTCTTCGAATCCTCGGGATGAACCAGATCAAAACCGTTCAGGCTCCCGATCTCCTCAGCCGAATATCCTAAGATCTTCCCAAATGCTTGGTTGGTGAACAGAAAATTCCCCTTCAGGTCCACTGTAAATATCATATCTCTGGAGGTTTCGACTAACGTCTTATACTTCTCCTCGGATGCTCTTAGCTTCTCCTCCGCCCGCTGGCGTTCAGCGACCTCTTCCTTCAGTTCAATGTTGGCAGCACTCAGCTCCCGTGTTCTCTCCTCAACCCGAATCTCTAACTCGTCACGTGCTTTCCTCAGAGCCTCCTCTGCCAGCTTGCGCTCGGTGACGTTCACCAGTGTGAGAACGAGTCCCGCCACGGCACCGGATGGAACCTTGGTCGGTATCAGGCTCCAATCCCAGTAACTCACGCCCCGCTCCGGATGTTCCGCGTACTCGAAGGGTTTGGCGTATGCGAAGTAAGGCTTGCCTGTCTTCACCACCTCTTTGAAGATCCCCTCATTCTCCGCATCGGGATACAGATCAAAGTGATTTTTGCCGGAAAAGAAAGATGGATCACGTTCATCCGCCTTGGCATACGCACGGTTGACCCTTACGAAGTTGAACTTCGGGTCCAGGTAAGCCACCAGCATGTGAGTATGATCAAGGAGGGTCTGGAGGAGCTTGTCAGTTCCCTCCTCCTCCGCCTCCCCCCGCTTGGGAGGAACGTCAGCTCTTTCTGAAACCTTTTTATCCTTTTTCATGGCTCTAAGCTCCACTCACCCGTTTTGTTGCACTCGTGTCACAGAGAGTTCTGGCCAACCCCTTTCAAAACGGGACTACAATAATCCTCTTTACAATACCAAAATAAGTCAGATCTCCGTAATGGCAATAGAAAAACGCCGTGCACAGTGTCTGGGGCAGGTAAGAGCAACTGACGCCCGAATCTGAATAAACGAGGCCGTGCCTGTTGGCGAACCTGCGGCCGAAAGTGAACGCGGTCTCGATCCTGTAATACGCCTTTCGCTCATCTCATAATGGATCAATAGCCATTACCTCATTGACTGTAGCGAATATGCGTAGACTTAATACGTAATCATTATGGTATTTATTAGTCTTGACAGGCAGGGAGACTGCGGTATATTGAAAGAGTAATCGCAAATAGTCTCTAACCGGTGATAACTTGGACTATGAGATTATTCAACGGGACCAAGAATCTTGACCTGATTCAAGGGCGATTGCTGCGCCCATGGTCTCTCTCAGCGCAGAAGGCTTCCGCTTTGTACGCTGCGATGCGCACGATCTCAACCTCCTTCCAGTTAGTG
>JBARPX010000220.1:0-5205 GCA_049643405.1 Candidatus Zixiibacteriota bacterium
CGGCGTCTCCGACCCTCTCGGGGCCGCTGGGGCCGTTTATCATGTGGCGGTTGAACTCGTAGCACATGGATTCACCGCCGCCCGGATTGGTGGGCCAGCCCGACGCGCCGTAGACTATCCGCGTTGCAGCGTGAACTCCGACACATGCGCCGTACGACGGTTCCGTCAACAGATCGATTCCCATGTTACCCCAGGCGTTAGGCTCCGGGTAGTTGATCACGCAGGAGATAGGAAAGAGGATGCATGGATGATCGTCGTCCAGGCTGGAAGATGTGCCAATGAAATAGGGCCATGACATCTCATTTCCTTCCGGCACTCCATCCCCGTCGTCCCACGCCCAAATTTTCCGGGCCGCGCCGTCGGTCCAGCCGTGAGCGCCCCAGTTGACTATGCTGTATTGGCCGGTTCGCCAATCGCTGGCAAAGGCGGCCTCACTCAGGGCCGGCCAGGGAAACGTAGAGATCTCCAGACCTCCCTGCTCACTGTAGTGACTGACTGTCCAACCGGCCATAAGATTGGTCTCGATCTCGTTCATGCAGGTGGCCCCGTCGTACGCCGGTCTGCCGTTGTTGTCCTCGTTGGTGAGATACCAGAACGCCCCGCCATGCAATGCACTGTTCTTCCAGTATCCGGTATCCTGTTCAGAACTGACCGATTTGTTCAATGCATAAGTGATTCGGGCGGTGTTGTTGGTCGGAATGCGCCCGACGTATACCTCCGCTAAAAAGTCGGGGCTGTCATGACCATATTCACCGTAGTATCCGTCACCGTCTAAGTCCCAGGAGACGTCGTCCGGATCAGACAGGTCTGCATAATAATAATCAGTCGGGTTCTCTCCGCTGGTCGCGTTGGGGGTGCCTGCCTGATTGGTGTGGTTGGCTGGGTTGGGATAACAATAGCGCATGGGAATGGTCTCAGTGTCGCCAACTAAGAGCACGTATTCGATTCCCCAGGAGAGGTAGTTATATCGGAGAAAGTTGCGAATCTTCTCAGCCAGGTCAGCGCCAGCTTGACCGGCTATCTCAGGGTCGGTGGTGAATACGGTTCTGACATTGTACCCTAAGGAGGCCTTCCAATCCAAAAAGTCCGAGGCGACGATGGCGCTCTGAAGCGCACTGGTGGTAATGATCAAATAATCGTGAGTCTGCGTCGAACCGATGGGTCGCGGGCTTGCCGGTTGGTACGGTTGACTGACCTCTTCGAAGTTGACAAAAAGCCTCGAAGCCCGGTCGTCGGCTAGGTTGTCCCACTTTGACTCTTCCACCGAACGAGCTTCAACACTTCCCGGAGACGGCAAGTCATATTCGATGTTGATTTGAGCCCCATCATATTTGACCACCTTGCCGGATAGCGGATGATAGCTGAAAGGATAGAAGGAGACCGAAGCGTAAGAATATTTCCGCAGAGTGCCCGAGGCGGCAAGTTTCCCTCTCTCCTCTGGGTAGGCCTGATCCGAAGAGTAAACAAAGTTCTTGTTCAGCCGCCACTCTTTCTGCATCTTCTCGACTAACTCGGGGAACTGGCGCGCATCAACCAACGGCATGATTTGTGGGGCCGCGGCGATTCTGTATGTGCCCGGCAATTGCACTGCGCCGATGCCTTCTACCTCAATCGATTGAACCCTGGCGCCAGGCGGCAGCGCAATCAGATAGCTCTTGGAAGGAAGCATCGGTTTTCCTGGAACCATCAAGTTACCGAATCCCTCCATCTTGATCATCTGCTCGGTACCTTTGTCGACAATCTGATAGCGACCAGCGCTCACCTCTATGGTCAATGCTTCGGATGCAGCCGCCGCTGGAATCAAGACTGAAAGGGCAAGTAACGGAATGATCCCGATCGCCAGATTACATATTAAGTGATTACTCTTGCTCACCTTTTCGTCTCCTCCTCTTGAGAACGCAGGCACTTTCCGGAATCGACAGGTTCAACAGCTACCCGGAGGCGAACCTTGCTTGAACAAGTAGTTAATCAGATAAACGACGTCCCCAAGGTCCACTGTAGCATCGCAATTGCAGTCTCCCGCTTGCACGGGATCCGGAGCGGAGCCATTCTTGTACAGATAATTGACCAAAAAGACTACGTCTCCAACGTCTATTGTCCCGTCGCTGTTGCAGTCACCGCAGGTAAATGTGGAGATTCCCTCTCGGACCAGTGACGGATCGCCATAAAGGTTGTAGCCGAATGGGTTCCAGTATTCAGAATAGTGGTTCCAGGTGTAGTTCTGGTTGTAGAAGAATTCCGAGTCGTACAGGGCGTTGCCGACTCTTTCGGGTCCGGCAGGACCATCTATCATGAATCGATTGAATTCGTAAGCCATCAGTTCTCCGTCCCCCTTGGATACCCAGACCACCCGGGTACCGCTGAGGACCCCGACCGAGGCGCCATACGAGGGCTTGGTCAAGAGGTCGATTCCCATGTTCCCCCAGGCATTGGGTTCCGGATAGCCCACCAAACAGGAGACGGCGTAGACGATGGATGGGTAGTCGTCGTCCAGGTTGGAATAAATGCTGATCATGTTGGGGGTAGTCATCTCGTTGGATTCCGGAACGCCGTCCCCGTCGTCCCATGCCCAGACCTTTCGGGCTACCCGGTCGGACCAACCGTGAGCGCTCCAGTTTACTATCCCGTATTGGCCGTTCCGCCAATCACCGATGAAGGCGGCTTCGGTCAGAGCCGGCCAGTCGTAGGCAGAAGTTGCCAGACCTCCTTGCTCGCTGTAGTGGCTTATGGTCCAACCGCTCATAATATCGGTCTCGATTGAATCCAGGATCGTTGCTCCGTCGCTCAATTCCCGGCCGCTGTAGTTCTCATTCTCAAAATATGCTATGGCACCGGCATGCAGAACCTGCTGCTTCCAGGCCCCGGTGTCCTGTTCAAAAGCCACCAGCTTGTTGAGGGTGTAAGTTATTCGGGAGCCGATGCTGGTGGGAATGCGGCCGACGTAGACGTCGGCTAAGAAGTCAGGGGTGTCCTGCCGGTATTCGCCGCAGAATCCGTCCCCGTCCGAGTCCCAGGATGTTGCATCCGGACTGGATAGGTCTGCATAGTAATAGTCGGTGGGGATGTCGCCGGCCCAGGGCCAGGACGACGGGTCGCCGGCTCCACTTAGGTGGTTTGTGGAGTCCGGGTAACAGTAGCGCATAGGTATGGTCGCATGATCGCCGACTAAAAGGACGTATTCCATGCCCCAAGAAATGTAGTTGTATCTGAGGAAGTTGCGGATCTTCTCGGGGAGGTCGGCGCCGGCCTGACCGGCGATCTCGGGGTCAGTGGTTAAGACGATCCTGACGTTATATCCCAAAGAGGTCTTCCAACTCAAGAAGTTGGAGGCAATAATAGAGCTTTGAAGAGCACTGGTAGTGATGATTACATAGTCGTGCGTCTGCGATGAGGCGCCGGATCGTGGCCCTGTTGGCTGGTACAACCCTTTCATCTCCTCATAGTTCACGAATAGCCTTGAGGCTTTTTCATCTGCCAGGTTGTCCCACTTCATCTCCTCCACCTTCTTAGCTTCTTCTGTGCCCGGAGAAGGTAGCTCATACTCGACGCTAATCTGTGCGGCTGGGCAGTACATCAGTCGGCCCGATTGTGGATGGTACCGGAAAGGGTAGAAGGAGACTGATGCGTAGGAGTATTTTCGCAGGGTTCCCGAACCTCTGAGCTCTCCCCGTTGTCCTGGATAGGCCTGGTCGGATGAGTAGGTGGCTTGGTTGTTTTCTTCCCATTCGCGCTCTAACCGTGTCATGAATTCGTTATCTTGCTGAAGTGCGATCATGGGACTGATCAAGGGGGTTGGCATGATCTGGTAAGTGCCCGGCAATTCTTCCGTGCCAATTTCCTTGA
Organism: Candidatus Zixiibacteriota bacterium; assembly: GCA_049643405.1. Classification (GTDB taxonomy): domain Bacteria; phylum Zixibacteria; class MSB-5A5; order MSB-5A5; family SM1-73; genus SM23-73-3. Next base: position 3,844 of record JBARPX010000220.1, read on the forward strand.
CCGCCACAGATTGGACTCTGGCGCCGGGTGGCAGAGCAATAAGGAAGCTCTTGGAAGGAAGCATCGGCTTTCCCGGATCCATTAAATAGCCGAGTCCCTCCATCTCGATAAGTCGGCCTCGATCGCGATTGATAATCTGATACTCTCCGGCATCGACCTCAATAGTCAGAACATCAGCGGCGAGTGACGCTGAAGCGACGACCAAGGCCAAAATCGTGACAAGTAGGCCGCCGACCGGACGGTTTGCAGACGGGGTGATTATACCCATTGGTCTCTTTCCTCCCGGCCCCACATATAAGATAACCGTTTTTCAGGAAAAGCAACCAAATTCTTCCTACAATGTGCTTCTGGTTGCCTTCATCAACAAGCCGGTGCAGGACCGCTTTTGTAAAGATAGTTTATCAAATAGACGACGTCCCCGAGATCGACTGTACCGTCGCAGTTGCTATCCCCAGCGTGCAAAGGACTTGGAGCGGGGCCATCCTTGTAGAGATAATTCACTAAATAGACGATATCCCCTACATCTGTCGTTCCGTCCCCGTTGCAGTCGCCGCGGGCGTACACAGTAATGACCAGCGCTTCCGACCAATCGCTCTCGTGATTATAAATATCTTTGGCTTTCGCCTTCACGTAGTATGTACCTGGATCATCCCAGGAGCTTAATGCCACGCAGGTGTCTCCAGAGGCGAAGGGCCCCAACCAACCGGAGTTGATGCTGTCTCCCCAATCGAACCAATAGAATATGCTGTCCTCTTCGGGATCGGTCGTGCTGGTCGAAAAGTCGTAGTCGATTCCGGTCTCTCCCTCCGTTGGACCTGATGGCATATCCGGCACGGCCGGGAAATCGGTCGCCTTGATTACACATCCCGACCAGCCCCGGAAGGCCGGTTCGAGCCATCGATTGATAACGGCGCCGCGGTGATTAAACTGGTAGATGTAGCCAAGAGTTCCCTCAATGCTCTCCGCAGTCCAGAAATACAGTCCATCGAACCAGAGGCCCCGGCATTCGGAGGTGGGCGGGGTAAAGGCATTTTCCGGGACTTCGGTCACGCTGGGCCAGGTGGAGACGTCCCAACACTTGATCAGGTTGGCATCGGTTAAGGTCCAGTAGTAGTCTCCGTCCCAGGCGCCGCCGTGCACCGATTCATCAAAGGAGGCCGTGCCGTCTTTGTTACCGTTGACATCGTAGCGGTTGAGGTCCCACTCGTTAAGATAGAAATAGGTGCCGTCGAAGGCGAGGTCATAGAAGTAATAGAGGCTCCAATCGTCAATTACTAAATCCAAGGCTCCGGTATAAAGATCCACCTTGTAGGCGCGCGGAGCGAACGCTTCGGCAACGTAGACCTCGTTATTCACGACCTC
>JBARPX010000221.1:0-40920 GCA_049643405.1 Candidatus Zixiibacteriota bacterium
TTCCCATCCCCCCAGGTTAAATCGTGATGATAATCAGCTCCCTTGGGAATGATTCTCTGGTAGAATTCGGGCAGATCCTTGAGCAGTCCCGGCTCGTATTCCGTGGTAGTTATCCCGGCAGTCGAACCTGGTATAAACACCGTCAGGGTTCCGTTCAACAGGTCGGCCTCTTTTAAGGCATTGTCCACCTGCGAGGTGATGTTTATGATGTCGGTGTCTCCCCTGGTCTTCACGGAAAAGGTTTTGGTTACTACACTCATGCGCAGTGTCCCTTCGAAACTGTGGCTTATTCGGTAGATCTATTCTCGTTCAAATCAAAAAAACAAAAGCAGACGAAAAGTCAAGGAAAATGAAGAAGTAACAGTTTCCTAACCTTCCACAAGAGAGACAACCTCTTGCCATTGCAGTGGTTCCTGAATTCCGCCGACTAAAGGATATAGGGCCGCGCCAGTGGCGCTTGGAATGCGACACATTGTTCTTGTCAACATCCGGAAGTCGCTTATATTGTATATGGGCTGTTTTTTCTCAGGAACCGGTTAACTTGCGGAGATAATTTGAAGAACCTCCTGGCTCTCTTAGGCCTTTGCTGTTGCCTGTTGTCGCTCTCAGCTTGGGCTCAACCCGGCTACCTGATTAAAATCGATGAGGTAAATCAGGCTACAGTGGATCAGATAAAGAATACCGGAATCGAGGTCTATGCCAAAACCGCGGGTTTCTGGGTTGCGGGGGCGAGCAGAGAAGATCTGCGGCTATTGACAAGACAGCGGATGACTTTTCAGATATTAGATGAGGAGGGAGTTACAGGTGAGTATTACCTGATCTCAGCGGAACCTCCTGAGAAGATCAGCTTGCAGGTAGAAAAGATAAAGGCCAAATCGCAGCTTCTGTTTGCCGACGAAGACATTGCCGTGGTAAAAGGAAACCCTACGAATATTGAAAAGCTGACATTCTCGGGATTCGGCCTGAGAAAGATACACCTGAAATCTCTGCCCTTACAATCAACGGCGCCTATTCCCTTCTATCTGGAGTCTCTTTCCCCGGAACATGATCCCTTGATACAACGGATAGTGAACCAGGTCGATCAAGCTCAACTCTTTTCCTGGGTCGATGAACTCACTGGTGAGGATGCCGTCTCAATCGGAGGAGTCGAGGATTCCATTAAAACAAGATATTCCTGGAGCGATGGGGTCTTTAAGGCAGCCCATTACCTAAAGGAGAGATTCGAGGAGATGGGTTTTTCGGCCGAATTCGACACTTTTCAGGTCGGTGCGCCTACGGCTTATCTTTTAGATATCGCTTGTAGCCCTGACGGTCATAAGGCCTGGTCGGTCAGCCTCGGCGGGGGAATCATAAAGACCACCGATGGGGGAGATCATTGGAGCCTGGTCGAGGAGACTGATAGTCTGACTCTGTGGGATATCTGCCGCGTAGATGACGACGTCTTATGGTCGGTAGGCAGAAGAGGCATTATTGTCGGATCCACTGATGGGGGAAATACCTGGGAGAACAAAAGCAAGCCCGAATTCAGTGGGACAGATTTCAGGGGAAGCTACTTCGCAGATGCAGGTCATGGATGGGTCGTAGGAGATGAGAGAATTCTGTTCACCTCGGACGCAGGCGAGAGTTGGACCGAGCAAGCCTGGGTGGCTGGTGTTGGGTTATATGACATAGACTTCGTAAGTCCCCATCGAGGATGGGCGGTGGGTGAGAATGGGACCATCCTTCATACCACTGACGGCGGGACAAACTGGAGTCCTCAAATTAGCCCCACCTTCGTTCGATTAAGGAGCGTGGATTTTGTTGACCATCTAAATGGCTGGGCTGCCGGCGATGACGGATGGGCAATCTATACAGCAGACGGAGGGCTAATCTGGACTCGAAAAACCCTTCCTACTTCGAGCGATCTTAACAACATCGACTTTGTCGATAGCCTGCACGGATGGATGGTTGGATCGGACGGAAGCGTTTTCTATACATCCGATCTCGGAACCAATTGGCTCGCCCAGGAGTCGAACAGCTACTACCTTTATGGTGTCGACTTCGCCGATACATTGACCGGTTGGGCTACCGGCTATAATGACATAATCAAAACCACTGACGGAGGGCAGATTTGGCTTTCTCAATACGAGAATTTGGAACAGCCACACCTTCTGAACGTGGTCGGCACAATCGAGGGTCTATGCTATCCTGGAAGGCAGTTTTTGCTGACCGGGCACTACGATGACGAATCCGAGGATCCTTACAATTGGGCTCCGGGTGCAGACGACAATGCCTCCGGCGTGGCCGGTCTTTTGGCCGCGGCCTCAATATTGAAAGAGTATCAATTGTCCAACACTTTGAAGTTTGTTGCTTTCTCAGGCGAGGAACAGGGGCTCCTGGGTTCGGCTGCATATGCCGAGGAGGCTTTCGACCGGGGAGATACCATTCTGGGAGTCTTAAACTGCGATATGATTGCCTATGACGGCAATACCGACCGTGTGATGGAAGCACACAGCGGTCTCTCCGCAGAGAATCAGGCCCTGGCTGACATCCTGATCGGAGCCATTTCGGACTACGGGCTGAACCTAATCCCTCAGAAGATCACCGTGGGCGCCTCCTCCAGCTCTGATCACGCCTCATTTTGGAGTTATGGATTCCCCGCTATTTTGGGGCACGAAGACTACCAGGATCAAAACCCTTTCATGCACTCAACGCAGGACCGGGTTTCAGCTTTCGATAGTGCCTATTATGTCGATTTTGTGAAGGCAGCCGTCGCCACCATATCGATTTTGGGTGATCCTTTTGTTTTCGGCGACGCAAGCGGAGATGGTCTGATAAACCTTGGTGATATCGTCTACTTGGTGAACTATCTGTATAGAGACGGACCTGCTCCCGAACCGTCACAAGCTGGTGACGCCAATTGCGACGGGATCGTTGACTTGGGCGACGTGGTATATCTGACCAATTACCTGTTCAAGGGTGGCCCTCCTCCAGGCTGTTAGTCCCCGCCTGTCAAGCTGTTTTATCACTCATGAGGAAGCCCCGGCCCCGACCCAACCGGGTTTTTTCTTCTGAAAAGCTTATTCAATCGGCCCGAGGAAGAGGTGAAGTGCAAGCCAAGCTGCTCTTATATAAGCTGCCAGGGAGAAAAATTTTGTTGATTTTTGCTAGAAACACTTTTATTTATAGACAGCGCCGGATCATAGAAGAACCTTCACAGAGCGTAAAGGTAAGTTGTGAATATGCAGTTCTCCAAAAATAAGCATGCCCCTTTTGTGGGAAGGGAAAGCGAGCTAAAGACTCTGGAGGGGTTCTTTAATTCCATTCTGGAGAACCGGGGGAGTTTTGTCTTGATCCAGGGAGAGACGGGGATAGGCAAAACCAGATTGGTGGAACAATTTCTGGAGCGAGTGCACCCCCGTGGGGCCACTGTAATCCGGGGGCATGGATACCACAAGGAGATCTCACCTTACCGGCTGTTCTCCGAGATGCTCCGCAGCTACTTCTCCTCGATCAACTACGACACCCGATACTTAGCGCCTCTATTGGATAACCTGACCCTGGGCCTTCTGGAGAAGATAGTCCCGGAGATTGAGGAATACATCCCGTTCGATATCTCCCGCATCAGCACTCCTCCCCTTTCGCCCAAGGAAGAGAAGCAGAGGTTTTACGACATGCTTTTGCTCTTCTTTTCCAAGCTCTCCCACCGGTATCCTCTGATTCTCGACATCGAGGATCTTCACTGGCTGGAGGCGGACACGCTGGAGCTTCTGAGATATTTGATCAGCAATTTCAGGAGATCTCCCATCTTAGTCATTGCCACCAGCCGGGGAGTCGAGACGAGTTCCTTCACCAGGAAGTGGATTGAGAGTTTGGAGGATCAGAGAATGCTTCATCGGCTGAACCTTTCGGGCCTTGACCAGTCCGAAGTGAAGAGCCTCATAGAGGCTTTCTTCGACCAGAAATTGACCGGCACTTTCTTTAAGTGGCTTGTCGATTACACCGCGGGAAATCCTCTATTTATAAATGAGACGCTCAGGTCGGGTGCTGAACAGGACGCTTTCTTTTTCGATCCGGTGGAATCCCGCTGGGAGATCAAGGAAGAATACTCTCAGAAGGCCTTAGAGCCTGCCACTCTGCAGAGCGTGATCGAAAGGAGATTAAGCGGCCTGGATGACCTGACCCGGAAGGTGTTATCGCTTGCCGCCATAATGGGTGAGAGATTCCATCTTGAGACTCTCCAAAGCCTTCTTGCCATTTCCCCCACCCGGTTGAAAAGGATAGTGGGTGATCTGATGGTGAGAAATCTGATTCAGAAGAGTTCAGACGAAGAAACGGGAGGCTATCGTTTTACCCATCACGTGGTGCGCCTCCACATCTATGAGGGTCTGAGCCCGGAATTCAGAGAGGAAACACACCAGAAGGTAGCCATCCTTCTGGAGAAGGACCAGGGCAGGAGTGATCTGTCCCCGAAGGTGGAGGATTTGGCCTATCATTTCGGCAACGGCAAAAAAGACCGAAGCTCTCTTAAGAAGGCCGTAGATTATCTGATTCAGGCCGGACAAAAAATGCAAAAGCAGTACTCCGAAAGCAAGGCCGAACAGTATTTTCTCCAGGCGCTGGGGTTTCTGAAAGACGTGCCTTCCTCCAAGGGAAAACACTCGAAATCCTTCAAGCTTCTGGAGTGTTTGGGCGACGTTCAGACCAGGATCGGCAAATCAGACTCCGCCATAGATTCCTATGAGCAGGCCTTGAAGCTGGGGGAAACGCACGGACTCCTGGATCAACTCAAGGAAGCCGAAATGTACCGAAAGATCGGCTACGTCTATCACACCATAAGTGATTACTCCAAAGCTATCTCCTATTATCAGCGTGCCTTGAAAAAATTGAAAGACGTTTGCTCGGAGCCTGAGCGCACGGTGTACATTACCATCTGCAATTCCCTGGGTTTAACCCATATAATGAAGGGTGAACATCAGAAATGCGCCAGCTGGTCAAAGAAGGGCATCAAATCCGCCGACAAAAGGAAGCATCTCCGCCTGATAGAACAGAGCTACAACAATCTGGGGATGGTGGCTTACAGTCAGGGGAAGTATGAAAAGGCCATCGAATACTTCGACCGATGCCTCGAATTTCAACAGAAGATTCAGGATAAGTCCAGACTCTCTGCTTTGAAAGTAAATCTGGGAGTCATCCACCTCAACCTGGGACATTATGACAAAGCTCAAGAATATTATTATAAGGCTTTGAGCCGCGCCCAGGAGATGGGTAATCTGTCCTGGAAAGGAATAATCTATAATAATCTGGGAGTGCTTTACAAAGATAGAGGGGAATGGGAGAAGGCACTCGGTTTTCTTGAAAAGAGCTTGAGGATCAGAGAACAGTATGGAGATCGCCGGGGAATGGTATCAGCTCTCGACAATCTGGGAATGACCTTCTCAGCGCAGGGTCAATTGGACAAGGCTTTGGATTATGTGAGCCGGAGTTTTGCCATCTGCCAGGAAATAGGGGCTGGAGAGATTCTGCCTGAAATCCAGTCAGATCTGGGAGAGGTTCATTTCAGGCTAAATCACCATGAACAAGGTTTTGATCTGATTAAGAATGCTCTGGATGTGGCAACAAAACAATCATCCAGATCAAGCATGGGAATAGCACAGCGAGCCTTAGGGCAGTTCTACCTCTCGCTGGAGGAGTGGAAGAACGCAGAAGAGTGGTTATGCGAGAGTAAGAAAATCTTCGAGGAGATCAACTCCCCATTCCAGCAAGCCCGGACCCTGGAAAGCTTGGGGATCTGTCTGGCGCACATGGCGGCCTCAGAAAAGCAGACCAAGAGAAAGAATCTGCTGCAGAGAAGTACGGATACCCTAAAGCAGGCTGTGGAGATCCTGACTGAACTCAACCTTGAGAAAAGACTCCTCCTTCTCGGAAAGCGAATCGAGGAGAACCGCTTAGCATCTGAATTGAACCCTATCCTTCAGGAGATTGAACAAAGGACCGCGCGCATCCAGGTCGAGAGGGAGGCAGAGGAGAAGCCGGAATCCCCTGCCCCGGTGGGGGTAAGTGGTGACTACATAGATCACCTGCGGATTTACTGCTTCGGTAGGTTCAGGGTGTATCGGCCCTACGAGACCGAGGAGATCCCGGCAAAGGAGTGGGGATCGGCAAAGGCGAAGCAGATCCTTGCATGTCTGGTGGTGAAGGATGTAAAGAGAATCGGGCTTACCCGGGACAAACTGGTGGATGCCATCTGGCCGGAGATCGATCCGCAGAGTCTGGGCAACACATTTCATGTCACTCTTTCCCATCTCAGAAAAGCAATTGAGACAGAGAAAGGCGAATACCTCACCTCCCAAACAGGCGTCTATCGACTGAACTGGGAAGGCAGGGTCTGGTCCGACGTGGGTGAATTCCTCTCCTGTCTGGACAATGCCCAGCGCTTCCAAAAGGAGCAGAAGTTTCACGTCATGGACTTAGAGTATCAGAGGGCCGCGGAGTTGTACTCTTCCAACCTGCTGGAGGATCTCTACGAACGCTGGGCAGAGGAGGTGCGGGATGAGTTCCGGGGGAAATATCACGTCGTCTTCTGGAGGCTGGCCCGATCCGCCTGGGAGAAATCGGATTACGAAAAGTGCATCCACTACCTTCAGTCCCTGCTTCTATCTGACCCTGCGGATGAGGAGGCACACCGGATGATAATGCTCTCCTACGGCCTTCTGGGGAGCCGCACCGCCGCCATACGGCAGTTCAAGGTTTGCGAAGACAGTCTAAAAAGGTACCTGGATATCGAGCCGGAGCCGGACACGTTGAGCCTTCATAAGAAAATCAAGCACGGAAATCCAAAAGACTACAGAAAGCTGCTAAGTCTGGTCGGATAGATCAACTTTAGGTCTTCGTTTCATTCAATCAAGAGGAAGCTCTAACATGAAAATTGTAAGCTATCGAGAGCTTGAGCCAAAGGATGATTTCATGATGCTGATGGAGCTGGCCTTCTGGTGGCCCATCTCACCGGGAACGATGGAAGAAAGGATAAAAACAGACGCCAGGCTGAAAGACGGCCCGGTCGGATTCTGCGCGGTGAAGGATGATCGGCTGGTGGGCTTCGTTGGAGTGATGGATATTGCGACAAGGACTCTCGAAGGTGAAGTGGAAACCATCGGCGGCGTCTGGGCCGTGGCCACCGATCCCGGTTTTGCGCGGCAGGGAATCTGCAAGACCCTGATGGAGAAAGCCCACGACTATTTCCGCTCACAGAATTACCGCTTCTCCTTCCTCTGCACCACCCGCACCATTATCGCCTATGCCTTCTACCGGAAATCGGGTTACGAGGAAGTCGAAGCTGTCAATCAATTCAAAGGCGCTTTCAAAGTTTTGGATAGGGCCGAATCCGCAGCGAGAAGCGTTAGCCCCACCATCGATCCCGAGAGGATCTACCGGCTTTACGAGAAGTTCATGGAGGGTAGGACAGGGTTTGTGCTCAGGCAAAGAGATTTTATCACCATGTACGCCAAACGCAAAAGGTTCGACGAGAAGAAATCGATCTTCAAACAGAACGCATACGCTTTGGTGACGGAGAACCAGGGTGTCATCAAGGTGCAGGACTTGGTGGCTCTTGATGACGCTGCCTGCGAGGAACTCATCGACCAGATAGAGATGGTTGCCCAAAGGGGGGTAATCCACCGGCGTATTGGAGACCAACGACTCTTGAGCATATATAAATCCAGGGGATATCGACTTCAAGAGGAAGACGACGGCGTGGTGATGGTCAAGAACCTAATAGATACCAGGATTGATAAGGTCTATGGAGATTCCTTCTACATCGGGGCACTTGACTGGTTCTAAGATTCCCTTTCCCCAAAAGAGCCACGGCATGGACTCCTCTCAGGCGAAGCATCCTCCACCTTGATTCTCAGGAGGCCTGATGTTTATCGTTACGTATTCCTGTAAGGTTCCCAAAAGTAAGACCAAAGCGTATCTCGATCTCCAGAAAGAGGTCAAAAAGATCTATATGAAACACGGTTGCCTCTCCTACGAAGTCTTTGAGAAATCTCAAGAAAGTGAGGAATGGCTGGAGATCGGAAGATTTGAGAGCAAGAGTCACTTCAAAAAGGTGCTTGCCCGGGTGGACAAGGACCCGAAAATCCCCGAGCTTTACCGGAGATTCTGCTCAATCATCGACATAAAGAAGAACCCTGTCGTGACCAGAGAATTCCTCCAGAGAATATAGTTCGATCGGCTCAACCATTAGCGCCTCCGATGATGGGGTGGGGGTTGAACCCCCACCCCATCACAGAACCAAACTTGAAGCAGAACCCAGCCCCTTGTTCGTCACGGATTCATCCTGAAAGGGATTCACCGTGAACGGACGCCCTCGTCCGTGACGCCAAGGAATGGTAACGGACGGGGCGTCCGTTACCAACCATGGAAAGCTAAAGCTTTCCGCTACATTTGTAGCAAACAGAAGCCAGAACCTAACTTAAGTTAGGTTCTGGCTCACCCCGTCTGCAACGGACTCCTCCTCCGTTATCTTAAGGTTGGCATCACCGACGAGAAGATCCGTCTACCTCTCCCCCAGTCCCCCTCTCCACTTCGAGGGGGAACAAGAGGGGTGAGGTCTTTGCGGGCTTGCGCTCTCCCGTCGGCATCGGCAAAGACTAAGAATTTTTCATGCGATACTTGACTTAAGGATTGATTTAGGCTATATTCCGCCAGAGTTTTTGGTCCTTGAAGTATAAACTGAAACGATGAAGCCCATAAAAGTCAATCCGCTGGTTAGAACGGTCCTGAGCTTGACCAGGAGGCTTCTCTTCAAACCGGAGGCTTTCTCTTTCAATCAGAAGACAAACGAGACTCAGAATGTGCTTATATGCATGCCCGCCGACATAGACCGGTTCGCTATGGCCAGGGATCTTCTCTCAACCTTTGTGGGCATCTTCCGGGGAAAGAAGGTCTTTGTTCTTCTCCCCTTTCTGGAAGCGGAAGGGTATCTCTCCAGCTCCGCCACATACGAGGTCATCTCCGCCCAAAGAGGTGATTTGAACCTTTTCTCTCTTCCCGGAAGAGAGTTCGTTCGAAGGTTGAAAGACCTTCAGTTTGGAATTTCCTTAGACCTCGACTTGGAAGCTGGTTTCTTCAGTTGCTATCTTTGCGCCAGATGCAGAGTTCCCATGCGGATAGGGCCAAAGCGAAAGAATGCCTTTCCGCTCTATAATATCGAACTGGAGGTCTTGAAGGATAGATTCGGCTCCAGAGAGACGTATGAGGGGATGGCAAAGACACTGAAGAGTCTATTCAGTCAGCAAAGAAAAGGAATACCTAATCCTGCCTAAATTGGTGAAAGGTGCACATGTTTCTATCCAAACTTCAGATATTAGGCTTCAAGTCTTTTCCCCAGAAGACCGAGTTGCATTTTGACAAGGGGATGACCGCCATCGTGGGGCCGAACGGCTGCGGCAAGACCAACATCTTAGACGCCATCAGATGGGTTTTGGGTGAACAAAGGACCACCCTTTTGCGATCCGCCAAGATGGACGAGGTCATTTTCAGCGGGACCAAGGACTTGAAGCCATTGGGCATGTCCGAGGTGAGCCTGATCATTGAGAACTCCCAGGGGCTCCTGCCCGTCGATTATGATCAGGTCACCGTGACCCGCCGTCTTTTTCGCTCCGGGGAAAGCGAATATCTTCTGAACAAAAACCCCTGTCGATTGAGAGACATAACCGAGCTGTTTCTGGACACCGGCGTGGGAATTCATGCCTACTCGGTGATGCAGCCGGAGATGGTGGAAGCCATCCTCTCGGACAAGGCGGAGGAACGACGTTTCCTGTTCGAGGAGGCGGCCGGCATCACCAAATACAAGGTGAGGAGAAAAGAAGCGGAGAGAAAACTGGAACATACCGAAAGCGATCTTCTCCGCCTGGGGGACATCTTAACCGAGGTGGAGAAACAGACCAACTCTCTCAGAAGACAGAGGGGCAAAGCGGCAAGATACAAGAGGCTGACCGAGGAGATCAGGGAGTTGGAGATTAAGATTGGCTGCAGCGAATTTCAGATCTTCAAGGAAAAGGAAGTGGAGCTGGACAACAAATCCAAAGTCCTCGCGGATCAGACTCAAAAGGCGACCGCTGATTTAGACAAACAGGAGGCGGAGGTAGAAGAGTTAAGACTGAAGCACCTGGACAAGGAAAAAGAGTTCAACTCGCTGCAGAAGGGAATCAATGAACTCTCCGAAAAGAGTTTTGAGATTGAGCGGGAGATATCCATAGGTCGGGAGAGAAGGTCGAATTTAGAACAGCTAATTGCTAAGAATAAAGAAGAGATGCAAAGCCTGGAGACTCGACTCTCCTCCACCAGGAACGAAAAAGAGGCAAAGAAAACGCAGCAGAGTGAACTCAGCGCGGAGATCGAGTCCAAAAAGAATGCATGCGAAGAGGTGGATAAGATTCTCCTTACCAACGACGAGAGACTTGCCTCCTGCAAAGAGAAATTAGAAAGGCTCTCCTCGGAGTGGCAACAGGCGAGCGATGATCTAAGCCAATTGAAAAGTGAGAGGGAAAGCACAAAAGCTCAAATCGAGGAGTTGAAACAACGGGATGCTATGTTTTCCGAAGAGATGGCTTCGGTCCGGCGAAAGTTCGGTGAAATCTCCGAAAGGCTTGAAAGTCACGCCTCCAGAGATGAAGGCAAAAAGAGAGGGCTGGAAGACAAAATCCGGGAACTGGCGCTTCTGAAGGAGAATATCGAGCAGAATCGCTCCGATTCAGCCGGGCTCGCCTCGCAGGAAGGAAAGATAAGAACCGCTCTGGAAGGAGATAAAACCAAGCTGGAGATGCTAAGGCAGATCTCGGAACATTATGAGGGGTACGGCCAGGGCGAGAAGTCCGTGCTTTCCGCCAAAGACCGGCTCCCCGGAATCATCGAAACGGTGGCCAATCTGATCGGGACGGACGTCGAATATCTCAAGGCGGTCGAGTCGGCATTGGGCGCGTCCCTTCAGTTCATAGTCTGCCGTGACGTCGACTCGGCCTTGAGAGCCATCCAATACCTCAAGGAGCAAAAAGCCGGACGGGCGACCTTCTTGCCGTTAGATAAGATCAACGCAAGAGAAATCAGCCCGCGCCGAATTGATCTGGGGGATTATCCGGGAGCCGTGGGATGGGCAACTGATCTGATCCGATGTGAGGGGGATTACAGAAACGTGGTGCATCTGCTGCTGGGAGACGTGATACTGGTCAAATCGATGGAGGTTGCTTCACAACTTGCCTCGCAGATCCCCTCCGGCTTTCATCTTGCCACGCCGGAAGGGGAGATAATCAAGACCGAAGGCGCCATTACCGGAGGGTCGCCTAAGGAGATCTCCCTCTTGGGGAGAGAACTGGAGATTCAGAGACTACAGGAGCAGGTGCGGCGGTCAACCGAAAAACTCAATCAGGTGCAGGTCGAGAAGAAGGAAAAGGAAAGCCAGGGAGAGAATCTCCAGGAGAGGTTTTCCCAAACTTCGCTGGAAGTTGAGGAGCGAAAAAGTGAAATCCAGAGGTCCGAGATCGAGACTAAGACCACTGAATTCGAAAAGCAGAGCCTGGAAAAGCGACGGTCCGAGCTTGAATCACTAATTCGAGAAACGGCCGGAAGAATCGAGGAACTGAATCGGGAAGCTGAAACGCGTGACCCGATGGTAGCAGAGCTTGAGGCTCAGAAGGAGAGACTCTCTTCCCTTATGCAGGAGGAGAAGCAGCTTCTGGAGAAAACCGAGGCCTCACACACGGACGTCTTCAGAAATGCGAACCAGCTTAGAATCGAGTTGGTCTCCCTGCAGGGAAAAGAGGAGCAGATCAGAAGCGAACAGACCAGGCTGGCGGAACTGATCTCGGAGATGGAAAACACTAGGGCGGCAAAGCAAAAGGAGTCGGAGGATTCTGCCGGGGAAATCGAGAGGATCACCCAGGCGATCGGCGAAGAGGAAGACCAGCTTAAGAAGAGTTTCGAGAGAATCGAACAAGAGAAGGCGAATCTAAATTCCTTGGTGGAAGATCAGACCCGGCTTCAAGAGAGCTTGAGCGCCAAAGAGAAGGATCTCAAGTCATCGCGTGCCGGCAGAGAAAAGGTACAGGAGGAACTGCATCAGCTAGACTTGGAGAAGGTAGAACTCTCCTCCCGGGCCAAGAACGTGAAAGACAGAATCTGGGAAGAATACCAGGAGAATCTGGAGAAGCTTGATCTGGAGGAGACTCTGGAAGCGGAAGACACGGCGGGCGCCAGAGAGAAGCTGGATTTGTTAAAAGACAAATTGAAGTCTATCGGGCCGGTCAACCTGTTGGCTTTAGAAGAGTTTCAGACTGCCAAGGAGAGGCTGGATTTTCTCGAGAAACAAGTCAAGGACTTAACCGAGGCAAAGGAAACACTCGCCTCTACCATCGCCAAGATCAACCAGACCGCCCGGACACTTTTCACCGAGACCTTCGAGCAGATTCAAGGGAACTTTCAGAAAGTCTTCCAGGAGCTGTTTGAGGGAGGAGAAACCGGCCTGTCCTTAGCCGAGGAAGCCGACCCGCTCGAATCGCCTATTCTGATATCTGCTCGTCCCTATGGCAAAAGGCTTCTGAACATTTCCCAGCTCTCCGGAGGAGAAAAAGCGCTCACCGCCATAGCGCTGCTTTTTGCCATATACTTGGTGAAACCGAGCCCTTTCTGTATCTTAGACGAGGTGGACGCCCCCTTGGATGACGCGAACATCATCAGGTTTTTGAAGTTGATCGGGCATTTCAGTTCAACAACTCAATTCATCCTCATCACCCATAACAAGCTCACCATGGAGGCGGCGGACATCCTTTACGGGGTAACCATGGAGCAGCCAGGGGTATCGAAGATCGTCTCGGTCAAGTTTGAAAAGCACGAGGTGGTAACGAAAGAAGCTTAACGTATCTGTTCACCGAAACCCGATAACTTCAAGATACACATTCGAATAAAGAGGCGCTTTTTGTGAAATTATCACTGGAAAAACTAAAGTCCGGTCTCTTCAAAACCAAGAAGAGCCTCCTGGGGAAGATCTCCCAGGCGGTGGGACTGCATAAGAAGATTGACCAGGAATTGCTGGACGAACTGGAGGAGATATTAATAAAGGCAGACGTGGGACCATCCACTACGGTCAAGATCGTGGACGGTCTGAAGAGTGAGGCTGGCAAAAGGAAGATCGAGGATTCAGAGAAGGTTATCGAACTCCTCAAAGATCAGGTGGTCTCCATTCTGGGTACGGGAGAGATGCCCGGAAACGACTTCTCTCAGCCTCATGTCATCATGATGGTCGGAGTCAACGGGACGGGAAAGACCACCTCTATCGCCAAGTTAGCCCACGATTTCAAGAACCAGGGCAAAAAGGTTCTGCTGGCGGCATGTGACACCTTCAGAGCGGCTGCGGGAGAACAACTCTCCATCTGGGCAGAGCGGGTCGGGGTGGAGCTGGTCAAAAGCAAGCCCAATCAGGACCCTGCTTCGGTTGCCTTTGATGCCATCAAATCAGCCTGCGCCAGAGAAATCGACGTGGTGATAGCCGACACCGCCGGCAGGCTGCACACCAAGGTGAATTTGATGGAGGAACTTAAGAAGATAAAAAGGGTAATGGAAAAAGCTCATCCAAACGCGCCCGGGGAGATTCTCCTGGTGATAGATGCCACTACCGGGCAGAATGGATTGTCTCAGGTGCGGGTGTTTCAGGATGCGGTCGGAGTTACCGGAATCTTCCTGACCAAGCTGGACGGAACCGCCAAAGGAGGGATAATGATCGGCATTGCGGATGAGTTCAAGGTTCCGGTCAAGTACATCGGGCTGGGTGAAAAGCCGGATGATTTCCAGAGGTTCGATCCGGTCTGGTTCGCCGAGGCTCTGTTCAGTTGAGGGCCGAAACCGATCGCCCCTTTTCTTTTAGAGGAAGACGCGCTGTTCACAGAAAACGCAGAGAACCTTATTCAGGAGGGTTTCGAAGCTCGGTTCAGGTTGGCGAAGTTCGTATCGATGCTGGAAGCTCGACGCAGGAACCTCGAAAGGCGAATCTAACCAGGCAGCATTCGAGCCTCAAGAAAGCGAGCTTCGGGCAGACGCTCGCCCGTCTGGGCGATACGAGCCTCGAAAACGACATCCGAGCATCGAGCCCTGTTAGGGGTTGGTAGCATGATAAAAGAGTTACAGGTTAGGACCTCAAGCAGAGTGGATTTGGTCGACATAACTCATCTGGTGCAGAAGGCGGTCTCGGAAGCCAAGATAAAATCCGGGTTGTGCACCGTATACGTGCCGCATACCACTGCCGGGGTGACCATCAACGAGAATGCCGATCCGTCAGTCAGAAGCGACATCATCAAAGAACTCAACAAGATCATCCCGTTCGACGACAACTACGCGCATCTGGAGGGCAACGCCGCCGCTCACATAAAGAGCACCCTGACCGGCTGCTCCGAGACCCTGTTGGTGGAGGGAGGCAGTCTGGTCCTGGGCACCTGGCAGGGAATCTACTTCTGTGAGTTCGACGGCCCCCGCAATAGAACAGTGATGGTCAAACTCATAGAAGGCTAAAGAGGCGAGAGGCCAGGCCCCATGCGGAAGCAGACGAGTTTGGGCTGTTAAGAAATTGAACACTTTGCCGATACTATTAATAGGGCAGGAAGTTTTAACCATCCTTCCGAGGATAGCTGGTTGGGCAAGAAAACCTCCTCGCATCTGCTCAACTGACTATCCTCATTTTTTTGTTCTTTTGTCAATTTAAGAATCGACCTTTCAAGCCAAAATCGCTCAAAGCCTCTCCCCTATCTCCGATTTCGCTGCAGACCCTTACTCATACAGCAAGACCTCCTTTCCCGTAAGCAGTGCCGGTGTGGAGTATGCTCGATGCCCTCACAAAAGCCTTGACTTGGCTGACCCCGCAAAGTATAATAGAGTAAATTCACTGTAGGAATGACGCCCATGATGAAGAGGTAAAACCGTAACCCTGATTACGATGAGCGAGAAGGACGAGATAAGATCAGCTGATGACTTTGGAGATGGTTTTGCAGACGGATTCGATCCTCTGCGTGCACTGGATCTCTCCAAGGTCACGAGTCTTGAAGAACTATTAGTCCAGATGGCCGATACAGCCTTTGGGGCCAGAAGCCTGGGAGACGCTTTCAGCGTCTGTACCGCAATGCTGAAAGATCCAGAATGCTTCGTCGTGGGGACTTTCTCCGGAGCCATGACTATGGCCAAGATGGGGCTGGTCTTATGCGAGATGATCGATCGGGGTTTTCTGGATGCGGTGGTCTCCACCGGGGCTCTGGTGATGCATGGCTTGGTGGAAAACGTGGGATCTCCTCACTTCAAGAATGATCCCAATTGGTCGGACCATCGGCTTTATGAGCACGGATACAATAGAGTCTATGACACCATCGAGGCTGAGAGAAATTTGCGCGAAACCGGGCTGGTTCTGGATAAGATATGGGAGAATGTTGACCATAATGTTTCTTGCTCAAGTTTTCGGCTTCTGCAGGTGATTGGGGAGTATCTATCCAAAAACGAAAAGGGGGCGGGAATCCTCAAGAGCGCCTGGGAGAAATCCGTTCCGGTCTATATTCCGGCTTTCACCGATTCAGAACTGGGCTTAGATTTCGCCGTTTACAATCGAATAAGACGTGAGCAGGGAAAGCCTCCCCTGCGTTTCGATCCTTTCCTCGATCTGGACGATTTCACTCGACGGATTCAAGCAGCGAAGCGCACGGGAATATTCACCATCGGAGGCGGAGTTCCCCGAAACTGGAGCCAGCAGACAGGGCCCTATCTTGAGGCTATCCATCGAAGATTCGGCGAAGGAAGTAAGCTGAATCGCTTCAAGTACGGCGTGAGAATCTGTCCCGAGCCGGTGCACTGGGGCGGGCTTTCCGGATGCACCTACAGCGAAGGTGTTTCCTGGGGAAAATTCATCCCCAGAAAGGAGGGTGGTCAGTGGGCCGAGGTCCTCTGCGATGCCACCATTGCCTGGCCCATACTGACTAAAGCTCTAATCGAACGCTTCGACCGGGAGGGCTTCACTCGCCAAAGACCCCAATCTCCAAAGACTTAAGAGGGCTTCCTGTATTCTCTCCACGTACTCCCTTAGAACTCCAGGCAGGGACGACCTGAAACCGACAGGCCAACTTCTCTTCCGCGTGGAATAAACCGGCATCTTTGCCTATCTCCTCATCCTTCCCCCCTTACCTCAGACAGGACCACAGCGGTGGCAAAAATGCTTGACTTGATTTGGACCACCTGTTATAATACAGAACTTTTGGAAGGGAGCCGGATTTTTAAATCGGCCGGTAGTGAAGGAAAATGAGGGTAGTCTCGCAGTGTGAACAAGAAACGGGATGATAAGTATTCAACTTACCGTCAGATCGGAATCTTGACCACCATCCCCATGCTGATGGCGGTGGGCCCGATTTTGGGATACTACATCGGAAGCTTCCTTGACAGAACGCTGGGCACCGTCCCTTATCTGATGGTGATTTTTATATTCCTTGGATTTGCGGCGTCTGGAAAAGGCGTTTACGATCTGATTAAGAAGGCAAGTCAATAGAGGATAGCTGGTCGCATTCCTGGTCATGGGTGTAGAATTCATTCATAGGGTGATAAAGACCTCACTGGTGCTGGCAGCCTTGGGTTTTCTCTTCGTCAGCGTTTACTACGATTTCAAATTCGGGGGAGGAATTCTGGCCGGCGCTATCTGGGGATGCTTAAACATTTTGTTTTTGACCCGTCTGATCACCGAGGTCTTTTCGCCCGGCACAGAGATCAGGAAGAGCAAGGTGATATTGATAACCGTGGTCAAATTTCCCCTGCTGTATGCAGCAGGATTTCTCCTGTTGAAGATAGAATACTTTCCGGCGGTTAGCTTGGTCATAGGATTCTCCCTTCTCTTCCTGGTGATGTTTTTGAAAGCAATGGGAAGATGGATCCTTTCGCTGGACTCCAAAAAGAAGAAGAACTCGGCTCCAACAAATCAAATCGGAGGTCAAAAGACCGGACGGAGCTAAAACTTTCTTGAGAAAGAACCGGAATGAGGAGTTTAAAGTTCAGAGTTTAGAGTTGAGAGTTCAGACTCTGGAGTTTGAAGTTCAAGCTTGATCCTTTAACCTTAAACCTAACGTGATGTTGACTGAAGAATTAGCGAAGCACGCAGCAGAAAAAGCCCAGGAGGGCGCGCCGGAGCTCCCCAACTTCATCACCTTTCTGTATCACGAATTCGGAAGGGTCGCCTTTGTCGGGTTCCTGCACCATTGGGAAAACGTCTTCTTCTCCTGGATGGTGGCCCTTGCTCTCTGCGTGATAGCCTACCTGGTGTACCGGAAAAGGTCTCTCCTGCCGGGTAGGCTGCAGAACGCTGTGGAGATGGTGGTGGAGGCGCTGGATAATTTCATATACGGGATCTTAGGACCGCGAGGCAGAAGGTTCACTCCCTTTCTGGGGACCCTCTTCATATACATTCTCTGCATGAACTTCCTGGGCCTGGTTCCCGGAATGAAATCGCCCACGGCCAATCTAAACACCACTCTGGCTCTGGCCCTCTGTGTGTTCGGCTACGTACAGTATACCGGCATAAGGAGCCTGGGGATTGTGGGCTATCTCAGGCACATGGCCGGGGATCCGAGAGACATCGT
The DNA here is from genome assembly GCA_049643405.1 of Candidatus Zixiibacteriota bacterium. Taxonomy (GTDB): domain Bacteria; phylum Zixibacteria; class MSB-5A5; order MSB-5A5; family SM1-73; genus SM23-73-3. Next base: position 17,628 of record JBARPX010000221.1, read on the forward strand.
CACCTGGCTCTTGGTGCCGATCAATATACCCATTCATATCATCGAGGAGCTGGCAAAGCCGATGAGTCTGTCGTTGCGACTTTTCGGCAACATCACCGGCGAGGACGTTTTGATCACCGTGTTCGTGGGACTGGGTGTAAGCGCTTTGAGCTTTCTCCACCTGCCGGTGGGCATTCCTTTTGAAGTTCCATTCATCTTTTTGGCTCTGCTGACCGGAACCATTCAAGCATTGGTTTTCACCCTGCTCTCGACCATATACTTTTCTTTGATGTTACCGCACGACGAACACTAAACCGTCGAACTCTGGAGCCTTTAAACTCTTGAACCTTTGAACTCTTGAACTCTTAAACTCTTCATCAAGGAGGCTAGATGTCTTACCAAACTGCATTAGCCATATTTCTTCCATTGGGCCTGGCCATAGCTGCCATGGGTTCTGCCTTCGGACTGGGCCGGGCGGTTTCTGCCGCCATGGAAGCCATGGGACGACAACCGGAGGCAGCTGCCAAGATTCAGTTGGGAATGATCATCGGCTGCGCTCTAATCGAGGCGCTCACCATTTACGCGCTGGTCACCGTGTTCGTCTTGCAGGGGAAAATTTCTTAAGGGATAACTAAAACATAGTTTTATGCGGCGGTCTGCGGACGGCGGACCGCGGACAGGAGTCTGTCCATGGGTCTTGAATTAGGTCAGATTATCACACATATCATCGGTTTCGTGATAGCAGTCATAATATTGAAGAAATTTGCCTGGAAGCCGATTTTGGCCATGCTCGAGGAGAGAAGAAGTAAGATAAAGTCAGAATTTGACAGCATCGAGGAGGAGCGGAAGAAGGCCGAGGATCTATACTCCGATTATCAGACCAAGCTTAAGGAGATAGACGCTTTAGCCCGGACCAAAATCCAGGAAGCCGCCAGGGAGGGACAAACCCTAGCCAATGAGATAAAGGAAAACGCCAGGGTCGAGGCCAAGCAGATCGTGACCAGAACCAAGGAAGAAATCGAAAGGGATCTGGACAAGGCCAAAGTCCAATTGCGAGACGACGTGGTAAACATGACCCTGCAACTGGCAGAAAGGATCATTCAGGAGAAGCTGGATCGGCAGAAAGATAAAGAACTGGTGGCCCAGCTTGTGGATGAGATGAAACGGGGAGAGATAGAAGGATTCAAATGATAGAATCGCGAGTTGCCATAAGGTATGCCACCGCTCTCTTCCGCACGGCCAAACGGACGGCTCAAGTTGAGAGTATCTCCCGCGATCTGGTGACGCTCTCCGAGCTGTTGAGCACGAATGTGCTGCTCAAGAACTTCATGGAGTCTCCCCAGGTGGAGGAGAAGGACAAAAAGCAACTTCTCACTTCGGCCTTCAAGCCGTTGATTTCAGAGGCTCTCTTTTCCTTTCTTATGCTGGTGCTGAGCAAGCACCGAATCCAATATCTGGTGTCTATGACCGAGGAATTCCAGCGGCTGGTCAAGGAGGATCAGGGCATAGTTGAGGCCCGTCTCATCACCGCCCGCAGCTTAGATCAGACCCTGGCAAGCCAGATCCGGGAGGAGTTGGAGAAAAACACCGGCAAGAAGGTGGAGATGAAGCTTGAGGTGGACCCCTCCCTCATCGGAGGAATCGTCGTCATCCTGGGTGACAAGATAATTGACAGAAGCATTCGGCATCAACTCAGCCAGTTGAAGGACCAGATGTCCGCTCTGAAGGTGTACTAGCCGGCTCGATTGATATGAAAGTGTGATAGTCTTTACGCATATGCTATCGAAGGATGAGAAGCTGTTTTGAGGAATAGCCAATAAGGGAGGAAGCGCAAACTATGCCCCTAAATCCGGAAGAGGTAAGCTCGATCATTCAGAAGGAGATAGAGAGGTACGAAACCAAGCTGAAGATGGAGAGTGTAGGAACGGTTCTGCAGGTGGGGGACGGCATTGCCCGCATCTGGGGACTGGAAGATGCCATGATGAGTGAGTTGATAAAGTTCTCCAACGACGTGACCGGGGTGATACTCAACTTAGAGGAGGACAACGTCGGCGCTGCCATCTTAGGGCCGTATGATGAGATCAAGGAGGGAGACCGGGTCACGCTAACCGGAAGGATCGCCTCGGTGCCGGTCGGAGACGCTATGGTAGGCAGAGTGGTGAACGCTTTGGGTCAGCCGCTGGACGGGAAAGGCCCCATCGTGGCAAAGAGCTACCGGCCCATTGAGGGAGGGGCGCCGAACGTGGTTCAGAGAAGGCCGGTAAGCGAACCGGTGCAAACAGGACTGAAAGCCGTCGACTCCATGATCCCTATAGGCCGGGGACAAAGGGAGCTAATCATCGGCGACCGTCAGACCGGAAAGACCGCTTTGGTGCTGGATACCATACTCAATCAGAAGGACACCGACCTTTACTGCATATATGTGGCCATCGGACAAAAAGCCTCCACCGTGGCCCAGTTGATAAAGACGCTCGAAGACCATGAGGCCATGGAGTATACCACCGTGGTGGTAGCTACAGCTGCTGATCCGGCCCCTCTTCAGTTCATTGCTCCCTACGCCGGCTGCGCCATGGGAGAGGAATTCCTATATAATGGCAAACACGTGGTGCTCTTCTACGACGATTTGACCAAGCATGCACAGGCCTATCGCCAGATGTCTCTGCTCTTGAGGCGGCCGCCCGGAAGAGAGGCATTCCCCGGGGACATTTTCTATCTGCATTCGCGTCTTCTGGAGAGGGCGGCAAAGCTAAACGACGATATGGGGGGCGGCTCGCTTACCGCCATACCGATCGTGGAGATTCAGGCCGGAGACGTCACCGCTTACATTCCCACCAACGTCATCTCCATAACCGATGGACAGATCTATCTTGAGACGGACTTGTTTTACGCAGGGGTGAGACCGGCCATCAACGTGGGTATATCCGTCTCCAGGGTGGGAGGAAAAGCACAGGTTAAGGCCATGAGGAAGGTGGCAGGAAGACTCCGGCTCGATCTGGCGCAGTATCGAGAGTTGGCCGCATTCACCCAGTTCGGCACGGAGCTGGATGAGACCACCAAAGCGTATCTTATCCGCGGCGAGAGGACTGTGGAAATCCTCAAGCAGGCGCAGTACGTCCCCATGCCGGTGGAGAAACAGGTGATAATGATCTATATTGCCGCCAACGGATATCTGGATGATTTGCCTCTGGAATCAATCAAAAGATTCGAAGAGGAAATCTATCCCTTCATGGAAAAGGAATATCCTGATGTGGAGCACAGCATCGCCACCAGCAAGGATTTAGACGAGAACACCGAGAAGAAACTAAACGAGGCCATAGCCAAGTTCAAGGAGCAGTTCAAAGCTAAGTTAGAATCGACCGAGTCGGGAGCCGAACGCCCGACATAAGACCCACTGCCGCAGTCACGGAACCGGTCTTGACGAAATCAGCTTTCTATAAGTACAGGAATCCGTGAGACTTTAACACCTCTCTCTCTTTTGTCCCCCTCTTCGTTTTATGGAAAGGGTGAGACAGAGGGTGAGGTTGGAAACGCACATGGCAACCTTACGAGATCTAAGACGAAGAATAAAGAGCGTCCAGGGAACCCAGCAGATCACCAAAGCCATGGAGATGGTGGCCGCGGCTAAGTTGAGAAGGGCCCAAGCCAGGGTGGAATCGTCCCGTCCTTACGCCACCAAGATGCAGGCCATGCTGGATAATCTCACCCGGGCGGCCGCGTCGCTTGCTCACCCATTGTTCGAGAAAAGGGAAGTGAAAAAGGTGGGAGTGGTACTGGTCACCTCGAATCGCGGACTGTGTGGCTCTTATAACAACAACGTCATACACGAAGCTGACAGATTCATAAGAGACTATGGAAGAGACCAGGTGGGATTGATTCCGGTGGGAAAGAAGGCCCACTCCTATTATTCCAGGAGGCCGTGCGAAATAAGACTTAAGTATCTGGGGCACGGGGGAGATTTGGACCTCGCTCTGGTCAAGAACGTCACCCACGACCTGGTGAATCTTTTCCTCTCCAAGGAGGTGGATGAGATATATTTCATTTATACCAAGTTTCTCTCCGCAGTCAGCTATAAGGTCACCACCGAGAAATTCCTTAACATTGAGAGTCGGGTGGAGGAAGTCAAAGAGAGTTTCGTGGATTATATATTCGAGCCTGATCCGGAGAAGATCTTCTCCAGCCTTCTTCCTGACTACTGCATGACCCGGGTTCAGATGGCTTTAGCAGAGTCGTTCGCCTCAGAACATGGATCACGCATGATCGCTATGGGTGGGGCAACCAGGAATGCTGAGGATATGATCGACCATCTCACCCTGGTTATGAACAAGGCCAGGCAGGCCAGCATTACCAAGGAGATGCTGGAGATCACCACTGGAGCGGAGGCGTCGAAAGGATAGTCCCGGTTGAAAAGAACGAACAGTGTTCTACACGTTCGGACAGAGGTTGCCCAGACGAGCGCCCGTACGGGTGGGGGCACGTCCGTGCACCCCTGTCCGTCCAGCAGGGGCAGGAGTTCAACCCCCGCCCCAACAGAGCGAAAAGATGGTTTTAACTAAAAAGGAGCAAAAGTGGGAAGTCCGAATTACGGAAAAATCAAGCAGGTGATCGGGGCAACGGTCGACTGTGAGTTTGACCCGGACAAGCTGCCCAATATCTACAACGCCATCAAGATCGAGGACAAGGAGAAGGGAATCGACCTGACCGTGGAGGTGGCCCTGCATCTGGGTGATAATCTGGTGCGATGCGTTTCCTTAGCCTCCACCGACGGTCTGGTGCGCGGCATGCCGGCTCTCGACACCGGTGGCCCCATACAGGTCCCGGTGGGTGAAGGAACCTTAGGGAGGATCTTCAATCTCTTGGGGAAACCCATAGATGAGTTGGGGCCGGTGAAAAATATCGAGAAGACCTATCCCATCCACCGCCCCGCACCCAGCCTGGAGGACCAGGAGACGAAGACCTCAATCCTGGAGACCGGAATAAAGGTCATAGACCTGCTCGAGCCTTATCCCAAGGGTGGGAAGGTGGGACTCTTCGGCGGCGCCGGCGTGGGAAAAACCGTCATCGTGATGGAGTTGATCAGAAGCATCGCCACGGAGCACGGCGGCTATTCCGTTTTCTGTGGGGTGGGAGAAAGGACCCGTGAAGGAAACGATCTCTGGCTGGAGATGAAGGAGTCCGGAGTCATCAAAAAAACCGTCATGGTCTTCGGCCAGATGAACGAGCCACCCGGCGCAAGATTGAGGGTTGGGCTCTCCGGCCTCTCCATGGCGGAGTATTTCAGAGACGAGGAGCACCAGGACGTTCTTTTGTTTATTGACAACATTTTCAGATTCATACAGGCCGGTTCCGAGGTCTCTGCGCTCCTGGGACGAATGCCCTCTGCGGTGGGCTATCAGCCCACGCTGGGCACCGAATTGGGCGAGTTGGAGGAGAGAATCACCTCCACCAAGGCTGGTTCCATTACGTCTGTACAGGCCATCTTCGTTCCCGCGGATGATTTGACCGATCCGGCCCCGGCAACCACTTTTTCTCATCTGGATGCCACCACCGTTTTGTCCCGTCAGATTGTTGAGCTGGGCATTTATCCGGCGGTCGATCCCCTGGCCTCCACCTCCCGCGTGCTGGACCCTCGCATAATCGGCGAAGAACACTATCAGACCGCCAGGGAAGTTCAGATGATCTTGCAGAGATACAAAGACCTTCAGGACATCATCGCGATTCTGGGCATGGACGAGCTGGCAGACGAAGACAAAATACTGGTTGGAAGGGCACGTCGTATTCAGAAATTCCTGTCCCAGCCCTTCTTTGTGGCGGAGGTCTTCACCGGAACGGAAGGCAGATACGTGAAGCTGGAAGACACCATCAAGGGCTTCAAGAAGATCTTGGCCGGAGAGATGGACGATATCCCGGAACAGGCCTTCTACATGCTGGGCGGAATCGAGGAGGTTTACGAAAAGGCTGAGGAGTTGAAGAAAGTTAGTACCAAGTAGTCGTCGGCCAACCGGCCAGGATTCGGCACAGCCGACCGTACTCGCTGAATAAGGTCAGAGATATGTATTCTCTTAATATCGTGACACCGGAAGAAGTATTCTTCGAGCAGGAGGTGATCTCCATCATCGCGCCTGGCTCGGAGGGATATCTGGGCGTCTTAACCGATCATGCCCCATTGATTACCGCGCTTGTGCCGGGAAAGCTGACCGTCAAGGACGATAAGGAGCGGGAGCTGATTCTCGCTACAAGCGGCGGCTTCATGGAGGTCTTCAAGAACCACGTGACCGTTTTGGCCCACTCCGTCGAATTCTTGGACGATATAGATTACGAGAGGGCCAAGAGAGCTTTGGAGCGGGCCGAGCGGAGAGTGAAATCAAGAGACCCGGCGATCGATGTCACGCGCGCCTTTGCGGCCCTGGAACGGGCAAGAAACAGACGCCGCTTGTACGAGGTTCTCAGAATAGGTCAACAGGAATAAACGATACGTTTAGAGCCCGAGGAAAATGTAGGGGTGGGGTTTTATAGCTCCACTCTTTTTTCTTTGGGGAGCGGGGGCGTAGTTGCCCAATTCCCGGACGGGACCGTCTGGTCATTGGGCGCTTTTGGGACTCGATCCTTCGACAGACTCAGGATGGTGAGCTTGTCGAACCATAAATCGAGCAACTACAAAATCAGCACGGTAGGTCGCCTCCCCGATAGAGATAGTTGACCAGGCACACGATGTCCGCAACGTTCACTTCACCGTCGCAATTGGTGTCCGCTGCGTGGCAAGGACACGGCTCAATGCCCCATCGGAAAAGATAATTCACCACGAACACAAGGTCTCCAATCGTTATTGCGCCCTTGGGCGTGACAGAACCATCCGAGTTGGCATCACCCAAGACATAGGAATATTCATGTGCCCCCATATCGATTCTGCAACCGCCACTATCTGGGGGAGCTGAAAAGTTCGGATCACCAGCGTCGATGCAAGGAGAAGCGCAGAGGAGTCCGAAACCGATCGAATCTGCGAAAAGCGGATCGGCTACGATGTTATGAAAACTATCGCAGGGCGTGCCGTTGAAATTGAATCCCCAGCTTGTGTCGCCGACGCCTGCCGGGCAATCATAGAAGTTGCCGAAGGCGTTACCCCAGACGTCATTGAACGAAATGAAAGGCGTCCCATCCAGACGGCACCAGATTCCTTCCCCTGACGTACTTAAGCAGACAATGTTATTGACTACGACGGGATCGTGCCCCAGGCCGCCGATTAAGATCCCGCCGCCGTCCCCTGTGGCGGAGTTCCTCACCACGGTATTGCTTGTGATGAACGAAGAGCAATTCGCGGTGTATATGCCACCGCCATTCTCGGCGATATTTCCGTCGAAGAGGTTATAGCTGATGGTGGCAGGCACCAAGCTGGCGCAGTAAAGCCCCCCACCCTTGGTTACGCAGGTATTCCGAACGATTTCGTTTCCCTCCAGCGTCAGGCTGCCGGAGTGACCGCACACACCACCTCCGAAACCATCCGTGGTGTTGCCTTCGACGCGGTTGCCTACCACGGTGAGCGTGCACAACTTGAAGAATATGCCTCCTCCCTTTCTGAGGGCATGGTTGTCGACAAGAAGATTGTCCTTGATGAGTGGAAGCGAACGCTCAATCAAAATCGCCCCTCCCACCTCGGAGTGATTATCGATCAGCCGATTCGCTTTGATCAGCGGAGTGGAACTCCCGGCTATGCAACAGATCCCTCCTCCGAACATGGCATAGTTGTCAACTATCTTGTTGGCAAGTATCCGTGGACCGCTCGAAAAACAAATGATCCCCCCTCCGTAAGATAGCTCTCCTAATCTCAGTCCCCGTCCATTTTGAATGGTGAATCCAACGATGCATGAACTGGAATCCTCCCCGGAGACAAAGAAGACCACGCTTCCCGAATCGCTGGCCCCCAAGACTGAGATATTTGCATCGATGATGGTGGAGTCGACAGTATTGGTGTCCTCATCAAATATGAAGCTGCTGGCCACCAGGATAGCCTTTCCCAGAAAGTCTATCCTCTCATGATAATGCCCTTTGGCCACCAGCACCGTGTCCCCGTCAACCGCGCCGCTAATGCCTCCCTGGATAGTAGACGCATCAGCCGGCACGTGGATGATCCTAGCGTGAGGGGGATTCGAAGCAAGAAACGTAAGAATCAACAGACAGAGAATGAAAAACTTTTTCATCTTCCTCATCCTCGATGCGGGAATTGCACTGAATTCGCTTCCTTAGGGACTTTTCAACGCTCCACCACTAAATATAACGGCGTTTCCGCGTTTTCCCAAGCAAAAGAACAGCCGTTCCCAAAAGGAGCGGCTGAGAATCCCTCTGTCTTCCTGACTCGGAGCCCAACAGAGACCGCAACTGCTACTAGGTCGAATCGCCTTCGTGAGCTCTTTTTGCCGACAGACCTTATCGGGATTTTCAATAACCTTCAAACCTGTGTCTGTTGAGCTCCAGAACCAGAAACATCGAGGTTTGCCAAGTTCGTGGCGTGAACCGTCTCGGATAACTTGACCTTTCGTTTTACATATCTCTGCAGATAGACCACAAACGCGGAGCCCTTCCCTTTCTCGCTCCGAAACTCTATCCTTCCCCCTAAATTGTTTACCAGTCTCTGTACGATAGCCAGTCCCAGGCCGGTGCCATTCTTCTTGGCGGAATAGAATGGAGAGAATATCTTCTCCTTCTGTTCCTCGCTCATTCCCTTCCCCTGATCCACGATGGCGACGGGCACCCATTCAGACTCCAGCGGCTCCTCGCCCTTGAAATAAAACTGATTTAGTTGATCTAAGGTCCTATCGGTTATCAAAATCTCTCCCCACCTTCCCTCCATGGATTCCATGGCGTTCACTAAGAGATTCAAAAGTATCTGCTTAATCTGATTCTCCTCGCCCAAGACGTATTCCGCCCTCGAGGAGAACAGCTTTCTGATGGAGATATTCTCTTCGAAGGAAGGGTGTTTCCTGGCAATCTCTATAACGTCGTCAATAAGCCGGGCTAACTCCACCTTGCTCAACAAGGAGGGCCCGATACGGGCATAGTTTAGAAAATCGGTCACAATGCGATTCAGCCTTCCGGTCTCCTTGACGATCAGATCCAACAGCTTTCGGTTCTCCTCGGTTAAGGAAAGCTCCTCGCCCAGGACCTCGACCGAACCCGAGATTGAGGCCAACGGGTTTCGTATCTCGTGAGCGATCCCCGCGGAGAGTTCGCCCACCGCCGCTAACCTGTCGGCCGTTCTCACCTTTTCCTCCAACCTCATCGCCTCGGAGATGTCCTGAAAGATGGCAATCACGCCCCTCACACCCTTCTCCCTATCCCCCAAAATGGAGGTGCTTATCCCGATGGGGATCTTCCTTTTGTTCTTATCCTCGATATAAAGGAGGCCTCTTGAATTCTCCTGATTGAACTTTACCGCACGGGTTATTCTCTCCGCCAGTTGAGGCATCCTTTGTCTGAATGCGTCCCGGCAGTTTCTTCCCTTCACATCGGCTTCGGAATATCCCAGTATCTCCTCCGCTGCCCGGTTAAAGTAGACGATTCTTCCCGCAGCATCGATGGTTATCAGACCGCTTTTTAGATGTATCAGGATCTCATCCGTGTCGGCCTTGACCTGGTCCAATTCTAGGGATGCGCTCCAGAGCTCTTCTCCTTTGACTTTCAGCTTTTGGGCTAAGTATCCGCTTATGAAAGCCACCAGGAAGAAGGTGCACAAATAAAGGAAAACCTTGTAAAACGCCGCATCGCCAACCAGAAACAAACTTTCGAAGGAAAGTTCCAGTCCGTTCTCAAACCAGAGAATGGAAGCGTAGGCTAAGCTGGCTAAACCGGCCACAACCGTGCTTCCGATCAGCTGGTAGACTATGCTTGCGGAGAGTATACTCAAGACGAAAAGGACGGCATAGGTGCTGTTGATTCCACCGGTTCGATAGACCACCCCTGTCTCGACTACGATCTCCAGAACCAGCTGCAAAACCACCGCGGCGCTAAATAGCACGCGATGAGTTTTCCTCATGTCAAAGGCGATGAGCAGGAGAAGAGCTAAAGTGACAACCGAGTATATCGTAAAGGAAAGCACCAGAAAACCAGGTACGCGGAGGAAGAGAACAACGATGATCAGTAGTAACAAGAATATGGAGAGACGGGACAGAAGAAGCCAAGGGATTTTGGAGAAAGCGGACTCTGACCTGTTCGTATTCATATGAATCAACTCTAATAGGATTTTTACGTAAGGTGTCGGCCCGGGGAAACGGCTGGGCACGATCAGAAAGCATCGTTTCGCCTCTTATGCAGACGCTTTTCCGTCTGTGCCATCCTCTCCACCAGGGAAAGATCTCCGTCAACTCCGTTCTAAACTCCGATCAGCCCCGCAGTCACTGAGTACACACCCGGCCGCCTCAGCGGTCTGAAACGCACGAGATGCCCAAACATTTACACCACTGCCAAAAAGCGCAGTGGTGTAATAAAGGTGTTTGTGATTCTTTTCAGCGTTCGGTCGAACTCCACGGGCTGCCGCTTACTTTATCTGTCCGATGATCTCGAACATGGGGAGGTACATGGCTATCAGGATTCCCCCGATCACGACTCCCATTAAGACTATGATCACCGGCTCGATGACGGAGGTCAAAGCGGCTACCGCAGCGTCTACCTCCTCATCGTAGAAATCCGCGATCTTGGAGAGCATATCGTCCAAACCGCCGGTTTTCTCTCCCACCGAGATCATCTGAGTGACCATTGGAGGGAAAACCCCGCACTGTTTCAACGGTTGAGTTATGGTCTCCCCCTCTGCTATGGAGACAACCGATCTTTTTATAGCGTCATGTACCACCCTGTTGCCCGACGCCCGAGCCGTGATTTCCAGAGCCTCCAGAATGGGAACGCCGGACGAGATTAAGGTCGCCAGGGTACGTGAGAATCTTGCGATTGAGCTTTTCCGAATCAGATCTCCGATGAGCGGGATCCTCAGCTTCACCTTGTCGATGTTGAGCCTGCCCTGATCCGTCTTGGAATAAACCTTGTAAGCGACGATCAAAAGAATCAACAGGACTAATCCGATCAATATGTTGCCCCGGAGAAACGCGCTCAACGAGAGGATGAAACGGGTGGGTCCGGGTAATTCTGCTCCCAGGCCGGAGAACATCTTGGCGAAGACCGGGACTATGTAAGTCAGCATGATGAAAGTGACGCCGATGGCCACCGTCATCACCACTGCCGGGTAAATCATAGCTCCTTTCACCTTCCGTGCCAGCGCATCCGCCTTTTCCCTGTAGGTGGCCAGCCTTGCCAGGATAACGTCCAGAGCCCCTCCTATCTCCCCCGCATCCACCATATTGACGAACAGATTGTCGAAGACCTTTTTGTGCCGGGACAAGGCCTCCGACAGCGTGGTCCCTGCCTGCACGCTTTCCTTCACCTCACCGATCACCCTCCTCAGCTCTGCCGATTCCATCTGCTGAGACAATATCTCCAGGCACTGAACCATGGGAAGCCCGGCTCCTATCATGGTGGCGAACTGACGGGTAAACCGGGAGATATGTACCTTCTTTATTCCCCTGCCGATCCTTATGCTGATCTGGGAGGACTTGGTGGAGACCTGAGAGGCTAAGACCTTCCTGCTCCTCAGTACCCTCTCCAGCTCCGCCCGGTTCTTTGCCTTCAATTCGCCGGCAACTTGAGTTCCCCCTAACGTTCTTCCCTTATAGGTGAAAACTGGCAATTTGACCTCCTTCTCTCAGATACCCTCCGCCGAAAGCCGGGATCTTCGAAATCAGAATCTTATGCCCTCTCCAACGGTTCTCGTTCTTCTCAATTTGACGTCTAAGAAGCTATCTTCCGACTGCGTGCGTCTGCCGCCCCACCTCGGATTTTCTGGCCAACAGTTCATTCAGCTCCTGCATATTTGAGCTTCTTGCCATGGCGTCACCCAGGGTGATCTTGTGCTTCAGATAAAGCTCTCCTAAGGACTGGTTCATGGTCTTCATGCCATACTTCTGTCCCGCTTGCATCAGGCTGTATATCTGATGGATCTTGTCATCCCGGATCAGAGCTCTGATGGCCGGGGTGCATATCATGATCTCCAAAGCCAGCACCCTTCCTCCCCCGATCCTGGGAATAAGCTGCTGACTTACCACCGCCTGCAGCACGAAGGAAACGGTTACCCGAACCTGCTCCTGTTGACTGGTGGGAAAGACGTCGACGATCCTGTTGATCGACTCGGCACAGGAATTGGTGTGCAGGGTGGCAAAGGCCAAGTGTCCGGTCTCGGAGATGTTCAGGGTGGCCTGCATGGTCTCTAAATCCCTCATCTCCCCCACCAATACCACGTCCGGGTCCTCTCTCAGGGCGTATTTTAGAGCGCTGGCAAAGGAGAGGGTGTCCGCATAGACCTCCCTCTGGTTGATCAACGAGCTGTTGTGCCGATGAAGATACTCAATGGGGTCCTCCACGGTGAGGATGTGACAGTGCCTCTCTAAGTTTATTTTGTTGATCAGGGCGGCTAAGCTGGTGGACTTCCCGCTTCCGGTGGGTCCGGTCACCAGCACCAATCCCCGGGGCATATCGGCCAATTCAGCCACCACCTTGGGTATCCCCAGTTCCTCGAAGCTGGGGATGCTGAAAGGAATCTGCCTTAAAGCCACCGCCACGTTTCCTCTCTGCATAAAGACGTTGCACCTAAACCTGCTCAAATTCTCTATTCCGAAGGAAAGATCCAGTTCGCTGCTCTCTTCAAATGCCTGTCTCTGCTTTTCGCTCATTATGCTGTAGGCCAGCTTTTTGGTGTTCTCTGGGGCCAGGACGTCGAAATCGGTCTTGACCAACTTACCGTCTATTCTAAGCTGAGGCGGAGAACCGACGGTGAGATGAAGGTCGGAGGCGTCTCTCTTGGCCATCAGTTCCAGAAGTTCCCGTAGGGTGACCATGGTGTTCGCTCCTATTATTGTCCTAAACTAAGAGATGAACCTACTTCCTATATATTATCGACCCGACAGGTCGATTCTTAAACACAAGCCTGCTGCCCTTGCTCCCGGTACGTTCAGGTAGTCACCGCTAAAACCTCTTCCACCGTGGTAATGCCTTTCTTCAGTTTCTCCAGGGCCGCGATTCTTAGGGTGAGCATGCCTTCGCTTATCGCATGCTGTCTTATCTCTACGCTGGAGGCTTTGGTGAAGATCAATCTCTCCATCTCAGAACTCATGGGCATCACCTCAAAGATACCGGTTCTCCCCGAATAGCCGGTATTATTGCAGGATGCACAGCCCTTTCCCTCGTACACCTTGAGGTTCTTGATCTCGGCAGGCGAAAGCCCCAAAGTCTCTAATGTTTCCGTGGGTATGTGTGCCTCCTCCTTGCAACTGGGACATATCTTGCGCACCATTCTTTGGGCCATGATCAGCTTGACGCAGGAGGCCACCAGATACCCCGGAATGTCCATATCAACCAATCGGTCAATCGTACTGGGGGCATCGTTGGTATGCAGCGTAGAGAAGACCAGATGCCCGGTCAAAGCGGCTCTCACCGCGATCTCGGCGGTCTCGCCGTCCCTGATCTCTCCCACCATGATCACGTCCGGGTCCTGTCGCAAGAAAGACCTCAAGGCTGAGGCAAAGGTCAGACCGATCTCACCTCTGACCGCCACCTGGTTTATACCTTCAAAGTTGAACTCCACCGGATCCTCGGCGGTCATGATATTGATGTTGGGGGTATTGATCTGTTTGAGGGCCGAGTACAAGGTGGTGGTTTTTCCGCTTCCCGTGGGTCCGGTCACCAGGATCATGCCGTAAGGGAGATGAATGGCCTTGTCGAATTCGTTTAAGGAACTCTCCGAGAAACCCAGTTTGGTCAGATTGACGTTAACGCTTTGCGGATCCAGGATGCGCATCACTACCTTCTCCCCAAATATGGTAGGGAGGACTGATACCCTCAGATCCACTGCCCGGTCGCCGAATTTCACCTTGATCCTGCCGTCCTGGGGCAATCTCCTTTCGGAGATGTCCAGATCTGCCATGATCTTCACCCTGGAGATTATGGCGGCGCGATATTTGAAAGGCAGAGGAGACATCTCCATCAAATTTCCGTCTTCTCTGTATCTTACCCTGATTCTCTTTTCATAGCTCTCGATATGAATGTCGGAGCATCCTCTCCGGATGGCGTCGGCGATGATAGAATCGACCAGCTTGACCAAAGGCTTATCCTGCACCTGTGACATCAGGTCCTGCTCGGTGGGCACATCCTGGCTTTCCTCGATCACCTCCAGGCCCTCTTCTTTCATTCCTTTCAGTATCTGGTCGATTCCCCCTGTATCCTGATAATAGGTGTCGATGGCCTTCTGAATGGCCTTCTCCGGGCTGATGACCGGCTGAACCGAGCACCCGGTGATGAACTTGATGGCATCCAGAACGTAGATATTGTTGGGATCAGAGATGGCCACGATCAGGGTCTTGCCCAGCTTGCTGATGGCGATGACGTTGAATTTCCTGGCAATGTCCGGGGGAATCATCTTTACCACTTCCGGGTTCAGCTCGATGTCAGCCAGCCTCAGGCCGCCGATGTTCAGTTGTCTGCCCACGAAGGTGGAGAGTTCCTCCTCGTCGGAGACGGCACCCGTCCTGATGAGTACTTCCCCCAGCTTCTCCTTGGTCTCTCTCTGCAGATCCAAGGCATGGGCAAGTTGGTCCTGTGATATCTTGCCGGCCTTGACCAGCATTTCCCCTAGTTCGCGTGACATGGCTTTACCTGATAAGTTAGAAGCCCGCTGGAAGCTTGACGGACGATCCGGCGCGGTTTCTCCTTACGACTTCTCTTTGGACTGTATCTTAAGGATTTTCCGATCGGCTCCACCTAAGCCCTCAGCGGGTTTTGAACCGGCGTCGTCTGAGGCCATTCGCCTTCACGACTCTTCGGAAAAGATGTCATCCAGCCTGCTCTCCATAGAGGTGGAGAATTCCGAGCTCCGGTCAGTTTCGCTCTCCGGTTGAGCGATTGGCTTTTCACCGTGGGCGAAGGACAATATCCGCTCCAGATCCTCGGAGGCCTCCTTAGCATAAAGCCTAACCATTCCGATGGTGGTTCGATCGTCAAAGATAACCGCAAGAATGGTTCTCTCTCCCACCAGAGTGATGTGAATATGATCCTTCTTGCCCTGGTGGAAGAGAACCGAGAACTCCGGCTCTCCCACCAGTCGGGCGATCTCATGGGTGGAGGCGAAGCTTCCCGCTAAGAGTGCCGCTAAGGCGGTGGTGTCCAAGGATTGGGTGAAACCCTGTCGGGTGATCAGGTGACCGTCTTTATCCACCAGGAGAACACACTTGGCTTGTGCATCCTTGATTAGTCTCTTGAGAGCTCCCTCTATCTTTTCGATCTGCTCTTCATAGATTACCAGGTCCTCCTGTTTCAATTTCGCACCTCCACTCTATCTATTGAGAAGTTTATTGAGCAGGCGCCAAAGGAAGAATCCTCTACCTTTAGCCCGCTTGCCAGACTTGCCGGCTGACCAACTTATAACGGTGGGAGATTCCTGCGTGGGGGGCTGAACGATTGGGGTACTTTCTTTCTGTGGAACCTCCTCTACCTCGAGTCCAATCTTAGCTTTGCTTTCTTGCGGCATTTCCTTGGGTGTGGGCGTCGTATCCGCCATCGGCTCCGGTTCCTTCTGGGCGACGGTGACTCCCGGTTGTTGGGCGGGAGTATCAGCGGAAGGCGTGGGCACCACAGCCGTGGCTTGCTCGCGCGCGGTGGCCGATGAGCGCGCCGGCTCGGCGTAGACTCTTTCGGCCTTCTTTACCTCCATCTTTCTGTCCGCGAAAAGCTCTTTGCGCTTGGCCTGATCCAAGACCAATTTACTGACGCACTTCAAGGTGTCGAAAACACCCATCCCTTTGGTGGCAACCGACTCGAAGTGAGGATGGCTCTTGGGATTGAGTGCCTCCTGAAGTTCCCCCACCGAGTTGATCTCGGGAAGGTCTCTCTTATTGTACTGAAAGACTAAAGGAATCCTCTCCATGCTGTATTCATACTCTCTCAAATTGTCCACCAGGTTCTGCAGGCTTTCGACGTTCTCGTCCATCTTGCACCTTTGTGAATCTGCTACGAAGACCAAGCCATCCACTCCTCTTAGGACCAACTTTCGGGTGGCGTTGTAGTAGACTTGCCCGGGAACGGTGTAAAGCTGGAATTTCGTGGAGAACCCGTGTATCTTGCCGATGTCCAGTGGAAGAAAATCAAAATACAAGGTTCTGTCCTGATCAGTGGCCAGCGAGATCAATTCCCCTCGGCTTTGAGACGGAATCTTCAGATGAACGTACTGTAGGTTGGTGGTTTTTCCAGAGAGTCCGGGACCGTAGAAGACGACCTTGCACGAGATCTCCTTGAAGGCGTAGTTGATGGATGCCATCGTTTCTCTCCAGCTAAGAGCTCTAATCCTTCTGGACGGATTTCTGGGCCAGTTTTATCCTTTCCGCTGCGTTCTTGATCTCCAGCCGAACCATGCCCACGTTCACCTGTGGATCGGTGGTGACCGCCAGAATGCCCAGTCCCACGTCGCTTAAGAACAGCTTGCCCTTACTGGCCTCCACGGTAATCTGTCTTAAGTCCTCGTTGGAGAGCCGCCCCATCGACTTCTTGACCGTGTCTAGGATGGAAGCCGCCAGGGCTCCCACCGCCTCGTCCTGAAGCTGGGAATTCAGATCGGCGGCTATCACGATGCCGTCCTGACCCACTATCATGCTCCCGCTGATCCCGGCGGTCTTGTTCAACTCCTCCAGTATCTTGTACATGTCAAGCCTCCACAGCTTTAAGCCCATGATCCTGATACCTCTGACAGAAGTATCTCCTTATCATTCCGGTGGACTGCTGTATTCGGACCGACAGCAATTCGTCGGTTCGGCGATCAGACACCACTGCCAGGGTGAAATCTTCAATCTGGTTTAAACATATCCACGCATCCGCGGTATATATCCCGATTCGTTCCGAGGTCTTTTCTCCCATCTTGTCAAGTATTTGATCGTTTGTCTCCTTGATGTGCTTTGCGTAAGTAGCAACCGTTTCCGGATCCAGGTCGGGTGAGGAATCTTCAGCTACCACCAAGCCTTCATGATCCACTAGAACGGCGGCCCTTACTCCCGCATACTCTCTCAAGTAGTGCAGGAAGTTCTCCAGTTTCTCCTCTGCTGCCACTTTCGTCTCCTTTTCTTTCGGAATTGATCCTGTCCCCTCCGGCCCTTGGTTTGATTCTAAGGATGTCTCAGGGGGAACGCGCTCAGCAAGCCGACCGGCAGACATGGTTGCGCTTGGCTCGGCCACTGTCGTCTCCTGCGTTTTCTCGATCAGAAACCGATAGAACGGTTTCAATACAAAAGGAGAGACCAGCGCTTGAAGAAGAAAAGCCGGCAGATACTGGTAAATGCCCATCTTGACGGAGGAGGATAATGCCAGTGAGAACATGACCAGAAGGAGAATGCCGAATCCTATTCCCAGGCCGATTCGATAACCCAGGGTCAACAGGGCAAACAGGAACACCCTGGGAGCAGCAGCCTTGGAGAAGATGACGAATAGGACCAGCGTGTACCAGCCCAGTTCCAAAGCAAAAAGCAAAGAGACAGAAGAGGTGAACTTCAGCCCTAAGTTCTTGGGAAATAACACCAGAGGAAGTACCATGACGAGGAGCGATATCAGAAGGATCCCCCTCATCTCTCGTTTATAGTCAACAGTCACCTTACCCCCTTTTTACCGAGCAGTTCTGGATAGGTGCTCCAACAGCTCACCCACCCTCACTTTCAATGCCCCCAGAGCCAGGTCCGGGGTGCAACACAGGACGCATGCCCGGTCTTCGAATCTGATTATCCACAAACCAAGATTTCCGGCTTCAATCAATACCTGCTCGTAATCTCCGAACCCTATCCCACTCATCCCCTCCTTTACCCGTCCGGTGATGCTGGTGGCCACGGCCCCAACCAACCCCTCCTTCAAGAAGGGGGTTAGCTTGCTTTCCACCACCAGTCCATTCTCCCCTACCATCAACGCTCCCGAAACTCCGGGGAGGGATTTCAGATAACTTACGCTGTCCTTCAGATCCACCACCTTCTCTATACGCCAGCGTTCCTGCGCAGTCATCACGTCGAACTCTGGCCTGTCCGGCTCTGCCTTCCGCTTCTTGGCCTCCCGAAGCTCGGCCATCACCGGGTTTTCCGGATCGGTGATCTTGAGCCTCTCCAGTATCTTTCCCGCCTCCCTGGTTTGTTCCTTCCTTATGAGAATCTGAGCCAAGAGCAACTCGGTGCCCCTGGTCTTTCCGTCCGACTCCACCGCCAGGGCAAGTTCCCTTTCGGCTTCGGAGTACATTCTTCTCTCCATGTTGATCCTCGCCATCACCAGATGACCGGGACCGTAATCGGGATGAAGCTTCAACCCCCGACTGCAGATGTGAAAGGCCCTTGCCAGATCTCCCTTCTTGCAGTAGGCATCTGACAGCGCCGCAAAAACCTGGGAATCCGGATTGCGAGAAAGTACCTGGTCACACTTGAAGATTCTATCTTCCAGTTGTGCACTGTTTTGCATGGATCCTCTCGGCTAGAACTGCACTCCACCCGGGGGTTGGATCGATGCCAAAACCCGCCCGCGGCGCAAAAATAATCGTCAGAACCGGTCCCCTCGGTACAAATAGGAAATCCCTGGAGTTCTGACTACTAAATTTATCGACAGCCAAATTCCATTACTTAACTCTCGGAGTAAGAAAAAGAGACGCTAAGTGGTCTCGTTTTCGGGACTTGAAGCAAATCTCAAAATCGAAGGGAGATTAGAAACAAAAAGCTGCGAAGGTCAGCTTAAGACTTTTTTCATCATGTAGATACCGGAGGCCAGAAAGACGATGAACAGGACCCGGAGAGAGGCAATTACGCTGGGGTAGATACTTACCAGATCCAGGATCAGAAACAAATTCAGAAGCTGAGCCGCGAAAAGCAAAACGAAAGAGAGCGAAAAGAGCGTCCAGCCGGAGGAGAGCTCTCCGTCCCTTAAGAAAGACTTAACCCTCACCGAAATGAGAAAGCAGGCGAATATCCCCGCCAGGAGCAGAACGTCGAATGCTGCCGGAATGGTCGTGGAGGTACCGGAACCCCTGATTCCGGCTCGCAGAGTCTCAGAGCCACCATGAGCACAGGCGGTCCTTACCACGAACAAGGTAAGACAGAACCAGGCGAGCGAGCCCAGCTTCTTGCTGGTATCCATCTTTGAAGATCTGTTACGCTTTTCTATAAGCATCGTTGACCTCTCTTTAGGGTTCTTAACAGTTCCTCCTCCAATCCGTACTCCTTCACAATCCGTCTCTCTTGAGCCACAACCTGGGCTGTCTCCCTCTTGATCTGCGAGATGACCCGTCGAGTCAAGCTGCTTCCCAGGTTTCTTGAGGTCGCCTTCAGGAATTCCACCAGCAGATCGTTTAGTGCGTCCAGCAGCTGGTGAAATCGAACCGGTTCCGTTATTCTGTCCGAGGAGGCTTGCAGATAGCTGAAATCCAGGAAATTCTCCGGACTTTCCAGATTGCTCAAGACGGGATGGAGGGATTTCTGAAGGTCGAAGCATCTTTTTAATATCTTTCTGGCGCCTTCGCCCAACTTTCGAGAGGCCATCTCCTCAATGGCCCGATAGGATCGGTAATATAGGCTGACCATCACGCTGGAAAGGGCTTTCTCGTCACTCATCTTGGGGCGGACCGCCGTCTTCCTGTCTCCTGCCCTGACCAGACCCAAGCTGATGAAATTAGCCAGGGCCTTGCGGGTGAAAAACTCCCCTGCCGTGCTTGCCTGCAGGAGTTCCGAGATGCTTCTGTCTCCATCGATCAACGGAAATAGCCGCAGATCATCCAATGTCAGTTCTACCGAGCCGGATTTCGTCGTGGGATCAGTCACAATCTCAAGTATCTTCTCTTCGGGCGGAAGGACTTCGCGGATCTTGATCCACTCGTCGATCCTTCTGCTTCCTTCCATTATCAGGTTCATGGTATTCAACTCGGCCGTCACCTGTCCTGCGGGTGGCGGTTTCCCGTCATAGAAGACGAACTCGCCGGAATTCCATCCGAACAGGTTGTAGACTATCTCCTCCACCTGAATTCGCAGAAAACTCAAGAGCTCTTCCTTGGTCAGCTTGGTCATCTCCAAGAGGACAGTACCCAGTTTCTTGCCGGTGAGCTTCTGAATGCTCAAAGCCCTTTCTAAGTCAGCCTTGGAGATTTTCTTTCGACTTAGAACCAGATTCCCCAGGAGCTGTTCCTCACTTCCCGAAGAGGAGGCAAATATGACGGCGCCCTTCCTGAAATATATCTCCCTTTTTTGCTCGCTCCTGCAGATGGAGAGCATCCCGGTCTTGGCCGATGTGGTGATCAACTGAAGTAGATCGGATAAGGGAACCGTCTGCAGATTCCCGGTTAATCCGGCATCCTTGGTTTTGACGTCCACGCTCATAGACAACCCTATAATTAAGGGACAACCAGCTGCCTGCCCAAACGCACATATCCCTGCCCATAGATACTAATCGGGAGAAAGCTTATGCTTCTTAACTCTCCTCTAAGAGATTTGTCGATTATAGGTTGCGAAAGAAATAACCGGTAGGATTGGCGCTTGTCGGCAAAGAGAAAGCCAGCACCCGACTCGGGTCAGGTACTGGCCTCTGGCTTTGTCCTCAGCCCGCCTGCGAGCCGCAGGCTGGCCTTGATAGTCAATGATCTACCTGGTCCGTTCCTTCTTTGTCTCCCCGTCTTTGATGCCCGGCGCTTTCCTTTTGGGGTTAACCTTCTCCTCTTTCACTTTCTTGGCCGGCTTGGGAACAGGGTTGATTTTCGCCGGGGCTTTATCCGGAGGGCGGGAGGTATTCTTCCTGGCGGCCTCGGGTTTCTTGGCGGGCTCTGGCTTCTTTGCCTTCTTTGCTTTTGCCTCTTTCTCCAGACGGTCATCGATGCCGTTGTTGTTCCGGTCTATGAAATAGTCGTATTTCTCCTTGCTCTCCCTGGTCTGCGATCGGGCCTTCGCCTTCTCCGGTTTCTCTCCTTCGGTCCTTTTCAGGTTTTGGACGGTTCGCGTTTTCTTCTCGGAGAAGCTGCTCTTTCTGGCCTTTCGTTTCGCCTCCTCCTTGGTTATCTCCTTGATCTCGGTGGTCTCTTTCGTACTGTCCGAACCGCTCTTCTTGGGAGCTCGATCGAGGGCTGAAGCCGAGGAAACAAAGGCTGCCATAATCACCATGCTCATAAAAACGATAAAGGTCTTCTTCATCTCTCTCACCTCTTCTCAATGGTGTTTGTGATGCGATATCCTAAGTTACCCAATAATCTCAATTGCTATATAATAAGATATGGAATACCCGGTTCTAATATGGTCCAACTCCGCCAGATGTCAATGATTTGTCTTCCGCAGCCGGCTGTTCGGCTCACCAGGCCGGTGAAAAACCAGCCCTCTGCCTTCAGCCACGTGATCTTCACCGATAGCGTATTCTTGGCGGCGAAGGCTGCTGATTACCTTCTCCTCTTTCCCGATTTGCTGCTCGTCTTCCCGGAGGGTGCCTTGCTCGCCCCAGCTGATTTTGTGGTTGTCTTCCCGCTGCTGCTTATTCTTGCGGCGCTGCTTTTCGGCTTTGAGCTTCCGCTTTTGCTAATCTTCTGAGGTGCCTTGGGCGCCTTTTCCGAGCGAACAGATTTTGCCTCCTTTTTGATCTTCTTCGGCGCCTTCATCTCAGTTTTGATCCGCTTGGCCTTCTTCGGCGCCTTCACCTCCGTTTTGATCCGCTTGGCCTTCTTGCTTTCAGTCACCGACAGGTTTCTCTTGGAGGGCGTCGGTTTACGGATGCTTTTGGCCTTGATCTTATCGGTCCCTCTTTTCAATTCTGCCTTGGACGGGCGCGGGGAATCAGAGCGATCCTTCAATTCCTGTCGCTTAGCTGGCGATTCCTTTCTGAGTTCTTTAGCCTTTTTCACTCGGAGCGGCTCAGCTTTGGCCAGCCTCCCCTTTTCCACACGTCTGACCGGCTTCACCAGTCCAGCTGTTTTTCCGATTCCGCGTCTTCTTTTGGCCTTTTCCGCCCGGTAGTTTTTCTCCACGAAGTTTTCGTGGACGTACCAGTACCTTTCGTGACAGTCAGGCCAGATCGTTATGGTGTAATCTCTTCTTATCCGACACCAGTCTCTCCAAATCCAGCACCCCCGGTACCAGAAACTCACGTAATGCCTTCCCACTACCAGATAAGGAATAGTAATCGGCGTGACCCCGTAGAAGACGCCGTCGATCCATACATCCACGCCCCAGGGATAATCGAAATAGACGCCTCCCCAGTACAGGTCGACAGGACGGTCCACGTAGACCACGTTTGGCCAATAGTACCACTTGGGATGCGGATATTCCACGCTGAATATGCACACGTCTGACGCATAATCATAAGGCGCGATCTCGGCGTTTACATCTGCCATGAACTCGAAAGGGTCTTCTCCGTCCAGTTGGTATGCATATACTTCACCCTCGTAGGTGTACTGGCCGGGGAAGTTGGGAAGATCCAGTGCCCCCGGGCTTGCCACGGCCTGAATGTACTCCACGCCGTCGGGGCCGTCAACTGTCAATTCATAGTCATCGAACCTGTCCGGAATGCGGTAGACCCTTCCACCCTCCACAAAAGGATCGTCGTCATCATCCACCGGGTAGAGCAGCTCCACGTATCCCCTGGTGTCGATGTTATAGATTACCACGTAGCAGTCGTGCGAAGCCTGGAAATAGATCTTTATGTTGTCTCCAGGGTTATAGACGGCCCCCTCTCCCTTATCCACCCACACCTCCACGTCCAAAAGGGGATATTCAATCACCCGGTGTTTCACCTCGCGGGAATCGTCATCGGCGCGGGCCAAGCCTCCGCTCTGATCGGCCATGCTTGCCCTGCCCGGCATCAGTATCATCCAACAGATCAAGCCAAGCACCGAAAGTGCTACAATCAATTTGTTTGTTTTCAGCATCTCACACACTCCTCTTTTGAGTTTTCATCATAACTCTTATATTCAGATTTCTATTTCACTTCACCTCTGATCGTCCTCGATATGCGTTGGCCTCGCTCTCAAGTAATTCTCCGCGTGGGGCGGTCTGGGAGCAAGTTCGGTATTTCCCCAATCTTCCTGATAGGCCCAATCGAAAACAACCCCATAAGAATACGTAAATCCCGTCACCCTGAGCGTCGCGAAATGATTATCCCGCGTCCATACTATATAGGAATGGCCAAAGATAACCTCCAACCAGCGGACGGCAGACCAGCCATCGCTCGGAGCGACATTCACATCGGTCAAGGT
>JBARPX010000222.1:0-4761 GCA_049643405.1 Candidatus Zixiibacteriota bacterium
AAAGCGGAGTTCACCGCCTGGTGCGCATCTCCCCTTTCGACGCCAACAAAAGAAGGCATACCTCGTTTGCCTCGGTGTTCATCTACCCCGAGATCGAGGACAATATCACCGTGGAGATAAACGACGATGATCTCAGGATGGAGACTTTCCGCGCGTCCGGCGCCGGGGGGCAGCACGTGAACAAGGTCTCCTCTGCAGTCAGGATCACGCATATGCCCACCGGAATCGTGGTTCAATGCCAGTCTGAGCGCTCGCAGTTCCGGAACAGAGAGAACGCCTTGAAGGTTATGAAATCCCGGCTGTACCAGCTCTACAAGGAAGAGGAGAAAAAAAAGCAGGAGAAGCTGGAAAGCCAGAAGAAGAAGATCGAATGGGGAAGCCAGATCAGATCGTACGTATTCCATCCTTATAATATGGTCAAGGACCACCGCACCAACACAGAAACCGGAAACGTTCAGGCGGTGATGGACGGAGACATAGACCAGTTCATTCAAGCCTACTTAAGCTCGAAGGAAAATGCTTAAAAGAAAACTAAGGAGAGAGACCCCATGCATTGCTGGAAATGCGGAGAAGCCATCGAGGTAAAAGAAAAGATCCATCGGAAGGACGTCTGTCCCAAGTGCGACGTCGATTTGCGCTGCTGCTACAACTGCGAATTCTACGACAAGAAAGCTGAACATCACTGCAAGGAACCGCAGGCGGAGTGGGTGAGGTACAAGGAGAAGGGTAACTTCTGCGACTATTTCCGCCCCAAACCCGCCTTTGTCAAAACCGAGCCCGCGCCCAAGAGCAAAGAGGGCAAAAAAGACAGATGGGATTCGCTCTTCAAGGATGGGGAGGAATAGACCGGGGGATTCTTCCGGTGGTTGGGCAATACCGTTCGACTGAGAGTTCAAAAAGCAAAGAGCAAAATGTAAAGTTGTCCGAATTTGGATCCTGCGGACAGTTCAAAATTCAAAACAGGGAGGGCGGAGGAGTTTCCTCTCCCCTTGGGGGAGAGGATTAAGGTGAGGGGGGTCTAAACGCGTAGCCGAGGCTTCCAGCCTCGGCGGGAACGACATCGGACAGCCACACTTCGTGCCGAACCTCAGTGCCGAGGCAAGGGCTGTCCCTACGGAGTGTGTGAGCGTAGGGAAAAGGCTCGTCCTTGTCCGAATGGAATTTGACTATGGCGAACAAAACCACAAAAAAGAACGTCTTCGTTGGCAGAGAAAAAGAGATTGATACCATAAGGGGTATCATCGAGAACGAACCCAATCCGAGGCTTTATGCCTCGGTGCCCCGCCAAAGGCGGGGCTACGCGAATCAGGTCTGCGGACAGCCACATGGTTCGACAGTTCGACAGGCTCACTGTCCCGTCTTCGACCCTGAGGGCTCAAGCAGACGCTTGCCCCCAGGCGGGCCCCCTGCCCAGACTGGCACGTCCGTGCAGGCCTGTAGGGCGTATGGGCAAAGTTGCAGTTCAAGATTCAAGATAGTGCCATAATACCTGAGCAAGCGATTTGATCACCCTCCCTCTTATCCCTCCCATGAAGGGAGGGAAGGTGTGGGGTTTCCTCTCCCCTTGGGGGAGTCGAAGACCCGTCTGGGAGGACTAAGTTGAAAATCCCGCCAGAGGCAGGAGTGAGTGGGATCCAAACGCGTAGCCGAGGCTTTATGCCTCGGCGCCCCGCCAAAGGCGGGGCTACGCGAATCAGGTCTGCGGACAGCCACACGGTTCGACAGGCTCACCGATAATCAGGGAAGGACGGTTAGCTTCAGGAATACCATCCTGATAATGACCTCCAACATCGGAGCCTCGCTTATCGCAGAGACCTCCAAGTCGATCACCGCTGAGAATGAGGAGAGGATATACCAGGAAATGAGATCGGGGGTTTTGGATCTTCTGAGAAAATCTCTAAGACCTGAGTTTTTGAATCGTATAGACGAGAGGATAGTGTTTCGTTCATTGTCTCTCGAGAATATAAGAGATATCGTCGATTTGCTGTTCAAGGAGGTTGCCCAAAGATTGGTTGAGCAGGACATACATGCGAGCTTGACCGGTCAAGCCAGAGGTCATCTGGCCAGGGTCGGTTTTGATCCGGCTTTCGGCGCCAGGCCCCTGAGAAGGACCATACAGAGATTCATCACCCAACCTTTGGCCAATGAAATGCTGAAAGGGAGGTTCAAGCCAGGAGATAAAGTCAAGATCGATGCGAAGGATGATAACATACTCTTCGTATGACCGGACCGCCGGCATCGGCCGAAATGACTTTAGCACGAAAAATGGCTGGGGAAGCGCTTTTTCTCAGAATCAGCGAAAAAATCATTTGGAGATTGCCCTGAGGGTGATTATATTTATGAGGATTCAATCATAAGAGGAGGTTTACCAACGGTGAGAATCGTCCCAACCATGCTGATCATACTGGCTATCGGCAGCTTCATCTTCTCCTGCTCCTCGAGTTCCGAGGGAAAGAAAACTGAACAGGATCTCTACACTGAGGCACAGAATCATTCGGAGGATGGAAACTTCGAGTCAGCTATAGGCACCTATGAGAAGATTCTGGGGCTTTACCCGGACAGCCCCAGGGCATACAAAGCACAGTTTCTGATCGGCTTCGTTTACTCGGAGAACCTGAAGGACCAGCAGAAGGCCAAGGAGAATTACCTGAAGGTGATTGATGATTATCCGGAATGCGACTTAGCCGACGACGCCCGGTATATGATAGAGATGATGGAGACGGGCGCCGAGCCGACGATTTCGGATACAAGTCTCTCTTCGCCTGAGTAGCAGCGCTCGAAGCTTGGCTTTCGATTACCCGAATTCGACCAAACACTCCGGCACCAGAGCCTGACTTACGTTAGGTTGTGGTGCTTTTCATTGTTTATCTTGCTCTTGGCAGAAAACCGCCGCATGACCTTGTGAGGAGACTGTCTTGCCAGGAATTGCCGGAATCGTTGATCTTAAAAGAAAACTTAACCTGAAGGAAACGATCACCGGCATGCTTCACGCCATGAAGCATGAGCCGTGGTACAGGCTGGGGCACTTTGACCGGACTCCGGTGGCCTTAGGAAGAGCCTCTCTGGGGGTAATCGACCCTCAAGACCAGCCGGTATTCAACCGTGATAGATCTTTATGCATGGTTATGTATGGGGAGGTGTACCATTACCCCGACGATCCTGTGGGGACCTTAAAGAAAAGCCATCCTTTCGAACCGAACGATCATGCCTCCTCGGTTCTGAGGTTGATAGATGCATACGGTGTTGACATCGTGAAGAAGCTTAATGGTTCCTTTGTGCTGGCTCTGTGGGATTTCAGAGAGAATCGGCTGACCATTGCCAATGACAGGTACGGCCTGAGACCCTTGTATTATTTTCAACACAAGGACCTTTTCCTGTTCGCTTCGGAGATGAAATCCATCCTGACTTTCCCCCAGGTAGAAAGGGCGATCGATCTTCAGGGAATGGCGGAGTTCTTCGGCCTCAACTTCATCATGCAGGACAGAACCCTTTTCAAAGAGATCAAAGTTCTTCGTCCGGCCTCAATTCTCATTCATCGAGACGGTCGTCTCCAGATAAGATCCTACTGGAATTTGAATCTCAGAGAGGATAACAAGCGGTTCGATGAAAAAGCTTCTCTTGAGAGAGCACACATCCTGGTGAAACAGGCCATGCAAAGACAGCTTAAGGATGATGTCCCGAAGGTTCTGTCCTTAAGCGGTGGGCTTGACTCAAGGACCCTTTTGGGAGCGGCGGTCCAGTTGGGATTCAAAATCCCCTCTTTCACCTTCGGCACCACGGACTGCCCGGATCAAAAGTTGGCAAAAGCTGCCGCCGATAGCCTGGGGACGGAGAATCGCTTCTTTGAACTCACTCCCCACTTCCTTGAGGTCTGGGCCAAGAGAGGAATATGGCTGACTGAGGGTATGAACAACTGTGTGAACTTTCATGGGATAGAATTCACGCCGGAGATCAGAAAGCAGGCCCTGGTGGTGCTGAACGGGTTTCTGGGAGGAGAGCTCTTTGGGTTTCTTTCCCTGACCAGTGCCCTTCTGTTGTTCCAAAGAAATTCTGAGGGTTGGATCAAGAGAGTTTTTCGCCGCATCAATCATCCTTTTACCGAATCTGAACTGGCCCGCCTTTTTCAGACTAAACACTATTCGCAGATAAGGGATTTACCCTTTCAATCCTTTACAAGATCTATAAGGGATTGTCCCTTCGATTCACCCTTCAACAAATTCTATCATTTTCGCTTTAGAGAACAGGCTCCGAAATCGTTTCTTTACGGCCTCTTGCTGGATAACAACCTGCTGGAATACAGGGTTCCCTTTTGTGATTATGATCTGGTTGACTTTGTCTCGGCCATGCCCCCCAAACAGAAGGCGTTGGCAGCTTTTCATCGCCGCCTGCTGACGGACAAGTTTCCACCCTTGGGTTCGATTCCCTATCAGAGAACCGGCTTGGCCGTCAGTTCGGGTCTAACCCGTATCCTGCTCACAAAAGCAAGAGAGAATCTGAGAAAACGCATCTTCCGGTCCAAAGCTGACAAACGCGGATATTTAGATTATGATGGATGGATGCGCGGCGAACTGAGAGATTTCGTAACTTCCGCTCTTTTTAGCGAAAAATTCCTAACCCGGGGTTATTTCAACCCCGATTACGTCAAAAGGATGGTGGAACATCACCTTTCCGGGAGGAGAAACCTCTCCTCTCAGTTGGGAGCGCTCCTGACATTTGAACTCTGGAATCAACTTTTTGTAGACTGATGCAAAAATCCTGGCC
>JBARPX010000223.1:0-2829 GCA_049643405.1 Candidatus Zixiibacteriota bacterium
GGCTTCCCAGGTGTGTATCCTCATGAAAACGGAGCCCTGAGGATCCCAGAGTTGTGAGAATCTCTCCACGATCACACCCTGGCTCAGGAACAGGAGCAGGATAATAACAAGAAAAACGGCAAAAAGCAGCGTCATGGTCTTGAGCCTGAACCTGGCTGTTCGGGTTTTGCGAATCAAGAAGGTTAGGAACACTAAAGAGAAGGCGAACCCGATCCAGGCGCTCCTGGTCTCGGAAAAAAGGAGACACGCTAAGGCTAACAATAGGGCAAGTGCGGAGAATAACCTCCTCCTTCCGTGTGATCCCATGCTGAGGACCAGAAGAAGAGGAATTATGGCTACCAGGTGGGTGCCGAAGAAATTGGGGTTGCCGTAAGACGACATAACCCTGGTGTAGTGCTGGGGGACCCAGTCCAGCAACGGGTAGCCAAGGCGTTGAAGAATCCCGTAGAAGCAAACAAGGATGGTTACAAAAAGCAGAGCATCGATTATCAGTGTTTTCCTGCGATCTCCTCTGATCTCATCAACTATCAGAACATAAAGGAGGAAGAAGGATAGAAATCTGAGGAATTCCTCAAAGACAGCATATCTGTATGAAGAGAAAACAAGCCACAAAACGCCCAGGGCCAGAAACGATACCATGGGCACCTTGAGCGGTATTTTGGAGACGGACTCTCTGGAGAGAAACTTCCTGCCCAACCATACGAGGAAGAGGGCGAACACAAGGCTTTGGAGCAATACGGTCTTTATCAGAAAGACGTTGCTCTGGGTGTAGGGAGAGCAGATGAGGGGGACTCCAACTACCAGGGCTAACAGTCCCACGAAGATTCCGTTTTTCTGCACCTGCTTCCAGACCCTATTCAAGTGCCCTCTCCACAGCTAAGCGGATAAAACAGTGCCGTTCTGTCGAAACCGATATAATGAAGGAGAAATCCGCTCGTGGTGACTTAACCTCTCACCTTCAAGGCAATTGCCCACGAGGTAATCTATTCAGGGTTGAACGCTTTGGCAAGATGAAATTCAGCTACATAGTGGATGTCTCTCTGCTCCCAAACGTCCCATATGGAATTTCAAACGCTGGGATAGAAAACCGTCCTCCCCAGAGTCATGCCCATCGCCTACACCTCATCCGCGGACACCTGCGGTTTTTTCCCTTACGAAGAACCCTCCCGGCTCAATCCCCTTTGATCTGTTCACCCCTTGCTCACCACAACCGACGCGCCATACGCACGGGTTCACATCTCAGGCGTCACAGCTACCCCGGACTCGTCTGATGCACACGAAGCACCCCGGCCTTTCGGTCTCTTCCCGAGGGTATACAAGAGACGATCAGAGGGGAATGGCCTGGCAGAAGCAGGTTATTCAAGCCGCCCATTCTTCCACCACTGAGCCGTTCGCCTACTCCAAAGGACCGGTTAGTCCACCAAGCCGAGGATACGATACGCGGATGCGCGTCAGCAACTGCCTATTGCCTCACCAGGAATATCCCCCTGCCTCAGTCTCTTCTTTCTTCGCACTTGGTTTTTTATCATAAATACGATGACGCTTCGCTGCCTACCCCCAGATGGTCGTTAGATATGATGTATTTCGGACATGATTAGTCCTGTTTGTCTAACTACTTGCGTTTGAAACACTTATTGATCTGGCTTCCGTGTCCTTGTTCGGAGACCATACATTTCGTATAAAAAGTGTCGTTTTTCTGCATTTTTTACTTGACAAGGATCGGATACAAGTTATATTATACTCGGCTGGGAGATACCTGGCCGAGCAAAAGTAAATGGTTTTTATTACCCCAACCTTAAATCAATTCCAATCTCTTGAAACGGCACTTTGATGCCCTTGAGGAGAAAGAGGATAGTTTTGTCTTCTTCCCATTCGCGACATCAAACTGTTCCTTCTTTCAGGCAACCGAAGTTTCCTTCATGGACGAGGGACGAAAGGAGGCGATGCTATTTCAATTATTGAAGAATCGGACTGAGAGACGGGTTAATATCTTAGGGTAACAGATGTACATGACGATATATAACCTGAGAACAGTCCAAATACTTAGGTGATTTAACTTTGTTGTAAAAGGAGAAAAGTAATGACCAAAAAACTCTTTGTAGTTCTGGTCTTAATCACAGCCATGCTGGTCAGCTTCTCGCTGGTTATGGCGGCGAAGAAGGCTCCTAGGGGTTTACCTCAACCTTACGTAAAGCACACTATCGGGCAACTGCAAACTGCCACTCCCATGCCCAGGGGAAGCATTACCGCGACCCTGGAGGCAACCAACCTGTATCCTGACCGCGGGACCAAGGCTGCCGCAGCAACTGCGGAAGCTACCGCGTCCAGCGGCAGGATAGAGGCAGGACCGCTTAACTACACCAAGGACTTCTGCGACCTGTATGGGGTAGTGGCCTATGCCATCACCGACTGGTTCTGGGGTATGGAGTGGTATGCCAACTTCCAGAATCCGGAGGAGTTTGGCTGCGTCGACGTCTGGCCCTTCGAGGTAATCGAGGTGGGCTTCAACATTCAGGTGGACGCCGCCATCGACATCGACGTGCAGGGCTTCGTCTATACCAATGCCGGAGACCTTGCCTGTCCTGTTCCGGGTACTGAAGTGTGCGCCACTCCAATCTACACGGTCAGCATTCCCAGTGATGGGCACTGGATTCTCAGCCTGCCCATGACCGAGCAGTGCTGCGTCTATGAGCCCTACTTTGCCGTGATCTACATCTACACCGACCTGTATGGTTCAGGTGCCGATGCCATCGCCGAGGATGACCCCACCGACGTCTGCAACAGCTACAACGACTACGGCGCCGGCTGGGAGGATCTGGTGGTAATCTA
>JBARPX010000224.1:0-26591 GCA_049643405.1 Candidatus Zixiibacteriota bacterium
TCACACGTCGTAGTAAAGCGATATCTCGTATGGGTGAGGTCGGTTCCTGACCTCGTTGTATTCTTTATTCAGCTTATGATCGATCCAGACGTCAAGAATATCCTTTGTGAATACCCCACCCTCCAGGAGGAACTTATGATCCTTCTGCAAGGCGTCCAGCGCCTCTTTCAAGGTCGTGGGCACTGATGCGATTTTATCCTGTTCCTTCTGAGGCAGGGCAAAGACGTTTTCGTCGATGGGACCGAACCCCGCCCTGGTGGGATCGATTTTCTTCTTGATCCCATCGATCCCCGCCATGAGCTGCGCGGCCAGAGCCAGATAGACGTTGCATGTGGCATCAGGGGGACGGAACTCCATTCTCTTCTCCTCAGGCTTCTGGGCGTACTTGGGAATGCGAATGGCAGCGCTGCGGTTGGCCAGAGAGAAAAACAGTTTTACCGGCGCCTCGAATCCGGGGACCAGTCTCTTGAAGGAATTGGTGCTGGGGTTGGTGAGAGCAAGAAGCGCACTGCCGTGAGTTAGAAGTCCCCCGATATAGTACAACGCCAGCTTGCTCAAGCCCGCGTAACCCTTTTTGTCAAAAAAGAGCGGCTTGCCCTTCTTGAAGAGATGCTGGTGGAAATGCATGCCGTTTCCCGCCTCGTTATACAGCGGCTTGGGCATGAAGGTGACCGTGTGGTTGTGTTTTCTGGCCACCATCTTGACCACGTACTTGATCCACATGGTGATATCACCCATGTTGGTCAGGGTATCGTCTAATATCTCTATCTCTGATTGGCCCGGACCTCCCACCTCGTGATGGTGATATCTCACCGGTATCCCCCCCTCCTCCACGGTCCTGACCATCTCCGTCCGCACGTCGAAAAGAGCGTCCAGCGGGGGGATGGCGTGATACCCGCCGTGAGTGGGGATCTTGTGACCCAAGTTCTTTCCCTCCTCCAGCGCGGAATTCCAATTTGCCTCGTTGGAATCTATGATGTAGGAGGCCATGTTAATGTCGTTTTTGTAGGCCACGCTGTCGAAGATGTAAAATTCAAACTCAGTCGACCAGAGGCTCCGATCAGCGATACCGGTCTTCAGCAGGTACTGCTCTGCCTTGCGCGCGATCGCCCTTGGCTCCCTCTTGTATAGCTTCAGGGTATCCACCTCTGCCGAACTGCAGATGAAACTCAAGGTGGGCACGTCCCAGAAGGGGTCCAGCTTGGCGGTCTTGACATCGGGGAGCAAAGTCATATCACCTGACTCCACCGCCTTGAACCCCGGAGTGGAGGATCCATCGAATGGAACTCCCCGTTTGAACATGTCCATGTTGAGTTGGCTCTTGGGCAGGGAGAGATGATGCCAACTTCCAAAAAGATCGATGAACTTCAAATCGATCATTTCGATTTTGTTTGCCCCAGCAAACTTTATAGCTTCGTTAGGATTCTTGAACAACTCTTCCCTCCATTTAAAGGATAAACAAGGCCGGTCGATTCTAAAGGTCGAAACTAATACACGCGACCCGAAATGTCAATCAAAATGAAGGGAGAATTTCGCGAGGAAAATAGAGGGGGCCTCCGCGCCGAGATCCACGGAAGTGACGAAGATTCAGGGTATTAGCCCGGCCTTTTCCGCCTTCTTCTCCGGTCCAAGGAGAAACGAAACCTCGGCGAAAAGGCTCAAATGATACCGGTTACCATAGATCTCGTGGCGCTGACCGACCCCGGTTTGATCGTCGACCCACTCAATCACCAAGCCCTTCGCAGAGACGACATCGAACGGGATCTCCAGATAGAGAAGCATCCTGGGAGTGGCAAGATAGTGTAGTCCAAACCCGAAGCCATATCCGAACTGACCCTTTCCATAGGTATTTCGTGTGAACGTGACGTCATGCAGCGGCCAGCCAGGCGGCGCGTCCTCCCCACCCGGGTAGTAGAGCCAATCTTCTACCCTGGGTTCGTACAACCCAACTCCTACCTTCAGAAACGGTGAGAACTTCCTCTCTGGGCCTGCCACGATCCTTCCGAACACGCCGACTTTGGTCCAGTTCCATCCGGTAGAGGCGTACGTGTCATACCAGTCATAGTACCCGGACTTCTTGCGCTCTCCAGGAAAGGACGTGTGAACCATCTCCAGGCCACCGGACAACCCTCTGAGGAAGAAGTACTCCGCGCTCGCTCCAAATCCGTAGGCCTGTTTACCCGCGTCTTTGGAAGAAAACACCCTGCCGGGTGTAAACGCTATCCCTCCCTTTGCGCTGAGCGCGAACCTGCCGCGCAAATCTGCCGCCGAGGTGCTCTTTCCTATCCAAACAATCAATAAACTGCACAGGAGGAGAATATAACTTTTGAGCTTCATGGTAGCCTCGGGAAAAAGTGATTGTCGAACGGTTTCCTTAAATCAATATGTCATAAATTGACTCTTCTGCGGCAGTCCTGCGGCCTAGAAATCTGATATGAAGTATCCCACTCCAAGGAAAAGATCAAAGAATTGACGAATTTCGGTTCTTTGTACACATCCTCCGGTGCTTTCCCTAAAAACGAAATTGTAGTCAATCTCCATGAAGACCGAGACCCTTTTTTTTGAGTATTCCAGCCCTGCGCCAGGCACTATGCTGTATGCCGTGGTTCGACTTATCCTTCTGTTCCATCCTGCGTATGTGCTCCTGCCTTCCAGGCGATAGATACCCAGGCCCGTCTTGAAGAAAGGAGAGAGCCCTGTTTTTCTAAAGAAATGCTTACCATACCAATTGCCCCGAATAAAGGTCCAGTCAATACCTCCCCAGGAGCGCAGCCGCGAACTGTAGTAGACTCTTTGATGTTCAAACTCAGCCCGGTGAATAACGATCCCCATAGCCCAATTCGATGGGAACCTAAGCTCAACTCCTCCTCCCCAATTGTAACCAGCTCTTACCTCATGATCAAACTGGCCCACGGGGTAAGACCCTCCGCCTGTTAGGAAGATGCTTAATCTCTTATCTGAGGAAGAAGCCCATGTATGATTGGCTGACAGCATGATTGCCAAAAAGACAAGGGCTATCAGCAGTTTTTGTCGCCTGGGCTGCCGTCCGAAACGCATCTTCACCTCCTTCAGCAAACACTCTTTTGTCCCAAACGCACTCACTCAAATTTCCAGTCTTTGATTCTCTCCAGCCAGTATTCCGCCCTCTCCGAAATCTTGGTGTTGGGATACTTCTTTATAAGCTCTTTCATATATTCTATAGCCCCAGCTTTATCCTCAAGGACTTTGTAGTTTCCTACCAAGTTATAAAAAGTATCATCGATATAATAAAAATCAGGATAGTTCTCGATTAATTTCTTACACACAGATATGACCTTGTTTTTGTCTTTTATCACATGAGCCTTGAACAAAGCAGTATAAAGAGACATCGGAGCATAAACGCTCTTGGGATATTTGTCTGCCAACTCGAGATATTTGTAAAACGCCTGTTCCCATTTTTTGGGATTTTTGTCCTTACACCAATGGAGTTTCTGCGCCTCCAAATAAAGATCCAAAGCTTTTCTCTCGTCTCCCGTGGGGTTTTTGACCTTTATTTTTAAAATATTAGATTTGCAAACGAAAAAATCTAAGAAGCAGGTATATTCACCTGGTTGAAAGATTCTATATCTTGAGTCTATCCCTTCGCTGCCCTTAAACACTTCATTCGGATGAATGGTATCAGGACAGATGAAATAATCCCCGTGCTCTATATTTGCATACCCTCTCTCCTGCTGATCCTTGATATTGAAGAACTCTTTCACATTGTCAAACGCAAAGCAAATAGTTGAATCGCTAATGTTTTTTACTTCATAGCGAACTGAAATAGGTTCTCTGGTCAAGTATTCTGTCTTATCACTGTGAATTTTTATTTCAAAGGGGCAAACAGCACTGGCGCTTTTTTGAAGACAGAAATTTACAAGAAGAATCGTCCCTAGCAACACTTGGAATAGAATGGAAATTTTTTGGCGGAACATCTTTAACTTCCTTACCAGTTGATATTTTTTATTTTATTTATGCATTCATTACAAAAATGAGGGTTGGAATAAGTGTTAAATGATGAATATATAAGACGTTTATTCATCATGCAAAACGGTCTGGGAGAATTTCCAAAGTCATCGTGATGATGAAGAATTGCTCTCTGATGACCCAACTTGTGGATAGTCGTGGCAGTGTCGAAATCCTCCGACATATTTATGAGATTGATGCACTGCCCGCGATCCCCGATATTCGTCGCCCTGTAGTGGACGCCTATCGGCTCGTGCGCCAAGAAGTTGCTTTTCTCTGTCCAGATTCTTATCTGGAATCCGTCAGAGGCTTCACATAGCGAAAAACCAAGGCCCAGTCCCAAAATGAAAAACGTGAGGGCTAACTTCATCCTGATTTGCACTTGTCTCACTACTCGTCTCCTCCGGGCGGGCATGAGTCTTGGAGACCAGACTGTTCCACCAATTGAGACACGGCCGCGTCTATTCCGTGAACGTTATGCATCCCAAGTCCATTCTCAGCCATCTGCAGCAGTTGACCATTCTGTCTGAGTTCTGCCAGGAGCCCTCCTAAGTTTCTCGCCTCCCCAATTGATTTGACGGAATGGACCACCCTCTGTCTTTGCGCAAATTCGAAGTTCTGGGAGGCGAAGGTGCCGATCAAGGGGAAAAGAGCGAACATCGGGAGACCCAGGCCGACCGCCCAGTTGGTTCTCTCATGGGAGGCCGCCACGAAAGCATCCAAACCGGGAATAAGTTCGACGGCACGCCGGGTATCTTCCTGTCTGGTCTTTCTGGTGATCAGCATCAGATCGAATTCCGCATCCGCGCGGGGACTCTCTTCTGTATCTTCAACTGTCTTCGCCTGTAAGTCCTTTAGCTTGTTCTTCACCCATCCAAGCTTATGCCGACTCGTGCCACAGAAGATGATAGCTCTCATCTCATTCTCAATGACCGACCCAGCGCCTGCGATTATCTTCTCCATGTGCTCCTTGGGATAGGCCCCGGAAGTGAAGAATCCAATTGTCAATAGCCGATCCGATTCGATTCTTTTGAGTCGCTGCTGAAAAGCTTCTTCTGTAGTCTCCACCAAGGCTGGTTCAATCATCAAGCCGCACACCAAC
This sequence comes from Candidatus Zixiibacteriota bacterium, assembly GCA_049643405.1. Taxonomy (GTDB): domain Bacteria; phylum Zixibacteria; class MSB-5A5; order MSB-5A5; family SM1-73; genus SM23-73-3. The sequence continues at coordinate 5,087 of JBARPX010000224.1, forward strand.
ACCGCTTCTTCTTGCGCTCCCCGGGCAATGAGTTCGTTTTTTGTCTCTTCCAGTGGCACCAGGATTTTTTCCACTCCCCTGACGGCACATTCCGCCGGAGCGGCGATCTCCCCGTGCACATACCAGACCCGACAGACGTCCGCCAGAGACTTGGCTAATATGGGATGATCCACCAGGCAGATTCCGGGGAAGTTCTCGTACGCCCGTTTCAGGTCACGCCCCAGGATTCTTGTCATCAACGAATCTCTTGCGCCCTTCTGTGACCTCTTCCGGATGAAGTCGTAGAATCTGGTATGAAGACCGCCTTTGCCGCTGATGCTGTAGAGCCACGAAACGAATCTCCAGGAGAGAAGCGAGAGTCCCTTGCTTTCCTGAAAGACGTTCCTGCACACCAGCCCAGGATGTTTGTCCTTCAGCAGATAAACCAGACTGTCCAGATAGCTGGGATGTCCTCTCCCGATGTCGGAGTACAGGGCAATTATCCCCCCTGTCGGGTCAGATTGGCTCGTTGAACTCTCGGGGAATTTATCTTCCATCTTTAGTAGTCCAAACGTTCTTTTCTGTTTAAGATAAGAAGAGGAAGAGATGTAGGCAATATGTGAGAAACTAAATAATCCGAGAATCTACTCAAAACCTGTATTCCACCCGGGCCATCCAGTGTCCCATATGGCTCATAGGCTCCTTGGAATACACATCCAGGTGAATTTGATCCTGATAAGAGAGTCCGAAACCCTGATAGTAGTAACCCTTGGACCAGGTGGAAGCGCCTGATTCGGTTTCGTCTCTCCTTACCACGAATTCTCCCCCCAGCCTTATTTTGACGGCTTTCTCCAACACAAACTCCAGCCCGATGGGAATGCTGAGCCTATATGAGTTGATGGTCTTGCTCACTCTGGCTTCTTCAAAACCTTCAGTACTACGAGTAACGGAATCACCCACCATGCTAATGCTTGAATTGTCCGACCATCTGTAGTGATCCAGCTTATCCTGATCCCAGTATCCTCTACATGCCACCCCTAATGTACAGGCACCATCCAGGTCGTTTGCCAGCACATCTCCGATATCCAGGATTTTGAAAGTGAAGCGCGTTTCGCATCCTATGCCCAGCATGAGACTGAAACCTTTGTCATCGTTCTTGATAGACGAGTGGTTTTCGGACAAACTGTAGCGATCCGGCGACTGGTAGGAGGTATCTCGACCCTGCTCTGACCAAGTGTACTTGCCTGTTTCGTATCGGCCTCCAAAAAGGAGCGACAGAATCGTCTTCTTCGACAAATCCCGCTTGCAATTGACATCCAGTCCGAGTGCTCTGTTCTCAACCGGGCCGCTGCTGTTGCTCCATTTGTATTGATCGTATAGCATGGTGTCCGAATCGAACCTATGATTGTTCATCTCCCACCTGGACGAAGACTTCGTGGTATAGTCTAAGTTTTCGTGGTACAGTGTTAAATCAAAGGTAGCTCCTTTCCCGGAGTTGATGAGCAAACCGACAGATGCCCTTTGTGCCTGCGGAGAGTTGTCAGAATTATTGATGCGTTCATCCCTATAGTCTCTCAGCAGATCATCTGAACCCGTGCTACGTTCTATCGTGGCGTAATAGGTTTCGGAATCCACACGATGGTAGTTCTTCAAGTATACGAAATCGATCCCCGCCAGCAGGGAGGCTGAAAGCCTTCTGGAGTATATGGCTTTGAAATTGACGATGCTTTCTTTGGTGTACTGATTCTTGGAATTTGTGGAGATAGCATAGCGATCAGAGTAATCCCGACGCTCGATCTTACTGGGGTGATCCTCACTGGTGGATGGTTTTAGCTCGCCGACCAGAGCCAGGTTGCCAAAATCAGACAGGGGCAGGACTAACCCAATCAATCCTGTTTCCTTGTTGGTGATCTGCGGAGCGATTCTCAGTTCGGTTCTGCCTACCAGATTGTTCTGCCCAAAGACCCTGACCCGCTTGACAAAGGAAAGATAGGCGGGATTTCGGTATATGTCGGTGTATTCGTCCCTCATCACCCCGGCCAGCTCCTCCCCCATTCCCATAATGCGGATGGACTTCCCGATATAACCCAGGGCGCTGGTGGAAGCAGCAAGAAAGAAGCAGAGGAGTACAGCACAGCAGATCATCTTCCTCATTTTTCCTCCCGGACATGTTTAGTGATCACAGTGTCGCCGTGAAACGGCATCCTATCGAGTTGATTTGAAACAACTTCAATATGAACCAAGCTTGAGTTCATGTCAAGCCTTGGTGCCATTCTGCAGCCTCCTCCTGGTCGGTCATGCTGAGGAAATGCTGGGCAGAAGAGGAATTGAGGAACACGAAGAACAACAAGAAGAGCAGAGGTGCCAACTTGAACAGCAACGGCTTTTTCATATCCTATCCTCCTGATTCACCTTAACACACGGAGACCGTGGCCGCGGCTTTGAAGGCAGATGCCTGTATACTGCCTGGATATTCGATTCTCTACCTGGGTGCACTTAACCCGATACAAATATAATTACGCCTTGATTTCTTGTCAAGGGAAATCTTGCAGAGGTGCCTCGCTTCTTCCGGTGTGTTGCCTCTATGGCGGATTGCGGCCCTGAGAGTTAAACCTAGCGAAGATCAACTCGTGAGTGCGGCCGGGGCGGGCGGCAATGCTAAGGTGAGGGAAAAAGGAACACCAGCACAGTGGTGGTTTGCCGGGGAAGAACATCTACATTCCTAATCACGTCCTGATATCCAGACTTAACTAGCTTCACCGTGTACTTGCCCGGTAGAAGCCCGGTGATCAGCGCATCGGTCTCACGTCCGGTATCGACTTCGTTTAAGAATATCTCTGCGCCGGGGGGAACAGTGATGACGTTTAAGGCTCCGGCATAGTCCTGTGAAAAGAATTGGAGGAAAACGGAGATAAAACCGGGCCAGCCGGTTGAGGAGAAATCAAGCTGGGCATAATTGAGGGAATCGAAGCCAATCTGATTCCAGGGAAGATGGATGGACAAACCGCCGATCAGATCCTGCTCCGGATGCATGAATTGAGCCAGAACAGCCTCATTGACGGAAGCTTCCAGATCCTCGGCGTCCGACCTTATGAGTAAGTTCAAATTGGTCTTGGTCTGAATCTCACGGGCAAGCTGTCGAAGATCGACAACCGTCGAGTCCAGTTCATCGTAATTGTGAGATGCGTACCAGGCGTCCCACACGTCGCTCCAGAAGGCTCCGGCGCCCGACACCAAAGCTTCGCCCAAATCCGAAGCGTCTTGGGCCACCTGCGCCATCTTGCGAAGATGAATCAGAACCGAGTGAACGCGTTTCACCGGCGATATGCCCTGGGCGGCTTTGTAGACCTCCTCGGTGACCTTTGAAGCGAAGATTACTGAATACATGTCAGGATTATCCGTGAGGTCGGCAAGCCAGACAGTAGAGCCCATGATACTGGTCGGATAGCTGTTGAACTGCGAGGCGATCATATAGTCGGCCCGATCCCTTATCTGGTAAGCCACCTCCGCCGTGGCCATGGAGGGAGCGTAGAGCCAGATTATGTCGAACTCAAATCCGGAAAGAGCGGTGGAGAACTCCGGCAGGGTCATCCATTCACCGTCGCCGTTGATGGCATCGGAGCAAAGCCCTTTCCAGCCCCCACCGTGGTCGCTGACTATGAGCATATAGCGCTCTGCCCGGTAATTCTCCGCACCGTAGCTGATGAAGTCTCGCAAGGTCGTGGGATCGGACATGTCTTTTTTGCCCAGATCGAGCAACACCTCCGAGCTGATGACATCCGGGGGCTCGTTTGGATGATAATCCATATGATAGTATTTGCAGTTTCCCTCGGTCTTGAACGAACCCAACATCACCACAACCTGCACCTGATCGGTGGAGCCGATCTGCTCTAATTCCTGTACATCCTGAATCACGTACGAGCGACCCTCAGGCGTCTGGTCCTCGGAGTTGTTGCCGTCAAAGTAGCACAGGATGGTCCATTTGTAGTCGGGCAGGTCATTGCCCGGCCCGTTCTTCTTGCTGCACCCGGCCAGAAGAACCCAGACCGCAATCAGGATAACGGATGTGATTTTGAAAGCCTTCATAATCTTGCTACTCTAACTCCGAGGCAGACGCCCCGTCCGGGACCGCCCTTTATCATCCATACACGATATCGTCAGGTATCAGTCGGAATACAGTCAATCCTCATCGCCCACTTCGGTGCAGTTCCCCCTTTGATCACTTTTCCGGTGGTCTGATTGAAGCTCTGCACCATCAATTAGAAACAGCCAACTTCTTTATTATCTCGTCTGCCTTGGTCTTGTGCAGATTAAGCCCCATCTCCCCAGGAGAAAGGCCCTGAGCTAAACCTAACAGCTGAAAATAATACAAAATAGGAATAGTCAAATCTTCATTGAGCTTTCTGGAAAGCTTTATCTGTCCCAGATCGAACTCGTCGAAGCAGGTGGGACAGATCAAGCCCATTAGATCCGCGCCCGATTTCTTGAGGGAGGTCAAAACGTCATAGGTCATTTTCTCCGGTATGTTCTCGCTCATGCAGGCTTTTCCACAGCAGAGGGCTTGTTTGTCATGGTGAACTATCTGGGCGCCGATGGCGGAGAAAAGTTTCTCCAGGATGGTGGGATAGTCCGGATCATCCACTCTCATTATCTCGGAGGGCTTGAGCAGGTGGCAGCCGTAGTGAATTCCCACCTTGATCCCCCCTAGAGGCTTTTTGACCGACTCTCTCACCCTATCGATTCCCAGATCGTCTCGCAGGACGGTCACGATGTGCCGAACGGAGATGGTGCCCTTATACTCCTTGCCGATTTTCTTCAAGCGCTGGTTCACCTTCTCCTTTAGTTCCGGTTCGCCGGAGAGATGAAAATTGGCTTCGGAGAGTGTGGCAGTACAGCCTGAGCACATGGTTACCAGATCCAGCCCGGCTTCCTCGGCGATGCAGATGTTTCGTGCCGCAATGGTGAGCCAGGTGAGCTTATCGGTGGCCTTGAAAAATATGGGATCAGGACAGCAGGAGAATCCGCCTAAGTCCACCAACTCCATCCCCAGATTCTTTGCGGTCTTTCGCACCGCCGCCTCCATCTGGGGGTATTTAACGGAGATCATGCATCCGAAAAAGGGAGCGTATTTCATCTTGTCTCCTCAATAGGAACTTCGCATTTTTTAAAAAAAGCCAGCGTGCTTCGTTGCCAACGGAGAGTCATACCGCTTCATTCTCTTCGGTATTATGGATAAACGCAGGATAGAGGGTCTGCTCCGAAAGAAGGCTTCGGGGTATGATCTTTTCCACGCTTAGGGTTCGAAAAGCTTTTTTAACTCATCCATTGGGACGGGTTTTATCTCCTCTAAGCCCAGCTCTTTTCTCCTTCTGTCAGACAGGGAGGTGATCTTCACTGTCCGACCGGAACTCTGGACGCTTTTCACGATCTGATCAACCTCAGGTGCAGCGGTCATCTTCTGGTAGCAGATGTTCTTCAGTGCGATTATCACCTCTACCGGTCTGACCGCCTGGGGACATCTCTCATAGCAGGTATAACAGTTGGTGCAATTCCAGATGGGGGAATTTTCTCCGGTGAGGGTATCCTCGTCCCCCAGAAGCGTCTGCAGGAGTATCTCCCGGGGATTGAAATCCTCCGAATACATGGCGGCCGGGCAATCTCCCACGCAGGCGCCGCACTGATAACAAAGGCTGTGCGCTTCCCCACCCAGAGTGGAATCTAACTTCTTCTTGAACTCGTAGTTTATTGCCTTAAGCGACATGGGTTGATAGTGAAAAAAATCACAAAGTTCTGCCAAAAATCTTGACTTCACCCGTATTTAACATATTATATACTGGTTGAGTCAAGTCCCAGTTTGACAAGGCGAAAGGAATCCGTTGGCGGACAAGATATCTCAGACTCAGGTGAACCCAAAACCGGACCAGGAAGAGGAAAAGGTCCACGTATTCCAGGCCTGGTGCAAAAGATGCGACATCTGCGTGGCTTTTTGTCCCACCAAGGCTCTGACCACGGACAAAGAGGGGTTTCCGGTGCTGACCTACCCGGAGAAATGCACCCTGTGCGGTATGTGTGAACTCAGGTGCCCGGATTTCGCCATTGCGGTGAGACCACGCAAGAAGAAGGATTCGAAAAGAGGCTGAACTCTAAGGAGCCGGAATGGTCAAGACCACCGTCCCAAAGAAAGAGAGATTGGTACTGGGAAACCGGGCTAGCGCAGAAGGCGCCATTGCGGCCGGTTGTCGTTTCTTTGGCGGCTATCCCATCACCCCCTCCACCGAGATCGCCGAGGTGTTGGCGAGAGAACTTCCCAAAGTGGGGGGAAAGTTCATCCAGATGGAGGACGAGATCGCCAGCTTAGCAGCGGTGATCGGCGCATCCGTGGCCGGGTTGAAATCCATGACCGCCACCAGCGGTCCGGGATTCTCCCTGATGCAGGAACACATTGGATACGCCTTCATGGCGGAGGTCCCCTGCGTGATCGTGGACGTACAGAGAGGAGGACCCTCCACCGGTCTGCCCACCAAGGTGGCTCAGGCCGATACCATGCAGGCTCGCTGGGGAACCCATGGAGACTATCAGGCAATAGCCTTAGCTCCCTCCTCGGTGGCAGAGTGCTTCCATTTTACCATCCGGGCATTCAATCTTTCAGAAAAATATCGCACCCCGGTGATAGTGCTGATGGATGAGGTGATAGGACATATGCGGGAGAAGGTCGCCTTCCCGGATCCGAATGAGATAAGGATAATAAACCGAATGAAGCCCACGGTGCACCCGGGCTGGTATCAGCATTTTGAGAGGAACCCCCATTTCGTCTCCCCCATGGCGAGCTTCGGGGAGGGATACCGGTATAACATCACCGGCTTAACGCATAACCCGGACGGTTTCCCCACGGCCAGTCCATTCCTCATCAAGGAGATGCTCAAAAAACTGAAGAACAAAATCACGCACAACATCAACGACATCGTCGAGATACGAGAGGAGTTCATGGAGGACGCCCACATTGCGGTCTTCGCATACGGGATTGTGGCCAGAGCTGCCAGGCAGGCGGTTCGTATGGCACGGGAGAAGAGAATCAAGGTGGGATTGATACAACCCTTAACCGTCTGGCCCTTCCCGGACGTGCACATGGAGCACGTGATGGAGCAGTTGGACTTGGTGATCGTGGCGGAGCTCAACCAGGGACAGTTGATAAGAGAAGTGATGAGGGTCAACCGGGGCAGGACCCGGGTGCGGGGCCTCAACCGCTACGACTCGGAACTGATCACCCCGGATCAGATCTTTGGAAAGATCAGGGAGGAAAAATAAGGTGGCTTTGCTATCCAAGGTAACTCATAAATATCTGCGGACCAAGAAACAGTTTCCTAACGTCTGGTGTGCCGGATGCGGCATCGGCACGGTCATGGGCGCCATCATCCGGGCAATTGACAATTTAAAGCTGGTTCAGGACGACGTGGTGATGGTCTCGGGCATCGGCTGTTCCAGCCGCATGCCGGTTTACGTGGATTTCAACACGCTTCATACCACCCATGGAAGACCATTGGCTTTTGCCACCGGGGTGAAGCTAGCCAAGCCAAATTTAAAAGTGATCATAATAACCGGCGATGGGGACGCTCTGGCCATCGGTGGAAATCACTTCATCCACGCCTGCCGGCGCAACATCGATCTGACCACCATCCTGATCAACAACAGCACCTACGGAATGACCGGAGGTCAGGTGGCTCCCACCACCCCCTTCATGAAGATGGGCACCACCGCCCCTTACGGAAACCGGGAGAGGGGCTTTGACATCTCCAAGCTGGCTATTGCCGCGGGTGCGCCCTTCGTGGCGCGGGGAACCGCCTATCACGTGGTGCAGTTGAAAAAGCTTGTCGAACAGGCCATCCAAAAGAAGGGGTTCTCCTTAGTAGAGGTAATCAGTCACTGCCACACCTTATATGGAAGGCTGAACAAAGAGGGAGGGGCGATAGAGATGTTGAAATGGCAAAGGGATCATGCCATCCCCATCAGCGCTGCCGGAAAAGTCGCTCCGGAGAAATTGAGAGACAAGTTCCTCACCGGAGTTTTATGGGACATAGATTTTCCTGAATACTGCGAGGAATACGACAAGGTAATCGCCGAAGCTCAAGGCAAAATATAGATGACGGACAACCCAGCTCATTGTCATAAAAAGATGCACCACACAAAAAGGGTCTCCACGGAAGACGAAGATAAATTCGAGATAAGACTCTCCGGGTCGGGAGGGCAGGGGATGATCTTCGCGGGAACCGTGCTTTCTGAGGCGGTTGGGGTGGAGGATGGCAAGAACGTGTGCCAGACCCAGAGTTACGGTCCGGAGGCACGCGGCGGCGCCAGCAGATCTGATCTGGTGGTCTCCTCCGGCGAAATCTATTATCCCAAGCCGCTCAAGCTGGACATTCTCTTGGCCCTAACCCAGCAGGCATGTGATACCTACTTCCCGGCGTTGAAGGAGGAAGGGGTTTTAATCGTCGACTCAGGATTGGTGGACCAGCTTCCGGACCACGAGGTGCACGGTTTCCCCTTCAGCCAGATCGCCAAAGACAAACTCGGTACCCCCATGGTGGCCAACATAATCGCCTTAGGAGCCATCGCCGCTTTGACCAAGGTAGTTTCGAAAAAAGGGCTGCTGGAAGCGGTCAAACGAAGAGCCCCCAAGGGAACCGAAGAGAGAAACTTAAAGGCAATAGAGACCGGCTTTGAACTGATTCAGAGAAGCAGACGAACACATAAGCGAAAGTGAGGTCGCTGGTCCACGCCCGAGGCCCATGTTCCCAAAGATCGGTGGAAGACCTCGCAACCACCACCCCGGAGAGTGCTAAAGAGATGGAAAGAACCTTCCTGATGATCAAACCCGACGCGGTGAAAAAGAATTTGATAGGGGAAATCTTAAAGAGGACCGAGGATGCCGGGTTTGAGATACTCGGTCTCAAGATGGACAAACTCTCGCCCACCAAGGCCAAAGAGTTCTATTGCGTTCATAAGGGAAAAACGTTCTACCAGAAACTGGTCAAGTTTATCTCCTCGGGCAATGTGGTGGGGGTACTTTTGACCAGAAGGAATGCGGTAAAAAAGCTGAGGGAATTCGTAGGCGCCACCAATCCAAAAGAAGCGAAAGAAGGAACCATCCGGCGTGACTTTGCCACCAACGTGACCAGAAATGCGGTGCATGCCTCCGACTCTGCTGGGAGCTTCAGATACGAATCGAAATTCTTTTTTTGAGGTCAAGTTTGTGAATTAGTTCACATTTCAGAAATAGGAGGAATGAACATGCCATTGAAAGAGAAACTAGCCCAGAAGATTCCGGAGCTGAGAGAGGAAATCAAGGCTCTGGTGAAAGAGCATGGTGATAAGGTCATTTCAGAGGCGACTGTCAGACAAGCCTATGGCGGTATGAGAGGCATTAAATGCATGGTCTGGGAGACCTCGCTGCTTGACCCCATGGAAGGAATCAGATTTCGTGGGTACACCATTCCGGAAGCCCAGAAGAAGCTACCCAAGGCCCGCGGCGGGGAAGAACCTCTTCCTGAGGGAATCTTCTGGCTTCTTTTGACCGGCGAACTCCCCACAAAGAAGGACGTGCGGGAGGTCACCAAGGATTGGCAGGCCCGGTCGGAGGTGCCTCAAAGCACCTGGAAGACCTTAAAGTCACTCCCCACAGACATGCACCCCATGACACAATTCGCCATCGGGATATTATCTCTTCAGTCCACCTCCGAATTCGTGAAGAAATACAATGAGGGGATTCCCAAGACCGAACTGTGGGATCCCATGTATGAAGACGTGATGAACCTGATGGCAAAGCTTCCTGCCATCGCCGCTTACATCTATCGCCGGACCTACAAGGACGGAAAAAGGATTCGCGGCATCAAGAGGCTGGACTGGGGCGCCAACTTCGCCCACATGATGGGGATCGACAATCCTGAGTATTACGAACTGATGAGGCTCTACCTGGTTCTGCACTCTGATCATGAGGGCGGAAACGTCAGCGCGCATACCACTCACTTAGTTGGGTCCGCCTTATCCGATGCTTTCTACTCCCTGTCGGCAGGCATGGACGGATTGGCAGGTCCCTTGCATGGATTGGCAAACCAGGAGGTTCTCCGTTGGATTCAGAACCTGATGGAGAAGCTGGGTGGAAGGGTGCCAAGCAAGGAAGAACTGTCCAAGGCATTATGGGATACCTTGAACAGTGGACAGGTTATTCCTGGATACGGTCATGCGGTCCTCAGGCAGACAGATCCGAGATACACTGCCCAGCGCGAGTTCGCCTTAAAACACATGCCGGATGACGAGCTTTTCAAGCTCTGCAGCATGATATATGAAACCGCACCTGACATCCTTAAGGAACATGGCAAGGCCAAGAACCCCTGGCCCAACGTGGATGCACATTCCGGAGTTCTGCAGTGGTATTACGGCGTCAAGGAATACGACTTCTACACAGTGATGTTCGGCGTCTCCCGAGCCATGGGCGTTTTGGCCCAATTGATCTGGGACAGAGCCTTGGGCCTTGCCATCGAACGGCCAAAATCCCTGACCACCGAGACGATAAAGAAGATCGTAGCGGAGAAGTAAAGGCGGCTAACGGTTCATGGTTTAGGGATTGTTGAAAAACCCTCTTGTTCGTGCGGGAATTAGATTTCCCGCACGAGAGTGGTTCGGGAATTCCAATTCCCGAACCAACTTAGACCACCGAAACGATTAAGAAGATCGTAGCGGAGACGTAGGCAGTTGGCAGTTCCCAATTTGCAGTTATCGGTTCGTGATTCGTGGTTTGAGGCTTTCACTGTGAACCGTGAACCATAAACTGACTTCAGAGCGCGGCGGGTGTTATTCACCCGCCGTTGTTTTATTTCTCCGTTGGTGACGAACACCAACAGGAGGCGAGGAACACCGCGTGTACCCACCCTTCCGCCGCGAAGGATGTCATTCTGAGGCGCCAGCCGAAGAATCTCGGGTTCACAGTACATCCAGTTACACAGATTCTTCACTTCGCTCAGAATGACACCAAGGAGCCCCCCCGAGTCCCGGCGAAGGCGGGACGGCTGCGGGCACCTCCCTTTTGCGTCATCAGCTGCTGCTGACAGATGTGTCACGCCTCGGAGCCGGTGGAACACGGACACCGGCCCTATATTCCTAAGACATTTCCTTGACTTGCGAAGGTCTCCGTGTTATGTTATTTGTTGTTAAGAGAGGGTGTCTACGCAGGAGGCAAGTCTGGGTATACCCGATCGGAGCTTGGAGTCTTTTCTGTTCTGTCAGGTCTTGCCCGGCGGGTGTGACCTGACAGAGAGACGTAGACTGGGTATTCGATGCGGAGATGTGTCGGGTCAGACTCACGGGGACCGGTGAGCAAGACTCGACATGACAGGCGCGGGCGTGTTCGCTCGCAGGATACCGCTGCAAACCGGGAGATGGTGGCTGGCCTTGTTCTGGGAGATATCAAACGAAGCGGAACGGTTTTCCCTGAAAAGAACGTATTAATTGAGAGAGCAGAACGGAGGCAAATGAGACTATGGGTGATATTAGGGACGATATTATCAGACTTGGAGACTGCAGTTCCTTGATACAGGACATCCACTCCCAACGGAAAAAGACCTCGCAAGATGTCGTCGCGGCCGTCGATATCGACAAACGCAAGGCTGGCATCGACGTGGACAAGACTCATTCACTCACGGCTCATCTGTCTGATTCTCATCGAAACATCGAACCGGTGTCCCCGCTTCGAAACAAATCGCGGTACGTGCTTGGCATAATCGAAGAGTTTGATAACAACCATCTGCCATATGTCACCGCGTGTGAAGACTTGGGGGTTCGCTACAAGACTATCGACATCTCAGGCCCTGACTGGATTCCCCTCGTTCGGGGCTGCGGATGTGACGCTTTTCTTGTGTGGCCTTCCTTCAAAGCGAGCATTTGGAAACGTATGTTCGACGAGCGTTTGAAGGTCATGGTTGAGGAAATGCGCAAGACCATCTACCCAACCTACAATGAAGTATGGTTGAATGAGAGCAAACTGCGGATGTCTTATTGGCTGGGGGCTAACGGAATCCCGCACTCTGGGACCTGGGTATTCTATTCGCGCGAGGGGGCTCTAGAGTTTGCTCGAGAAGTCGACTTGCCGCTCGTAGCGAAGCACGACATGGGCTCCGGGGGCGCGGGGGTGGAGATCCTTCGAAGCCGGTCTGCGGTCGTACGATATATCAATAAACGTTTCGGGAAAGGGATGGTCTGTCGAGGCGCTGATGGCCGAGATCGTGAATGGGGCAGCGTTTTGTTCCAGGAATTCCTTCCGGGAGTCGTCGAGTGGCGGATGATTCGAATCGGCGAGTCATATTTCGGCCATCAGAAGCTCAAAGAAGGGGAATTCCACAGCGGCTCTGGCAAAATCGGGTGGTATGATCCTCCACGAGCGCTGTTGGATTTTATTCGCGAGCTGACTGACAATGCCGGATACACAGCCATGAACGTGGACATCTTTGAAACTCCTGATGGACGCTATGTCGTTAACGAGATCCAGTCGCACTTCGCGGCCTATGTGGAGTCTCAAATGTACATTAATGATAGGCCGGGGCGTTATCTATATGACTATTCTCACAGAGAATGGCGATTCGAAGAAGGTGTTTTCTGCAGGAACAGCTGCTGCAACCTGCGGGTGAAGGCACTCTTGGATTTGCTCGATCGAATGGTTTCCCAATCATCGTCTAGGGAGGAGTACTTGCTATCACCGTCCTGATAATTGGTAGGCGGAATTATTGTCTGAATTTCAATAGAGGAGAAGATAAGTCTTGAAAATCACAATCGTCGGAGCTGGAAACGCAGGCTTGACACATGCGGGCATGATAGCTAAACGAGGCCATCCGGTCACGATTGTAAAAACAACGCGTCTGATGTACGAAGACTCCTTTGATGTTTTGAGTCGGACAAAACAAATAGAGTACGAGATGGGCGGCGACAAAGGCGTAGTTGGCATCGAAGAAGCGACACGAGATCTCCCCAACGCTGTTTCTCAAGCAGATGTAATTCTCGTCTTGACGCAAAGCGTCGCCCACGAGAATCTTTCTGAACTGATCTCGCCTCATCTGCGGAGGGGACAGATTCTGCTTGTCTCGCCAGGCTATGCTGGAAGTTTCTTTTTTTCGACAAAATGCAAGGGGAAGGGCATTGTGTTCGCCGAGGGCGAATCATTGCCTTTTGATTCCCGAATCGTTGCTCCGGGTAAGGTCAATATCTGCTTCGAAAACGTCCGGAATCCCATCGGTGTTTTCCCTTCCATAAAAACGGAGGAAACGCTGACACGACTGAAGGATATTCTGCCCAGGTACACAGCCCGACAGGACGTGTTGGAGTCGGCTTTTCACAATCCCAACCTTATCGTCCACACCGTGGGCGCGATAATGTCTGTTGGCCGCATTGAACACAGCCAAGGTGAGTTTTGGATGTATCGCGAGGCATTTACACCAACGATCTGGAATATGGTTGAGGATTTGGACTCGGAAAAGAAGGCGATTCTGGAGTATTTCGAATTGCCGACGCAGAGCTTCGCGCGATCATTCCAGTGCCGGACTTACGATGATCTCAGCGCAGATCCTATGGAAGCTTTTCGCCACTACGCTCAATTCGGGTCGCCTAAGGGACCCGGCGACGCGCGAACTCGTTATATCACCGAGGACGTCCCGATGGGTCTATGCTTCATGTCTTCAGTCGGAAAAAAGGCGAACATTCCCACCCCTGTATGCGATGCACTGATCGGCATCGCCTCTTCGATGCATCAAGAAGATTACTACGCAAAGGGAAGAACGCTTGGCCAACTTGGCATTGGCCACTATTCCGTCGGTGAACTGAAGAGCATCCTCAAGGAGGGCTTTACACCCGATGGCTGATGTCGCTCCCAAGGCGTCCGCGGATGGGCCTGAAGAGCGCAAGAGATCCTCAAACACATCGGCCACGAGAACAAGGAACGGGTGCGTCTGCTGTAAGAGATGATTCACCAAATCGTCAACTGACGGATTTATCAGGCATTCTTGTTCTGTCAGGAGCTATTCCTGACAGATGTGTCAGGTCTAGGCTCTGACACAACACGGAATTGATCTGGGACCGAGCCTTAGGCCTTGCCATCGAAAGACCAAAATCCCTGACCACTGAGACGATTAAAAAGATGGTGCAAGAAACGTAGGCAGTTGGGGGTTGCCAATTTCCAGTTAGCAGTTATCAGTTTGCAGTTATCAGTTCATGATTCGTAGTCAAAGGTTTTGCCATGAACTATGAATCACGAACAATGAACATTGTCGCTGCGGGGTGGGGTTTAGGACGAAGCCTCACCCCGCGGTTTTTTTGTGGTTCGAGCTAAGGTACCCCGAACCAACCTTCAAGGACACCAACGGGTATCGTACTGCGCGCGAACCCACGATTTGAAACCCCGGGCTCATCTCCTTTGCGACCGTACCATGTCTTGTGGTTAAACTTCAGCCGAGAGGATCTAATTCTGCTTCTATGGCCAGCGGACACGCAGGGAAAGAGAAGCACCTTCCCAACAGCTGAACCTCTTCGTTTGAAAACTGACTTCTCCCGAATGATCATCAAGTTTCCTCTTCGCCGGTGGGTTCGCCGGTCGCCCCGTAGCCCGTTCTCAAATGCTTCGCGGAAGAATCGAACCACAAGGGTTTCTCCCAGCGCAGCATCTCCACGATCACTTGAAATTCCTCGGCATCGGAATACGTCCGGTTATCCAAGTAGTTGTTGCTCGCGTCGTACAAGGCAATCCTACCATTGTGGTTATCCAGATCCCAGCGGCTATAGTAACGCGCAACCTGTTTAAGTGCCATAAACTTCACCTCCTCCCATAGCAGAAGTTGAATCCTCCCGGCTCAACCTGAGAAGTTATTCCGATACAAATGAGTGATACTTTGACTGTTGTTGCGCACCGCCCTTTCCTTCGACTCCGAGGTCTCACGGCCGAAGGGCAGATTGAATCTCGCGGACGACTCCTCACCCCCCGACTTTCTTCCTGGTTCGGGGTAAGGTGCCCCGAGCCAACCCCTCCTTTCCTCTACAGCCGGAGGCAGGCGGAATGCTCTGCCGTTTAAGGAAAGCAACAGCGTTAACGCGTTCCGGCACTTCTCGGGCTATTTCTCATCGCATTCTTCGCCGTGATGTGCCCTAAGTTCAGAAGTTCCGCGATCTCCTCCTCCTTGAAATCAGACCGCTTGACGGATGTATGTTCTTCACACAGTTTTTCGGGATCTTGAGACGGGGATGTCAGAATCACGAAATCCGGGGCTTCTCTCCAACTGAAGAGGGAGCGCCCCGGACAGCGCCCCCTGTCTCTCTCCATGCCTTTGGCATGGTTTTACCAGTTTTCCTCCCTCGAAGGCAACCCGAATAAACTGCAAAGCCGAAGCCGCTCGTATCTGGAGTAATGAGCTTTCTGAATCGGCCTTTTTGATTCTCTGATCTTCTCAGGTCTCCTTTGCGATACTTATTTGGCTTTTCACGCTTTCTTGATCTCTTTCATGAGATCCCGTTTTTCGAGCTTAAGTCCTCTCTTGCGAACTCTCAGCATCCAGGTGACCCGGCCAACCTCTTTTCTCTCCCACGTCTGGCGGACTGCTACATAATAGTCGCCCACCGGAGTATCCTTGCTCAGCGTGACTATGAGCTTAGCAGGATACCTCGCTCTTCGGTGCAGCCTAATTGGCTGAAGTTTCTGGAGCCTCCCATCGTCTGCGCGCAAGCGAGCCACTTTCTCTTCACTGCTTCGCAAGAAGAGTCTTTTCAGAGGGATGCCCAGCGGCCTGATCAGCTTTTCGGGCACCTCCAGTTCCACCTTGATTTCCTTTGGCAGAACCTTAATTACCTCCACTGCCATCTCCAAAGCCTGCTTGCCTGCTCCTTGAATGAGGAAGGGGAGCTCGACGGCCATCGGCCCAGCTGACGGTGGAACCAGGTCTTTAACGTTGAAATTCCGCCAGGTGACATTGTTATTGTTGCGGATGTAATCATAGAAGTCGTTAATGTCGCTGAATGTGGGAATGGGCGGGGCCGGATCAAAGGGGCAATCCACCACACCGATAAAACAGTAATGTCCGGTGGCTGGAACATCGGCAGACGGCCAGACCAGGGCACCAGAGACCTTGAAATCTCCCGGAGCCACATTGGGCACCAAAATATCACCGATGTAATTCCAACTGGACGGATCGACAAAGGAGGAAACCGGGGACCAGTAGATGCGAACGGTGGCGTCGTCGGGTATGTTCCCTCTATTCTGCAATCGAACATAGATGTAGTTGTCCTGTCCAAACTCGGCCTCATGGCCCAGGGTGTTGTCATTATAGGTTGCCAGGCCGAACGCGGTTTGGGGATCGGGAACCAGATCCTTTCTTAAGATGATATCCGGACTTGCGGAGATGCTGCCAACCTGAGGTTCTTCACCGCTGTCCGACACGTTATCGCGGAGGTAGATATCCGGCAGAATCCCGGTTTGAGGAATGATCAAGGCCAAATCGGGCAGGGGACCGATATGCAGGCTGGTGTCGCCTCCCTGCGGAGTGCCAAAGGTGGAAACCAGATGCCGGATCTGCGCGGGAGAAAGCCGATAACCCAGGGAATTCTCCACGATTCCTTGAATACAAAGGGCCACCCCAACCACCATGGGCGAAGCGCTGGAGGTGCCAGAGAATATATCCGTGTATTCCGTCTGGACCGTACCTTCATCATAGAGATACCCGTAACCACAAGTTACAACGGACCAGTCTCCCCAGCCCTGGCAATTGACCCGCGCTCCATAGTTGGAAAACCCGCATTTCTCGTGGGTGCCGGCAGTACCTGCTCCCACCATGACAGCTCCCGAATCTCGAACAGTTGGATCAAAAACATGTTCAAGCGTGAAGGGATCGGTATAAGCGTCAAGATCATTGCCAACACCACCGTTACCATTACCTGCTGCTTCAACCACCACGATGCCCAAGGCCACTGCTAACTGTATGGCCGTGAAATCGGCGTCGTCCATTTCAGTGGGATACCAGTCTCCCCAGACCCATCCCTTTTGGACCTCGAGGAGTAAGACATCCCCCGGGTCCAAAACATCAACTGCAGCCATAATTGCGGCGGCCACTCCCAGAGGCTCAAGAGAAACTAGCCGCACGGAAGCCGGGTTATTTGCAATTCCGGTGACTCCAAGCCCGTTATCCACGCCTATGACCTCACCCAGCACGGCCGTTCCGTGATCAATCCAACCAGCTGACATTGATCCGTGAATTAAGGTGGGGCTGTTGCCAAGTAAGTCTTCGTGGTCTGTGGTCCACCCCCCTTCCAAGTCAATGAAGTTTATCCCTTCGCCGCGCCCGCCGGGCAGCGCCCAGGCTGCAGCAGCGTTGACCCCATCAGGAGCAGGACCCAAATACCCCTGACTGGCCTGGAAATCAGGAGTTGGCGGCGAGACAAATGGTTCCACGTAGGCCCGTTCCACGAAATCAAACTTATTCAGTACATCCACCAGATCCCTGATCCTGGTCCCGACCTCACATTCAACCCGATAAAACAGGTTGAGATCCTTGATGTGTCTCTCCTTTTCTCTGGTTCTTGCCCTGGCCCTTTTGGTGAGCTCGGCCACCCTCTCGGGCTTCAAGCTGAGGAGGCGGTCAACCTTCACTTCCGGGAAGTCCGATAATGCCTTTCTTATCAGCTCCAGCCCCCGCTCTTCCAGTCTTCGTCCCTCAGCCAGCTTGACGATTACGCGGCTGGGCACCGGCTTCCCTGCATCTTCTTTTTTCACATTCTTGTTGTTTTCCATTTTCCTCACCTCTTTCAATTGTCACAGTTCGTGAAATTGTCATAATGAGTACTTGTATCCAACTAGCACCACACCTCACCTGTTCCTCAACCGCTTGAATCAGCCCTTATCTCCATTACTGTTCCTCCGATTGACGTCCCTTCCTTCATGAAAGTGAGGTTGGCTCACCGCTTACCGTCATGCTCTACTTCATAATCGCCTTCGTCATCTTCAGTCGCTTCGACAGAAGACCGATGAACGGCCAAGGATCGCACCGCGCCTTGATTCTCACAGCAAAGGCGACGCTCTCCAGCACCTTCAACCCCAGCCTTCCCCCAGATGCGAATCTCCCCTATTTTCCAGCTATCTCATGTTCCTCCTCCCGGTTGAAGTTGGAATCTTGCGCATTCCTCCCTTCTTTCATAGACCACCTCCTTCCTAGACGCCCGGCAGAGTCTCCCCCAGTCTTGTCTATGGACTGTGCCTCCCTCTGATTTAAGATTGCTCAAGAGGGACCAGTTGATTTGACAATACACCTGCGGCCAGCCCTTATCTGTCAGAACAGTTTGTCGATTTTGTACAAGAAACGCTTTAAGGCAGGATGCCTAGTTCCCTTCCGTTTACTTGAGTATATTTATGTCCTTCACCTCCCCGGGTCAAGTACTTTTTTGCTCATGCTAGCACATTACCTACCACTCACAGGCAGGACCGCAGGACCTGTCCGTCGCCACGATCACGATATTCCTGGGTTCACCTACCGTGCGAGAATGAATGGAAAAATGCTTGCGCTAAGTACCAGCACCTACTTGTCCTGTGTTGGTAAAACCTTCTTCTTGAGGAGAAATCCCCCGAATTCAGCCGGTATTCGGGGAGGAATGACAGGATTGGGGAGATATGGCTCGTTCGCTACCGGCTTTTGAGCGTCTGGTCGAAGAAGTTGCTCAAATCGACATTGCCGCCTGACACGATAATCCCAACTCTCTTCTTTGCTACATTCAGTTGGTCGGATAGTAACACCGCCAGCGGCACGGCCGCGGATGGCTCCGTCACGATCTTCATTCGTTCGAAGATATGCCGCATGGCGGTCATGATTTCCTCTTCCGTAGCCAGGAGGATCTGGTCCACCAGATCCCGGATAATGGAAAAGGTCTTATCGCCGAGGGA
This sequence comes from Candidatus Zixiibacteriota bacterium, assembly GCA_049643405.1. Classification (GTDB taxonomy): domain Bacteria; phylum Zixibacteria; class MSB-5A5; order MSB-5A5; family SM1-73; genus SM23-73-3. The sequence continues at coordinate 24,015 of JBARPX010000224.1, forward strand.
GGTTCGCAACCCGTCGGCGATGGTGTTTGGATTCTCGGAGGGAATGATACGCCCTGCTTTCATCGAACGGTAGGCATCATCGGCATTCTTCGGCTCGCAGCCGATCACCTTTATCTTTGGATTCAGCGCTTTGGCAGCAATTGCCGTCCCGCTCAGTAGTCCACCGCCACCTAAAGGCGCGAGGATGAAATCGAGGTCAGGGATCTCTTCCATAAACTCCAGCGCAGCGGTTCCTTGCCCGGCGATGATGCGGTGATCGTTGTAGGGATGGATGAATGTAGCGCCTGCTTCCTTAATAACCCCCTCTGCGGTGCTTTCGCGCGAGGCCAGAGTCGGCTCGCAAAAGGTGATGATTCCTCCATAGCCTTTCACAGCAGCAACCTTTACCTCAGGTGCGTTGGAGGGCATCACTATTCTTGCAGTGATGCCCCGTTCACGCGCCGCCAGCGCCAGCGCCGCAGCGAAATTGCCTGATGAATGTGTTACTACTCCGCGGGAGGCCTGCTCATCCGAAAGCAGGAACACTGCATTGCACGCACCACGAAACTTGAAAGCCCCTGTCTTCTGAAAATTCTCACATTTGAAGAAAAGCCTCGCCCCGACCATGTGATCCAGCGAGGCGCAGGTCAGAACAGGTGTCTTGTTGATGTAAGGAGCAATTCGTTGATGGGTCGCTTTAACGTCTCGGAGATCAGGTTGTGCTGTCATTTGTTTCCTTTCATCGATTCCCGCAACGCGTAGGCAAGCCTTAACACTTCGTCCCGAGCTCAGTGTCGAGGGACGGCTTGCCAGCCCCGCCAAAGGCGGGGCTACGCGCGGAGGAGTTCAATCGTTCTAATCCCTTCTTGGTACGTAGATGATCTGAGGGTTTGTTCTCATGCCGGTAACAGTCCAGAATACGTCCGCATGGTCGAAGAGCATTCTTTCCGGCTCATAGTACTTATCGGTCAGCTTTGGAAACCAGGGTGAGTCAAAGATAAGGGCGGCGAATCTCTGTTCCCCTATAGCCTGGGTTATTTCATCATACAATTTATCTTTGATCGGGCCATCGTCACCCACCATAATATCGCTGATGGCCTGATGGTGCGCATGACTCTTTTTGCCGGCAAGCGTAGGCAAAAAGCTATGGTAGGGCATGAGAACCTCACCTGGTATCTGCGACATAGTGGCGATAAGAACATGACCTGCCTCTACGTCGGCTTGACCCGGAACCTGACGCTGCGGGTTGTACGCCAGAGTGAGAAATTGGATGATGCAGACCGCATACGCGGCAACCTCCATCAACCTACGTTTGTTTGTAGACCCGGACCGAATACGTTGAAACGCCTCGTATGCCCCCAAGCCAAACAAGATGGAGAGGGCGGCATAGGCCGGCATTAACACATTATCATAACTTCCCAACCGCAATCTGGTCACCCACGCTCCGCCCAACATGGCGATGGGCATCAGAAGATAGAAAAGACGACTCTTCTTCTCTGGGTCTCGCAACTGAACGAGCACATAAAAGAGCGATAGAATGAATGCAACCGGCAGCACCAATATTATGTCTTTTGTCCAGAAACTGGCGAAGATACTTCCCACTATCGGCTTTCCCCTCGGCAGTTCAGAAACGTAATAAGCGTACCATCCGTCATGTATGTAATTGAGAATATACGTGCTTGCAACAATTATCACCACCACCGTGCCGATGAAGTAAACCGAACGGCGACGATCTGAAAGGACACAATAGAGCATTATAGGCAAAGAGATGATCAGGGCGGTCTGCTTGGTCAAGAAGGAGAGGGAAAACAACATCCCGGCAAGGAGATATGACCTCGATGAATCCTTGAACCTGATCAGGTACAGTCCGGCTAATATAAGAACAAGGAACAACGAATCCGCTCTGGCGATGTCAAACCACGCCCCGCTTATCCGGAAGGCGGCGGCGAATAGAGACGAGGAAACCATGGCCCAAAAGCCGCTTCCGGTTTCTTTTTTGACAAAGAGAAAGATGAGAAAAAAACTACCCAACGACGAAACGAACGAGACGAGTCTCAGCGGCAGGAAATCAACACCGATGATTGAGGAGACGGCGGCGGAGAGATAAAAATAAAGCGGCGTGTACATGAAGGGGATGAAATCCAGCGACGGGGAGACGTAAAGCCTCTCTCCGGACAGTATCCTCACCACGTGGTCTACGCAAGCCCCCTCCATCCATTCGAGCTCAAAGGGATAGCGGATGCGCAAGAAGGCCAGAATCAGGTAGATGGCGAGAAAACAGATGGCGACAGATAGCAGCAGATATCGGAGGAACTTGGCTGTCTGATCCGAAGTATCGGTTTTCATTCACCCGGTCAATTACTCTGTGAGGAATCTATCTAATCCCTAAAGCTCCATCAATCCAAAGGAAGAGTACACTAATCTTTCTCGCCGACTATTCTGCAAAGCTGATCGGGGAGGCGAGGATATAGCCTAACGCGCGGACTTCTTGAAAGCCTCTTCTGCCTTATCCTTTTCTCCCAATCTGGCATAGGCGATGGCCAGGTACCCCCAGGCTTCCCGGTCCGTCGGTGTTGATCCCACAAGCTGCTCTAAGAC
>JBARPX010000225.1:0-2070 GCA_049643405.1 Candidatus Zixiibacteriota bacterium
CGGCTAAGGAGAAGGCGGAATCAATCCCCAGGGTAAGCAGCATCAGGAAGAAGAGCACCCCGAAAAGGGGCTGCCAGAAGGGAAGGTTGCTGATGATGTGGGGATAGGTTACGAAAGCCAGCCCCGGGCCGGAAGCGACCACCTCCGCCACAGGCTTGCCCACTTTCACCGCGTAATACCCCAGGGCGCCGAACACGGCAAATCCAGCCAAGAATGAGGTGGCGCAGTTGGCCAAACTGATCAGAAATGCATTATTTACGATGTCGGTCTTTCTGGGGAGAAAACTGGAATAGGCAATCATTATCCCAAAGCCGACGCTTAAGGAGAAAAAGACTTGTGTGTAAGCCTCAAGCCATATTTGGTGAGAAAGCAGCCTGTGGAAATCAGGGGTAAGATAGAACTTAAGCCCCTCAACCGCTCCCGGAAGCGTGACGCCCCTGATCACGAAGATCAGAAGCAAAAACCAGGGAATGAGAACGGTGGCATATACCACCTTTCCCACGGTCTTGACACCCTTCCAGATGGAGAAGAATATGGCGATCCAGCTCAAGAAGAGACCGAGGAAGAGGTATCCCTTTATCCCTCCGATCTCAAGGGGGCTCTCGGTTAATCCCAACGTTTGCTGGTAAAAGAAACCCGCAGGATCCTCTCCCCAGGCTAAGGTGAGGGAATGATAGACGTAATTGAAGCAATAACTCATGATCACGGCGTAGTAGCAGACTATGAAGAATCCCACTAAGATTGCCACCCAGCCGAACCACTCGAATTTTCTGTTTACCTTGCGGAAGGCCTCGGAGGCAGAGCCTTCTGTTTTGTGGCCCAGGCCGAATTCCAGGATCATGAGCGGAATTCCCGCGGTGAACAGGGCCACCAGCCAAGCTACCAGGAAGGCTCCCCCCCCGTTGGCATAACATATATAAGGAAAGCGCCAGATGTTTCCCAGACCGATGGCCGAGCCGATAGCTGCCAGGATAAAAGAGAACCTGCTGTCCCACTGATCTCTTTTCTCCATGCGTTCCTCCCGAAGAGAGCGAGGGTTAAGAATCGAAAATCACGAATTTTCCAGAAAATATATTTAAAAACAGACCAAAAGCAAGAAATAAAATCCCCCCGGCGATTTTTTCGAGTCAGTGAGAGTTTCTCCATCCCTCGCAACTGTGCTCTCCGCTTGACATCAGTCCGTTGTATTGGGGTACTTTACCTCGATGCAAATCATGGTCAGGGGTGAGGGTACCCCTGACCAACAATTGAGAAAAGCGACTTTTTTGTTGCCATGTTTTGCGGTTCTTTATATACTTGTCTCAGTTTCAAGAGGAGGGATGATTATGCCATTCTGGACCAAGTTCTGGGTGATTGTTCCACCCATCGTGCTTCTGGCCATTACCATCATCTTCTATATCGTTTCCGGCAAAAAGAGGGAGGGATAGATGGATCCGATATTGATAGGATTCTTGGCCTATCTGGTTTTGTTGATAATCAAGGGGTCGCTGACCTTCAAATACAACAAGACCATAGCCGACTTCGTGCTGGCGGGCAGAAGGCTGGGGCCTTGGTTGGTCTCCTTCAGCGAAAGAGCCTCCGGTGAGAGCGCCTGGCTGTTGATCGGCCTGCCCGGGTTAGCCTTAGTATCGGGTTTCAATGCCATCTGGCCAGCCATCGGGTGTGTGGCCGGAATACTCTTTTCCTGGACGTTCATCTCCCACCGGCTGAGAACGCAGACGGAGAAACATGGCGCCTTGACCCTCCCCGATCTTTTTGAAAATAGATTCTCGGACAAGACTCACCTTCTGCGCATGGTCTCCACAGTTATCATCATCTTTTTCTTTACCATATATGTCTCCGCGCAATTTCTGGCCGCCGGAAAGGTGCTTAACACCATATTCGGAATCACCCAGTTTCAGGGGATGATGATTGGGGCTTTCATCATCGTGATCTACACCATCATGGGCGGGTTCTTCGCCGTGGCCTGGACCGATCTGCTGCAGGGAGCCATCATGGTGTTCACGCTGGTATTGCTTCCCATAGTCGGGTTCATTGAACTGGGCGGAGTGGCAAAACTTTCTTCAGCGC
>JBARPX010000226.1:0-8151 GCA_049643405.1 Candidatus Zixiibacteriota bacterium
GATTACGTCAAAAGGATGGTGGAACATCACCTTTCCGGGAGGAGAAACCTCTCCTCTCAGTTGGGAGCGCTCCTGACATTTGAACTCTGGAATCAACTTTTTGTAGACTGATGCAAAAATCCTGGCCCCGGTTGCGTATAGGAATCTAATTCAGGTTCAATAAGGGGGAAAGAGAGTTTTTGCTTGACAGGATGGATTTGAGTGTTATATTGGGAAATTTGCGGAGGGAGAAGTAGATGAAAACCTATACGCCACCTGTTTCAGAAATAAAACGAAAGTGGTTTGTGATCGATGCCGAGAACAAGATTTTAGGAAGATTGGCCACAAAGGTGGCCGGCCTTCTCATGGGGAAGGGTAAGCCTCATTTCACCCCCCACCTGGACGTGGGTGATTACGTCATAGTGATAAACCCAGAAAAGGTGATGCTGTCCGGGAAGAAGAAGAACACCAAGACTTACTATCACTACAGCGGCTATCCCGGGGGATTGAAGTCGGTGTCCTTTTCCAAATATGTAAAAGAAAAGCCTGAGGAGCTCTTCAGCCAAGCGGTGTGGGGAATGCTTCCCAAGAACAAGCTGGGAAGAAAGATGCTCTCCAAGCTATTCGTCTACCGTGGTGCAAAGCATCCGCATCAGGCTCAGAAGCCGGAGCCTTTGAAGTTCTAAAAGGCAAGTTCACTTGGCGAACTCAAGTTACGGGAGGAAAAGTTGGCGACCACTGTTTATCAAGCGACTGGAAGAAGAAAGGACGCAATGGCCAGCGTCCGGCTGGTGCCGGGTGGAGGCAAAATGCTGGTTAACGGAAAACCCATGCGCCAGTATCTTGCCAAGGACTCATTGATGATGCACGTGGAGAAGCCCCTGCAGGTCACCGACATGCTGGGCAAACTGGACGTAATCTGCTTGGCCCGGGGAGGCGGCCTGTCGGGTCAGGCCGGAGCCATAATGCTGGGCATAGCCAGAGCTTTGACTCGCATGAACGAGGAGTTCAGAAAGCCGTTAAAAAAAGCGGGGCTCCTTACCAGAGACCCGCGGATGGTGGAAAGAAAGAAATACGGGCAGATAAAGGCCCGGAAGAGATTCCAGTATTCCAAGAGATAGAAGAAGATTTTAAATCCACACACCGGCCGATCCCAAAGGCGGGTCCATCGGGATACTCCTGGTGGCGCCTGGGAAATGACGCCGGTGGAGGCTCAAAACCAAAAGAGGTGCTTTCCATGAACGTTACCATCAAAGATCTGTTAGAAGCGGGGGTCCATTTCGGGCATCAAACCAAGCGATGGAACCCCAAGATGAAGAAGTTCATCTTCACCTCCCGAAGCGGCATCTACATAATTGACCTGCAAAAGACGCTCAAGTGCCTGGAGATCGCCGGCAAGAAAGTGCAGGAGGTGATCGCCTCTGGTCAAGGCATCCTGTTTGTAGGAACCAAGAAGCAGGCCCAAGAGGTGGTGAGGGAACAGGCTTTAAGATGTGGAGCCTTCTACGTCACCGAGAGATGGCTGGGAGGCATGCTGACCAACTTCCAGACCATCAAACTGAACATAAAACGGTTGAGAGACATAGAACGGATGAAGGAAGACGGCACCTATGACAAGCTCACCAAGAAGGAGGGTCTGAAACTGGAGAAGGAGCGGATAAAGCTGGAAAAGGTCCTGGGGGGAATAAAGGAGATGAACCGCCTTCCCGGTCTTCTGTACGTGGTGGATGCCAAGAAGGAAAGGATTGCAGTGGCTGAGGGGAGCAAGTTGGGGATCCCCATTATCGCCATAATCGACACCAACTCCGACCCCGATCCCATAACCTTTCCCATCGCCGCCAACGACGATGCCATCAAATCCATCAAGGTGATCACGCACCAGATAGCGGAGGCGGCATCGGAGGCGGAGAGAATTAAAGAAGAGAAGAAAGAACTCCAGGAAAAGGTGGAAACCTAAGATAGGAGCTTTCAACGTTTAACTCTGGGGACTTGACTCATGGCCATAACTGCTGATCAGGTTAAGAAACTAAGAGAAAAAACCGGCGCCGGGATGATGGACTGCAAGAAGGCCTTGGAGAAGTGCGATAGCGACATGGAGAAAGCCATTCATCATCTCAGAGAGCAGGGAATAGCCAAGGCCACGCAGAAGGCGGCCCGGGTCGCCAAAGAGGGGTTGATTTTCTCCGACGTACGTCCGCAGGAAAGACTGGGAGTCTTGCTGGAGCTCAATTGCGAAACGGATTTCGTGGCGCGGACAGATGATTTCAAGAGCCTGGCTAGAGAGATATCGACCTGGATTGTGGAGAATCGCCCCAGGGAAATCACTCAACTCAACGAATCCATGAAGGACAGATTGAATCAGACCATAGCCAAGCTGGGTGAGAACATCACCGCAAAGAGATTTGCCCTCCTCCAGCGGAACGAAAAATCAGCCGGGATCATCCACAGTTACATTCATCCGGGAGACAAGCTGGGGGTCCTGGTAAAGCTCCAAAGCCAGACCGATGATGCGGCCCGCGACCCGGAATTTACGCTTCTGGCCAAGGACGTCGCCATGCAGATTGCTGCCACCAACCCACTGGTAATTGCCCGGGACAGCTTGAACCCTGAGATAATCGAGAAGGAAAAAGACATATACAGCACGCAGGCCAAGAATGAGGGGAAGCCGGAGAAGATCATCGAAAGGATCGTGCAGGGAAAGCTGGAGAAGTACTTTCAAGAGGTCTGCCTGCTGGAACAGGCATTTGTGAAGGACCAGGATCGCTCAGTTAAAGAGAGGGTGGCCGAGACCGAGAAGAAACTCGACGACGAGATAACGGTAAGACAGTTCGTTCGATTCAGGTTGGGGGACGAGTTGGCCTGAAGCAACTGCGTGCGATCGCTGACCGATTTTAGGTTTCGAGCAAATCTAAAAAAAACGAACAGACGTATAGGATCGAAAGGTTGTGGGGAATCCCGTTTATAAAAGGGTCGTTCTGAAGGTATCTGGTGAATGGCTTGCCGGGAGAAAGATAAGCTTCATTGATCCCCAAGCTTTGGCCTTCGTTTCCAACGAGATAATTTCCGCAAAAGACTTAGGGGTGGAGCTGGCGGTGGTGGTGGGCGGGGGGAATATCATCCGCGGGCAGTTTGCCGGCACGGGAGCCATCGACCGGGTGTCAGCCGACTACATGGGAATGCTCGCCACCATCATAAACTCTATCGCGCTTCGGGACAACCTGGAGAGCCGGGGTATCGTCACCCGTGTGCTCAGCGCAGTTCATATAAACACATTGACGGAGCCGTATACCAAAAGGGAAGCTGTCAGGCATCTGCAGAATGGAAGGGTGATCGTTCTCGCAGGCGGGACCGGAAATGCCTACTTCACCACCGATACCACCGCAGCCCTCAGAGCCGCGGAGATAGAGGCGGACGTGGTCATGAAGGGAACCAAGGTGGATGGAGTTTTTGAAGACGATCCGGTCAAAAACCCGGCTGCCACCATGCTCGAAACCTTGTCCTATGCCGAGGTGTTGGAGCGGAGACTGAAGGTGATGGATCTCACCGCGATTTTGCTGTGCATGGAGAACAGGCTTCCCATCATCGTTTTCAATCTTGAGAAGCAGGGAAATCTGAAGAGAATTCTCTCAGGAGAGAAGATCGGGTCCAGGGTTGGCGCATAACCCCACGCCTTCATCTTCCAAGGTCGAGTTTCGAAAGCTGCCGGGCGGGGGAAACGCGGAAATTCAAAACAGAAGAGATTGAGCCAAACGTAAAAAGGTAGGAGGATATGATAACAAAAAAGATTCATGCCGAAACCGAGGATAGAATGGAAAAGGCGCTGGAGGCCATGAAAAGAGAGTTGACCTCCATTCGCACTGGAAAAGCCACCTCTTCCCTGCTGGACGGAATCCAGGTTGACTATTATGGCACCATGACGCCCCTGTCCCAGGTGGCGAACATATCCGCTCCGGACCCCCGACTCCTGGTGATTCAACCGTGGGAGAAGAAGCTCATTCCGGAGATCGTAAAAGCCATTCAGAAGTCGGATCTGGGGCTCAACCCCCAGAGCGACCCCAACGTAGTGAGGCTCCCCATTCCCCCGTTGACCGAAGAGCGCCGAAGGGATTTAGTCAAACTGGCGAAGAAGGTGGGCGAGGAGGGAAAAGTGGCGGTAAGAAACATCAGGCGCGACGCCAATGACGCCTTCAAGAAGGCCGAAAAAGACAGGGAGGTCTCAGAAGATGATTCCCGAAAGGGACAGGAGCAGGTGCAAAAGATCACAGACGAGTATATAGAAAAGGTAGAAGAGATGCTGAAGAAAAAAGAACAGGAGATCATGGAGGTCTAAAGGAAAAGCCGTTTCATCTCTCCTGTTTTCCAAACAGGTCGCCGCCTGGTGGGTGAAGTACATTGCCAAACGAACTTGACAAACTCAAAGAGAATATTCTGAACAAAGGGAATCTGCCAGGTCACATTGCCATCATCATGGACGGGAACGGCAGGTGGGCCAAAAGAAGAGGACTGCCCAGAACCGCCGGGCACAAGGCGGGAGTGAAGGCGGTCAAAAGGATCGTAAGGGCCGCCGGCGATATGGGGATATCGGTTCTCACCCTCTTCACCTTCTCCCAGGAAAACTGGAAAAGGCCCAAAAATGAGGTCTCGGCCATAATGAAGCTGCTGTATGAGACCACCAAACGCGAGATCAACGAGCTGGACAAAAACAACGTGAAGTTGATCACCACCGGCAAAACCGACGAGTTCTCTCCGCGAAGAAGACAGATACTGCAGGAAGCTATGGAAAGGACCAAGGATAACACCGGGTTGGTTCTGAATTTAGCTTTGAATTACGGCGGCAGAACTGAAATACTGGATGCGGTAAAGAAAATCGCCGGTGACGTGAAACGTGGAAAGCTCGATCCGGAGCAGTTGACCGAAGAGAGTTTCTCAGACTATCTTTATACCAATACCCTCCCTGACCCGGACCTGCTTATTCGTACCTCCGGAGAGATGCGCATCTCTAACTTTCTTTTGTGGCAAACGTCTTATACCGAGCTTTACGTCACCGACGTTTTGTGGCCCAATTTCTCGGTGAGGGATTTCTACGAGGCTGTTCAGGACTACCAGAGCCGCGAGAGAAGATTCGGAAGGCTATGAACTGAATCCGGTTGCTAAAGTCAAACGAAGTGCCGAGGCACAAAACCATCGACCTTATTTACCGCTAGAAGAAAAACTCCCTTCTCTTGCTGCTCGCTCACAAGAGACAGCAAGATTCAAGTTATCGTAGAGTTTTACCTCTCAAAAACCCTTCAACGTAATCCAGTCTGATAAGGCGCTTCTGTCTGTTAGTCTTTCGGCTGTTGATTCTTGGGATGTCTCGGTCACTAAAAATCCGGCAGCAGTTGGTAACACATGAAACCCTGAGAAAAAAGAGAATCTTGAACTTGACAGCAATGCAGCGATAGGTTACATTTGTATAATCACAGTGTCGAGGAAACCCTGAACAAAGGACGTCCACGATGAAGGGATTACATAAAATCGTTGGAGGTATCTATAGAATTCAACTAATCCTGCTTCTTATGTGTGTCTTGTCGATCAACGCCTTTCCGTCAACCGATCGTGTTCAGGCTTATGTTTCCAGAAGCGGCGCGATAGACGCGGCATGGGATGGCCCTTCGAGCTTTTTGCTCGCTCAGCATCAGGAGGATTCGCTCAGAGTACCGGGCGCGGATTCCAAAGAGCTGAAAGACCCCGGTGTGGCCCTTCTTTATGCACTGGTGCCAGGACTTGTTGTTCACGGAGCAGGTCATTTCTACGCGGGAGAGAAGGCGGCAGGCTGGGTATTGGCCAGCGGAGAAATCTTGAGCTTGTGTCTGATTGGATACGCTGTTGGAGTTGGTGCTGGTGAATCAAAGAGCGGGACGACCTCAAATGGCAATAGAGAGCTAATCGGCGTTTTTGGGGGAGGTCTATTTGTAGGCACCTGGATTTACGACGTGATCGGTGCCCCACTTGCGGTTCAGAGGGAAAACCGGGAGTTCCTGCAAGGGAGGAACGTGCGTCTCAGATTTGACCTTGACCACACGAGTCACTCAGTACGGGTTCAAATAGTAAAGAGATTCTGACATGAACAGAGCTGGAAATGTGATTGCATTGACCATAGCGCTAACCGGTGGTCTAGGGGTTTATTCATATGCCTCGCCTGGCGATGCCCAGACTTATGTTTCTAAAAGTGGATGATCGTACAACCGGAAAAATCTTCAGGCTTGGTGTTCACTCAACGGCTGCAAGATTCAAGCAGAGTGGAGACACCAGATTCCATTCGTTCTGAGGAGGCCCCAGCCATAGGATCGAAAGAACCCTATAAGGCCTTCCTGTGCGCGCTGGTTCCCGGAGCGGTTGTTCATGGCGCGGGGCATTTTTACGCGGGCAAAACGGGAACTGGATTGGTGCTCCTGGGGAGTGAATTGGCTGGAGCAACTCTTATCCTAGCATCGGTTGGCATGAGCTGGGAACATGGAAGTGTTACAGGAGAAGCGTTTCCGGTGGCGTTTGTTGGTGGAGCATTGTTCTTTGGTTCTTGGATATACGACATGGTGAAGAGTCCTTTGATCGTCCAAAAACAGAATCGGGAACTTCTTCAAGGAAAAAGTACTGATCTGGAATTGCGGATGAACGCCGAAGACGTGAGAGTAGTCGTCGTGTACCGTTTTAGATAATGAAGTTTTCTTTAGTGTTCTTTGTTCAGCGGACACTTCTTGATTTGCTTGCCAATCATAGTTTATATCATTATAATAACGAACGAGAAAAAAAGGAGCAAGGTAGTCTGACCTAACCAATTAGTGGCTTCATATTTTTCGGAGGACGGGCAAGTCCAGCCTATGAAAAGCAATTTCTTAACCCGAGTGTTGATCGCCTTCATCTTTGGCCCGCTGATAATCTACGTCACGCTGGTGGGGCGACTTCCCTTTTTGATCTTAGTCGAGATCCTGATCATATTGGGCCTATGGGAATTCTCCTGTCTGGCCAAAGCGAAGAATCTTCACCTTTCTAAATGGATGCTACTCCCTCTGGGAGTATTCCTGGCGCTGAGCGTCTATTTGTGGGGAGAACACACATTTGTCTTCTTCTTGCTGGGTGCGGTCTACTTAACATCTCTTCTTTACATCCTGAAGGGGAGAACCGAAGGGACGACCTCCGGTCTATCCTGGTCGCTTTTCGCGCTTTTTTACGTGGCCGGGCTTTTTAGCTTTCTGATCCTCCTGCGGGAAATGCCCCAGAGGATGGGGTTGGACTACGGAATCGGTGGCCTGTGGATAGTCTATCTTCTGATCTGCATCTGGACCTGTGACACCTTCGCTTATTTCATCGGGGCTCCTCTGGGAAAACACAAGCTCTCCCCTCGGGTCAGCCCCAACAAGACGGTGGAGGGATTTGTGGGAGGAATAGTGGGAGCGGTGGCAACGGCCTTTCTCTTCCGCTACGTTTTCTTCACCTCGGCCGATCTTAAGCACCTTCTGGCTATCTCCATCCTGGTTGGCTTGGTGGGACAGATGGGGGACCTGGCCGAGTCGCTTTTCAAACGCGACGCCAAACTGAAAGATATCTCAAACATAATTCCGGGGCACGGCGGAATACTGGACAGGTTTGACAGTCTGCTTTTCGTTTCTCCGGTAGTTTACTATTATCTGAAGTTTCTTGTGTATGGCTAAACCGGTCAGCGGTGTGAACCGTACATTTCACATCAACGGATTGAGCGCCCAGACGGGCATCCGTATGGACGGATCAGACGAATTAGACAAACACAGGTTGTTAGAGCGGGGGCGGCGGTGGACATCCGTCATTATTCATTCGTCATTGATTAACCGTCATCAAGCATGCTGAAGTACTTAGATTATCTTTTCCTGACAAGACCGGTTTTGATGCCGCCGGTGTGGACCATCCTTCTTTTGGGACACGCGCGAAGTTCACGCCTTTCGGGAGAGAATAACCTTCCGGGCCTTGCCGTCCTCCTGGTTACCTTTCTGGTGGGAGGGGTCTATGTCTTGAACCAGATATTCGACATAGAATCCGACAGGTTAAACCAAAAACTCTTTTTTTTGACAAGAGGATACATCTCCAGAAAGAGTGCCGTCGTTGAAACCATACTTTTGAATTTGCTCTGCGTAATTCCTGCTTTTCTCATTTCGCTGC
>JBARPX010000227.1:0-6442 GCA_049643405.1 Candidatus Zixiibacteriota bacterium
CCGGGCTGCTTCAAAAAGCCCCTGGTTCGGGGAGCTCTGCGCCAGCCCTTCGACTCCTCATAATTCAGCAAGACGTTCCGGTAGATCCTCTCAAAGGGGTCCTTTTCGGATTCGAAAGTGCCACCCCTGCCTCCGGTGAAGCTGATCTTGACCGTGATCCGGGAGTAATATCTTATGCCTTTGCTGGCGGGATTATATTGGATTGGAGAGATCTCAAGCTCCATTATCCTCTGATCCCTCAGGAAGGTTGGAGAGTCGAAGGAGACTATTCGGGCGGGGTGGTACTGATCCAATACGCGCTCCGGCTTCATGGGAACCGGAAGGTACCCCAGCGGACTCCCGTCGTCCGGCTCCGACTTGAGAGCGAAAGCCAAGTCTATGCCAGGCAATTCAGTCCCTTCATCTTCCAGCACCTCCACCCTTAATTCCGCTTCCGGTGGAACAGCAACTAATACCTTTCTTACAGGCAGTTGAGGATTTCCAGGGATGTTGGAAAGGCCGCACTTGGGAATGTTGATAAGGTCAAAGGACTTTCCCTGAAGCTCGATCTTGCTCTGTGAGAAATTGGGGACCAAATACCTGAAAACCACTTTTTCCTGGTCCGACTTCAGAACCTCAAGATCATCGTATTCGGAGGCGAACGAAGGCGTGGCATGCAGACTCAGATACAGTAAGGCAGGCAGGATTACTCCGAGCCTGAAGATTCTAAAAACAAGCGGGCTCTTCAAAGATAAAAAAGCCGAGCCGGTTCTAAAGGTGCAACGACCCCCGGCCGGAAGGCTGGCCGGGAGAACAACTCGGCAATTGCGCCCATAGCCAAGCCAGTTAAAGGGCTTTCGGTTTAGTGTTCTCATGGAACCTGGCAAAGACATACTGCTACAGTACAAATCCTGTCAGGGTGCACTTTTCTCCCTCAGCACACAATGTCCGTGCCTCGGATGTCAAATGCACGACGAACAAACCCTTTAACCGTTTTTTCTATAGGCTTACCTCTTGTTATGTTGGCTAACAATATATTCTAAGAACCACATTTGTCAAGCGTTTTTAATCACTGCGTGCGGCAAACTCATCACATTGTCTGATTTTGGAACAGAGCCGCAAATTCTCTCCAAACTGTGCGACTCTCCCTCGATCCTCCGGCCAGCCTTGCTCAGCTCGTTTTGGACGCCCCTCCTCTCCAGGAGTTCATCCAACAAGCTTCCTCTTTATCAGGCTTGCCGAGTTCTCCGCCCTAAAAGCTCTTATGAAGGAGCAGGCCACCTCGTAAGCCTTCTGCTCAGTCTGTTCGGTGTTCTTCTGCGGGATGGCATCTATCTCCTTCTTGAACTCTCTGGTGGAGAATTTTATGTCCTTTTGGTTCTCCCTGGCCCATCCCTTCATCTGATCCAAGAGATCCTTGGGCAAAAACCGGTGGGCGACGTTTTGCCATTCCGTGCCCACATTCCCTTTACGGATTCCATAATCAGCGAATTTGCCCACAATGCTCAGAGGAGTTCCGGTGATTCCGTGCTGGGCGATGCAGAGCCCTTTTGGCCTGATAGCATCGAAAATCTGCCTGGTTCTGTCCAGATCGATAGATATCTCTTCTCCCTCCAGGTAGTTCCCGTGCTTCGAGCCGTTGTTGATGGCCAGAAGATCGGGATGTACATTGCTATTCGCCAAGCCTTCGATGAAACCGGTGGCCTCCTTCACGGTGGTAAGCTCTGCCTCCTGTCCGGCGGACTTCACCTCCCCCACCTCTACCTCTAACCCCAGTCCATAAGGAAGGATAAGAGCAGCAAGCCGGCTGGTGATGCTGATGTTGTCCTCCAACTCGTTGAAAGAGGCATCGATAGCTATCGACGTGTAACCAGCCTTGATCTCGGCTTTTATCTGTTTTTCCGCAGATTGAAGAGCCGCTTGACTGGTGTCCTTTACCGTGGTATGATCGCCGTGGATAAAAAACGGCTTGGAGAACTTGGTCGTTTCCGCATATCCCACTACGGTCTGAAAGAATGTCTCCGGAGTCTGGCCGGTGTAGCCGCCATCCACACCGCCTTCGGTTTTGGCCAGTTCGAGCCCCACCACCGCATCCAGATCCTCGGCCGCACGCATTATCCCCGGCACCACGTGTTTTATCCGGGCGTTGCACGCCATCACGATGACCTCTTCATCTTTCAGTACTCTAAAAATGTCGTGAGAGTTAAGAAGACCTATCTTGCTTTTGCTTCCCAGTTTCTCCCGGATATGCTCAGGTCTCAAATCCAGAATTTTCGCATCTGCGGTAATTGCTGACATGGAAAGCTCTCCTTAAAAAGAAGGTTCCCTATTATACGGAAGACCGAAAACTCAAAATTGTTCTTTTCTTGATCTATTTGAACAGCAGGGCCAAGACCACCGCCACCACCAAGGCCGGCAGGAAATTGCCCACCTTGATCCTTTTGATACCCAGAAGGTATATCCCGATTCCCACAATGATCAGACCTCCGGTGGCGATCAACTCATCCAGAATCTCGGGCCTCAACAAAAACGAAAGCCTCCCTCCGAGTAGAGTTAGACTCCCTTGAAAAATGAGCACGATCAGAGAAGAGAAGATGACGCCGATCCCCAGGCTTGAGGCGAAGACCACCGAGGCAAAGCCATCCAAAAGAGACTTGGCATAAAGCACGCTGGCGTCGCCGCTTACCCCATCCTGAATCGATCCCACGATGGTCATGGGACCGATGCAGAAGACTAAGCTGGAGGTGACAAACCCCAGCACAAAGTTTCCTGAGCGGGACTTCACCTTTCTTTTTAGGAACTCTCCCAGCTTCTCCAGGCTCTCCTCGATTTTAAGCAGTTCCCCGATAATTCCACCCAGAGCCAAGCTCCCGATCACCAGGAGAATACTTTCGGACCTGAAAGCCATCCTGAAGCCTATCAAAAGAGTAGAAAGGCCCAGGGCATGCATCACGATGCTTCTGATCTTCTCGGAGAATCTCGCGCCGATCAAAAGCCCGACCGAACTGCCGACTATCACTGTAACTGTGTTGACTATCGTTCCCGTCATTGACAGCAGTTGAGAAGCGTTTAACGTTTAAGGTCTGAAGTTCAGTCTCTAAAACTGAAAAACAAAGAGTCTGCGTAGTACCGACAGCTCTTCACTTCGTCTCAAGAGTGGTTGCCTCATCGAACTTGAATTTGGAGCCCTTAATCTTCGAGCCTTTGAGATAATTGATGAGGCTGCCCAGTATCCCTGCCACACATTTAGCCAATTTGCTGACTTCTGTCAACTCTTCTTGGTCGATATAACTTTGATCGAAAGCTATGAACAACTGAGATCTAATCTCCCCACAAGAAGCTTTTGCCATATAGAGAAATTGGATAAACTCCCGATTTGATCCTCTCTCGAATCCCTCAGATATATTCGACAGAACTGAGATCGCAGCTCGTCTTATCTGACCAACTAAGGCAAAATCTCTGGCAAAGACCCTCTTTCTCGTTAACGAATACACTTTCTTCACCAGTTCCCTCGAACTCCTCCAAGCATTCAAATCCTCAAAACTCTCGATCTTCACAGCTTTAAGCCTTCAACTTTGAACCTTAAACGCTTTTTTACCAGTACTTGCGTGGATCAGTAATCTTCCCTTCCACCGCTGAAGCCGCCACCGTAGCCGGGCTGCACAGGTAAACCTCGCCGCCTTTTCCGAGCTTGCCCAGGAAGTTCCGGTTGGAGGTGGACAATAGCACGTCCCCCTTTCCCAAGACTCCGTGATGTCCCGCCGTGCAGAGGCTGCATCCCGGGTTGGCCACCATGGCTCCCACGCCCATGAAGATCTGATAGAGTCCCGCCTCGAGCATAGCCATGGCTACCTCTCTGGTTGCCGGGACTATGATGAGCCTCACTTCGGGATGAATCTTCCCCGCTTTTTTCAGAATCTTCGCCGCAGCCTTAAAGTCTTCCAATCTGCCATTGGTGCAGGAACCGATAAAGCCCTCGTTGAAGGGCGTTCCTTCAACCTCTTCCACCGGCTTGACATTGTCCGGGGTGTGGGGACAGGCAATCTGGGGAGTCAACTTGTCCACGTTGATCTCCACCTCTTCCGTAAAGATGGCGTTCTCGTCCGAGGTGACGATCTCCAACTCGTCGCCGCATCTCTGCCTAAGGAACTCCAACGGCTCGCTGTTCGGTTCAATAAAGCCAATCTTGGCGTTAATCTCGGTCAGCATGCTTGCCAGGGTCAACCGTCCGGCCAAAGAAAGATTGTCAATCGGGTCACCAGTAAGTTCCAGGGACCTGTAGTTTGGCTTGTCGGTGCCAATCTCTTTGACAAACTTAAGTGTGAGATCCTTGGCTGAAACCGGTTCCTTGTATTTGCCCTTGAAAATTACTTTGATAGTCTCAGGGACTCTGAACCAGAGTTTTCCCGAATGCCAGGCAGCCACGATGTCGGTGTTTCCGACGCCTGAGGCAAACGATCCCACCGAACCCAGGAGATTCATATGGCTATCCGTTCCGACGACCACGGAGCCAGGCTTGATCATTCCCCTTTCCAAGAGCACATGCTGTCCTATTCCCCAGTTCACGTCGAACAGGTTCTTGATCTTTTGCCTTTTTGCAAACTCCCTACAAAGAACTTGATTTTGGGCCACTTTCATGTCTTTTGCCGGCGCCTGATAGTCGAAGGTAAGGGCGATCTTATCCGGGTCTTTCACCTTGCCTTTGTTGGTGAACTTGTCAAACTCCAGGACTGCGTTCGGTCCGCCAAAATCCCTGATCACCGCCAGATCCACCTCCGCCCAGACCCGGTCATTAGCAGAAACATCTTTGTCTGAAGCCCTCGATAGAATCTTCTCGATTATGGTCTTTCTTTCCATACTTCCTCTCTCCAGTCTGATCTCGTTTGTTCTCGGAGATGTAGCGGAAGGCTTTAGCCTTCCATGATGGAAACCTCCCTTCGGCCCCTCGGTTCCACTCGGGGTGGTGCGCCTGTCCTTCGACTTTACTCAGGACAGTGAGCTTGTCGAACTGTCGAACCACAGGCTCAGGGCAAGGAAGGTTTCCGCCCAGACGAGCGGGCGGACGCCCGCTACCTCTAAAATTCATACTCTTCTGCGAATTTTATCCTTTTTGATATGGGTGGATGATCATATAGCAAGAACTCAATTATGGGGCTGGGATTGGGATCGGACAGATTCATGTACGCCAGCCCATCCATGGCCGAGATGAAGGCCTCTTTGTTCTGGGTCATGTCCAGGGCAAATCTGTCTGCCTGTCTTTCCATGTGCCGGGAAACGGCCGGGAAGATCGGCATGGTCACCAGGCCGTAGAGACTGAATATCAGCAGTATCAGGGGCAAGCTGGCTACGTCAGCCATGCTGTCGATCTTGAGCCTGTTTCTGCACCTGGTGATGATCACGGGGCCGGTCAGGTGAATTATTAAAAATCCTATGGCCACCAAAAACGCCGAGAAGAAGATCCCTTTCCAGATGTGATGCATGAGATTATGCCCCATCTCATGGGCAATCACCACCTCGATCTCATCCGTGGTGAATTCATCAACCAAGTTGTCGCCCAAAACGATCCTTTTGGTGTTGCCCAGCCCGGTGAACATGGCGTTTGCTTTTTTGGTCTGTTTGCTCATGTCCACGGTGAAGATGTCCTCAACCTCCACGTTGGCCTCATGTGACAGGCTGACCAGTCTTTCCCTGAGCTCTCCTTCAGGCAAAGGGGTATACACATTGAAAAGTGGCAATATCAAAATGGGAGCTAAGTTTACCAACACGACGGTGAAGCCTATGAAGACCACCGATACATAGATCCACCAGGTCCTGGGCGCCTTCTTCAGAGCCAGATATATCCCCTCGACTACGATCAGAGCGATGATACCGATAACCAGCAACCCCAACAGCTCTTCTCCGAACCACTGGAGGAAGGTCTGGTTGGACAGTTCGAACTTGTGCTCCAGATGAAAGCCGTAATAGCTGGTGGGAAATCCGACGATGAACGCGATGATAAGGAAAAGAAGGGTATAGAACGCCACCACCCAGAATCGTTTTCTGGTTATCTTCTCGATCTGCCTTCGCAAGAAAGCGGAGATACCCAGGAACAGAAACAAGACTAAAAACAGAATACCATAACCTTGATCGATGAAAAAGAGTGTGTTCTTTGATCTCTGGTATGTGACGGCCTGCTGCAAGCGTTCTTCCTTGTCCTGCTGTACCTGAGCCGCTCCGGCTGCGGACTCTTCGGAAGTGTCAGCCGGGGCGGAAAGCTCCAACACTTGCTCGGTTTCGGTCTGTGCCGGAGTCTCTACAGCCAGAAAGGTTAGAGCCAGCAGGATCAACAGCAAACAAGACAGAATTCGCCGCATGTCTATCCCTCTTACCAAAATATGTGGACGGAGATACTTTTGAATTCTCAGTTGCAGTTTTTAGCTCTCATTTTTGATTTTTCAGTTTCTTAAGAATCTCGTCTGCAATT
>JBARPX010000228.1:0-3007 GCA_049643405.1 Candidatus Zixiibacteriota bacterium
AATACTGATATCTTCCCGAGAACTCCGAGCCGCCCTCCTGGGTGACATAGTTGACGATGCCGGACAAAGCGTTGCCGTACTCGGCGTTGAACCCGCTGGTGATCAGCTGCACCTCGGAGATGGTGAAGTGATTCAAGTTGGTGGCCTGGCCTGCCAGGATGGGGTCGGTGATGGACAGCCCGTCCACCATGTAGACCACCTCCTGGGGACGTCCTCCCCTCAGGGTAATTCCCGGGTTGGCGGTGTCTGTTACGCGGTTGCCCTCGTTTCCGAGAACTGTTCCTTGTGTGCCCGAGTTGATGGGGCCTCCGATGGGATCGAAGACCACTCCCGGGGTACGGTAGACGATCCCGTCGGTGTTGATCACCGGCCGGTGAATCATGTCCACGGCAGTGATTATATGAGCTGTGGAAGTCAAGTCCGGCTCGAATATCGGTCTCTCCGCGGTGACGGTCACACCCCTCACCTCCACCGCCTCAGAGACCAGCTCGAGATCAATGGTTGTGGTCAAATCCAGCGATACGGAGACATTTTCCACCTCAAACTGGGCGTAACCAATAAGCGTGGCCCTCAGTTTGTAGACTCCGGGTAGCAGGTTGAGAATGAAATACTCTCCGTTCTCGTTGGCTGCTGCCCCCATGGTGGTCCCCACGATCATCACGGCCACCCCGGGCAGCGGCTCACCGGTGTCTTTGTCCTTGATTACCCCCGCTATCTTTCCGGTGGTTCCACCGAAGACCAGCGAGGAAGAGACAAAGAGAAGTAATCCTGCGGTGAGCATCAGCTTCAGCATCTGTTTGTTTTTCAATTTACTTCCCTCCTGTTGAAAAGTGAACCCCAAAAGCGTTGACCAAAATGATACTTTTTGCTCTTGGCTCCTCACCTCCTTCTTGGAAAGGTTAACGTTAGGTTTAGTCTACAGAATGATTGTTCTTAGTCGGCGCCTTTTCTTGGGCTCAATCTTTTTCTATCCTATGAAACGAGTTGTGGTTACAGCGAACCCATTAATTCCGAGCGGGGACGGCAGTCTCTCTCATAGCTACGAAGATACGCGTTACTGTTCAGCAACTGCTCAGTTTGCGGAAATGGCGCTGCTTCTACATCCCTAATTTACGCCCTTGGAGAACTCCTATTCTGAGCGTTTAAGTTATTGTCGATTCACCTCTTATATGATCGACCAGCGGCCCGAAAAGTTTAGGATGTAAATGCTACGGAGAAGACGCCAAAATGTGAACCGACCCTCTTTTGATTTAGCCCAAAAAAATCCGTTTCTCAAAACTAACTCAAGGGGTCAGGCAGGGGAAGTCAAATCCGATGACTTAACAATGATGAATCCAGTACTTCACTACAGTTTACTACTTTATCAGGGCTTTCTCTTAGCCCTCCCTTCATATACGGAGAAGGGTTATTGTTATGTAAAGTCAGTTTTGCTTTTTGTCAAGTCTTATTTACCCTTTTTCTCGAAATTCCACCACCCCCTCTTTCACCCACCCCGTCGCCCGGGCAACCACGAACCCAGGAGAAGATAACAGCTATTCCATGTCCTGTAAAGCTCTTTTACATCAGATCAGACTTTTTTCTCTCCCTGCCGCCAGCACTGAGCTTCAGGTTGAAATCCCTATTTTATCTTTTGCAGCGCTTTTTCTATCCGTGAAAGCCCTTCCTTTATTTTCTCCACGCTGTTGGCATAGGAGAGACGGATGTATCCTTCTCCAAACTTTCCGAATGAGGTTCCGGCAAGGACTGCCACTCCCGCTTCGTTCAAAAGAAAGTCGCTCAACTTCTTGGCCTCCCACCCGATTTCCTTCATGTTGGGAAATACATAGAAGGCGCCTTTGGGAGTTCTGCAACTTATCCCCGGAATGGCATTCAAACCTTCTACTATAACATCTCTTCTTTTCTTGAACTCCGCCCCCATCCGGTTCACATCGTCCTGAGAGCCGGTGAGAGCCTCAATCCCCGCCCTCTGAGTGAATGTAGCAGTACAGGAGTTGGAATTGGTCTGTAACTTGGCAATCAGAACTGCCAGATCCTCTCTCATCACCCCGTAACCCAGTCTCCATCCGGTCATGGCATAAGTTTTGGACATGCCATCCAGAATTATGGTCCTCTCCTGCATTCCCGGAAAAGACGAGATGCTGTGATGGCTGCCCTCGTAAATTATGCGGCTGTAAATCTCATCTGATAGCACGAATATATCTCTCGCGACCGCGATGTCGGCAATCGCCTTCAAATCATCCCGGGTCAGCATTCCACCGGTGGGATTCGCAGGAGAGTTGACTATGATCATCCTGGTCTTGTCCGTGACCAGTCCCTTCAACTCATCGGTATCCAGACGAAAATCGTTCTCCTCTCGCAACTGGATGGGAACTGCCTTTGCCCCGATGAAATTTATAACCGACTCATAAATAGGAAAGCCGGGGTTAGGGTAGATGATCTCTTCTCCCTCGTTGGCCAAAGCCATTATACAGAAAAACATGATCGGCTTTGCCCCCGGAGTCACCACCACCTGATCAGGATTTACCTCTATCTTTCTGGTCTTTGATATCTCCTCCGCTATCACCTCTCTGAATTCGGGAAGCCCGGCAGACGGATTGTAGTGCGTATATCCCTCATTGAGGGCTTTTATTCCCGCATCGACGATATTCCTGGGGGTATCGAAATCCGGCTCTCCGATTTCAAGGTGAATTATGTCCTTCCCCTTTGCCTCAAGTTTCTTGGCTTTGGCTAATACTTCAAAAGCGGTCTCGGTCCCTAATCTGGACATCTTCTCAGCTAATCTCATCTTTTCCTCCAATAGTAGGTCTTTAATTTCGGTTCGGATCGGGATCGTATCCGTATCCGCCACAGTTTGGAACAGGTGCGCAACCCCGGGTTCAGCAAAAAGACCAAACAATTAATTAACGAATACCTAATGACGTATAATGGATTTTTATCCGTCATCCTTCATTCGTCATTGGTCATTGGCCATTCGTCATTGGTCATCCTTCATTCGTCATCCAGATTC
>JBARPX010000229.1:0-5124 GCA_049643405.1 Candidatus Zixiibacteriota bacterium
GTGATGCTGGAGGACATGCCCAAATTCTACTCGCTGTGGCAGGTGACCAAGTCAGCGGTCAAGTTCAAATTCAAAAACTTCCAACATCGAGCGTACGGGCACTGGATGCTCATCAAGTGGAAGGTACATAACAGTCGCTACTTAGAAGAGCTGAAGGCTTTCTCCGCCAAGTTGATCAGCAAAGAAAAGCCCAAGCAGTTGGCCGAGGGGCAAAAACCGTAGGCTAAGCACGGCTCATATCCTCCCTGACAACAGAAGATTTGCCAGCCAGCCCTTTGGGCTTGGTTGAGCTACATAACTTATGTCCCCCTGACAAGGGGTTCACCCTGAGGGATTTCCCTCGATCCTGAGATCTTCGGGATCGAAGGACACCCTGAAGGGGACTACGGGGGTTTGATTTCCCACAATCTGGATTCACCGATAATAACCCTCCCTGGCCCTCCCTTCCTACGGATCTTCGATATCAGGGAGGGAACCGGCGGGTGGCTCATAGCCCTGCTGTAGGACGTTTGGATTTGACAATCAGGTTTCCTGGCCGGGTGTCGCCCACACTAGGCTGACTTTCTTACCAGAGCGGTTCTATCATCCGAGATTTCGTAGCATTCTCCTTGACTTCTACACGTCTGCGAGCTATAATACTCGTTGTTAAGAGGAGTTATATCTGCAGGAGGCAGGGCTGGGTTACCTGATCGGGGCCTGCAGTCTTTGATGCTTCGGCAATGGTCTCACGATCCCGGTGGACGACTTGTAGAGGAGATAATCCGGCGTGTTATACAGAAACCATATATCATCCCATGCCAAGCGCCTCAGATGTCGTACTGCGTTGCGATCACGGCACTTATGGCAATTGCATGCATGAGGCTTTAGGCCGCAACTTTGCGGCCCAAACGTGTTATAGAGAAACCATATAATCATTGTTAGGTTGCTTAGACGGTGCTTTACAAGGAGGATTCGTATGAAGCAGCACATGAGCATGCTCCGGTATGCACTGTTACTCTCAGTCCTGATCATTCTTGTCCCCTTTCATCATGGTTGCGCAGAGGATCTGGCGAAGTCAGTTGCCCCCATACAGGTCCGTGTCCCCTTCGTCCCACCTCCGTTTCTGGGCAATGGGCGCGTGCACATTGCCTACGAGCTTCACCTTGCCAACTTCCGGGACATTGAATTTACTCTGAATCAGATTGAGATCTTCGCGCCTGAGGATCCGAGCCATCCGCTCGCCACCTTCACTGGCCCGGAGCTTCTGGCGTGCCTTCTTCGCCCAGGGAAGCCTGCGGACTTGGCAGACCCCAAGGTTATCCGCGGCGGGGAGTTTGCCGTAGTCTTCCTCTGGGTTACCATGGAACCTGGCATATCGCTGCCGCCATCAGTAGCCCACCGTGCGACCTTCAGCAGACTGCTGAGTGATGGAAGCGAGAAGGAGTATCTCGTCGAGGGTGCGGTCACCCGAGTGCCCACTGAGACACCCATTTCCATCCATCCGCCTCTGCCGGCGGGCAGATGGCTTATGGCCAACGGGCCCGCGATGCTCAGTGAACATAGACTGTTCCTCCATGCGCTCGACGGCAGGGCTACCAACACGCAACGCTTTGCAGCTGACTGGATGCTGCTGGGACCCGATGGGCGTTTGGTCAAGGACAAGCCTGAGGACAATGATGGCTGGTACAGCCATGGGGTGCCGGTCCTTGCCGTGGCCGATGCAATCGTGGCTGCCCTGTCTGATGGGATTCCGGAGAATGTCCCTCTGTCAGAGGAGCGCGCCGTGCCAAATCGGCGAGAGACGATGACGGGGAACTACGTCATTCTCAAGCTCGATGAGAACAGGTTCGCGTTCTATGGTCATCTTCAGCCTGGCAGTCTCCGAGTCAAGGTGGGCGATCACGTGCGCGTAGGTCAAGAGCTCGGTCGAATCGGGAACACGGGCAACTCAGATGCTCCGCACCTGCATTTCCACGTGGCCGACGGGAGTGATCCCCTCTCTGGGGAGGGAGTGCCATTCGTTATCGTTTCCTTCAGGCTTTTGGATGAGCTGGATGTTTCGTCGTGGGAGAGTCTGCTTGTAGAGAACGTGCCCTGGGAACCAACCACTGACCGGCAGCCTGAGCTGCGTCACAAAGAGATGCCGCTCGGTGAGGCGATCATCGAGTTCCGATGAGAGCGCAACCTAACAGCTGCATGAACCCGTCGGCTCAGTCTGTCACGTCCCGTGCTTGCGCACGGCCCGCGCCAGCCTCCCCCGCAGGTTATGCAAACGTTAGCCCCATAATTGGAATTACCAACATTAGTAATGTTGTCTTAATCTGCCATGCATCACTTTTAAATGTCGGAAGAACAAATGAGTGAACCTTCAGTCTTCATCAGCTACAGCCATAAAGACAAAAAGTGGGTAAAAGATTATCTGCTTCCTAATCTCGAAAAGAATGGAATTCGCTGTCATATTGACTATCGGGATTTTGAGATTGGGAAGCCTTCTTTAGACTGCATGGAAGAGGCTGTAGAAACATGTGATAAGACTGTCCTGGTTTATACTCCTGATTGGGTTGATAGCGAATTTAGCCAGTTTGAAGCCGTTATGCTACAGACAGACTCCCCCTTGAATCTTAATAAGAAAATCCTTCCCTTAATGCTTAAAAAATGCGAAATCCGCAAAATGCTAAAGATTCTTAATCATGCTGACTTCACAGATAAAACCGAATGGGACACGCAACTTGAAAGAGTGATCAAACAGATAAAGAAGGATTTTGAGAAACTCGAAGTTGAAAAGAAAGTCTATCCTCCTCTGGAAGACCTGCACGTCGACGTAACCAGGTTGCCGCAAACGGGATTTGAGCTCTTCGGTAGACAGAAAGAACTCACGCTTCTCAATGAGGCATGGAAATCCGGCGCCACCAATATCGTCAGTTTTGTGGCATATGGGGGCGTTGGGAAATCCACACTGGTTAAGAAATGGGTGGAGAAAATGCGCTGGGATAATTACCGTGGCGCGGAAAAAGTATATGCCTGGTCATTTTATTCCCAGGGTACAAAAGAACAGGTCACTTCTGCTGATATGTTTATCAGTAATGCTCTGGAATGGTTCGGGGACGCAGATCCAAAGCAGGGGTCGCCGTGGGATAAGGGGAAACGCCTCGCCAGGCTCATAAATGACCACAAAACCCTCCTAATACTTGATGGGCTTGAGCCTTTGCAGGATGCTGGAAAGGTTGAAAAAGGAAAGATAAAGGACCCTGCCCTGTCAACGCTCGTCAGAGAACTGGCAAAGTGCAATAAAGGACTCTGCGTAATAACAACCCGTGAACATGTGCCAGAGCTTGACCGTTATACAAAAAAGACAAACCAGCTAAATCTTGAACAGATATCTGATGAAGCTGGCAGGAAATTGCTGGAGACGCGACGGATTCTTGGTTCCGAAAAAGAACTGGAAGGTCTTTCCCGGCAATTCGGCAACCACGCTTTAGCCATCAATTTGCTAGCAGAGTATCTTCGCATTTTCGAAAGCCACCCGTTGGAAAAAGCAGACAGCATCCCCAACTTAGATATTCCTGACGAGAAGGGAAGGCACGCCCGCCGCGTCATTGAAGCGTTTGCAAACCACTTTGGCGGCGCATCGACTGAATTTCAGCTTCTTTCAATACTGGGGCTTTTTGACCGCCCCGTTCCTGTTGATGCGATAAGTGCAGTAATGGGAGATGATCCTATTTCTGGTTTGTCGGATAAAATCACGGACACGAGCGGCAGCGGTTGGACAGCAACATTGAAAACTCTGAGAAAACACAAACTCCTCTTAAAAGAGAGCGAACACCGACCCGACACCCTCGACTGCCACCCCTTAATCCGCGAACACTTTGCCGAAAAACTCAAGCAGCAGAACCCCAATGGTTGGAAACAGGCCCATGCAAGACTGTATGAATATTATAAGAACCTGCCTGAAAAGGAATTACCGGACACGCTTGAAGGGATGGAACCGCTGTTTGCGGCAGTGATGCATGGCTGCCAGGCGGGGAAACATCAGGAGGCAATGGATGATGTTTATTGGGAAAGAATCTCTCAAGGCCCACAAGGTCTTTTACATTCTAAACTCGGCGCTTATGGAGCATTAATTTCCTGTTTGTCTAATTTTTTTGAAACGCTATGGGATAAACCTGCTTCAAGTCTGACAGAAGCCGACAAAGCTGCAACCTTAGGTTGGGCAGGATTTGCTCTCCGTGCAGTGGGAAGCCTTTCTGAAGCTGCTCAGCCCATGAAAGCCGGATTGGAAATGTCCGTGGAGGATAAAGAATGGCGAATAGCCTCAAGGGGCGCCAACAACCTCAGCGAGCTGTATCTGGCGCTCGGTGGCGTGGCAACAGCAGAAAAATACGGAGCGCAGAGCGTGAATTTCGCGGATCGCAGCGGAAATGGTTTTGAAATGGAAAGTGATCGCGCAACTCATGCAGATGCTCTACACCAGGCAGGAAAAAACAAAGCTGCGGAAAAACTGTTTGTTGAAGCTGAGAATATGCAGAAAAAGAGAGAACCCAAATTTCCATATCTCTTTTCCTTGTCGGGTTTTCGATTCGGTGATCTGCTGCTCTCGACGGGGGAATATCAGGAGGTGCTAGATAGGGCACGAACGGCATTGAAAATGATGGGAGAAGAATATTGGTTATTGGGCAAAGCTCTCGACAAACTGACGATCGGCAAAGCATTAATGCTTCAAGCTGTTCATAAGTCATCTAGTTTTTCTGAAGCACTTGTGCTGAGCTTAGGCGAAGCAGAGAATTATTCAAACCAGGCTGTTGATGGTTTGCGGGAAGCTGGGACACAAGATCACTTACCTCGTGGATTATTTGCCCGTGCAACTCTTTTCAGACATCAAAGAGATTTCCTCAAATCCTGGGCCGACCTTGATGAAGCCCGGGAAATTGCAGAACACGGGCAGATGAGATTACATCTTACAGATTATCACCTGGAGGCGTGCCGCAACATCAGAAGACAGCTAACAGCTGACAGCCCACAGCCGACAGCTAAAACCTACCACGTAATTGACGATGGTGAGGACTTGAGCCTGACAAAACAGGACATGCAAGCGAGGTTTGGGGAGCATTTTAAGGAAGCGGAGCGATTAATTAAGGAGACCGGATA
>JBARPX010000230.1:0-3809 GCA_049643405.1 Candidatus Zixiibacteriota bacterium
GCAGCCTCTATTTGGGCGTTGGCAAGTGGATTGGTGGAAGCGAACGACAGGGGAACAACCATACCGGCTATCGAGTCTATATCCGGATCCGGGATATCGTTTGTCACCCGAATGGGAAAACGCACAAAATGTGGAAAGCCACTGGGCCAATCATCTCCCGGCCAGATCTCAACGTACAGGGTATCGCAGATACCGTTGTCATTGGGGTCCTCAGGGCATGCCGCCCAACTCTGCCCGACCAGAAACAGCGCCCCCAGAACCAGACAGGTTAGAACAAGCAAATTCCGCTTCATTGCCAATCTCCGGGTTGAACAGGTTATATGGCAACTTAAATCAATCTCGCTTTCTCCAAAAGCTCTCGAAAGCTTCAGGGACAACACTCAAAACAGGGTGCCTGGCCATATTTGAACAGATAATTGATTAGCACCACCACGTCGCCAACGTCCCGGTAACCGCTGCAATTGGCATCACCCCTGCACACCGGATCGGGCGGGGGGCCGCCCTTGAAGAGGTCGGACAAAAGATAGATCACGTCAGCTAAGTTGATTTCTCCTTCAGCGTTACAATCGCCACAGTAAAGCGTCCCCACTTCAATACTCAGGTCACGGGTATAGGCGGCTCCGCAGGCGTCAGTCGCTGTGAATAGAGCGATCCACGTACCGGTTTCGCTTTCCGTCGGTGCCCAACTAAATAGTCCTGGGTTCCCGCTATCGAAAGAGGGAGGGTTGGTGGGCGGCTGCAGAGAATCGTCTTCGTACCAGAACGCATCCAACTGGATTCCCGTCACCAGGTCGCCATCCGCATCGGTTGCCGACACCTTCAGTCCCATGGTGTAACCGGCGAGGGCACGCCAGGTATGAGGCAAGTTCACAGCGGGAGAATTGTTCACAAGAGTGATATCGAAATCGCACCAATCGCTGGCCCCGTATTCGTTCCAGGCGGTCAAGGTCACGGTGCCGCCGGCCTGGCAGTGGCCAACAACATCATAATTAACGTGACCTTCCACATGCTCAGCCGGAGGGGGATTGGTGAAAACAAGGTTCACGTTCTCCACACCTGACCCCAGGAAACTCACGCCAACATCTGTAATCACTTCTCCACGCGTAAGGTTTGTCACATGGAAAGGCGAGCTGGTATAGCTGCCGTTGAAAGAGTGCATCTGATTAGAGGGGCAAACAGTGAAATAAGGCGGACCTCCGGGATAATGAATGTCCTCGCACACAGGCAGGAAGTGTCTGGGAATGTAAGTCACCGCGTCCGACCTGGAGAAAGCCAAGTGCATCATCAACGCGAAACAGCTGTCGATGCAAATAGTGGTGGTGTCCTCAATGGTGAGCATGATGCTCGCCACCAGCACCCTGCTGCCGCCCTTGAACCTCTGATCCTGCATGCTGGTTGGCACCAGCGAGAGCCAAAAGTTGTCTCCATTGGCCAGATTCAGAATCCTGGTATCCCACTCCGGCCCGAACCCGTCAGACAGATCCATCATCCAGTTAAGCTCCTGCGGATCCTCCATGCTGGGGAGATCCCGGAAGATGCTGTTGTTCAGGTTCCACGGACTGGGATGAAAGATCCGACCCAGGTCCTGAGCTCCGCACTTGTTCCTCTCAGGATCAATGATCGCACTGGCGTTGGCATTGCTGGAGGTAAAGCACAGAGGAATAACGAAACCGGCGATGGAGTCGATCACGGGATTCGGGATGTCATTGGTCACGTAAATGGGAAAACGCACGAAGTCAGGACCCGGCGGCATAAACTGATCATCTCCCGGCCAGATTTCAACGTACAGGGTATCGCATTCCCCATTATCGTTGGGGTGCTCGGGGCATGCCGCCCAACTCTGGCCCGGGAAGAGCAGCATTCCCAAAGCCAATCCGATTAGCACCAACGAAATCCTTCGCATTTCCCGCCCCCTGGGTTTAGAAGTGCAGCAGTATCAAGTACACCACTGTTTTCAGCGTACGGGGTTCCACTAAAAAGATGTCCGCTTGCGTCCGATTTTTGGCTCTATCCGGTTGTCGGTTTTACCCCAATCAATATATCTACTTACTCCTAACTTGTCAAGAAAAATCGGCAACAGTCCAATCTCGTGTGACCCTAACAAAAAAGATAGGGTTTATCCTTATTGCGGAGGAAACTCTGCAGAACAGGCCGTGACCGGCTTCAGCCAGGTTCCATCTTGTAACAGAAAACCTGACTTATCTCTACTCGGTCGAAGAGATTATGTGAGATGATGATAAGGAGTGGCCAGAAAAACCGATTCAGTGGGCGCATCCGGCCGAGGGAGGGGAGCCTTCCCGAAAGAGGAAATTGATCAGACAGACAATGTCCCCAACATCCACCCTACAATCCGCATTCGGATCGGCCGCCTCCATCACGCACGGTTCAGAGCCGCTCCTGTACAGGTAGTTGACCAGGAAAACCACGTCGCCCACGTTTACCAGGCTGTCGTTGTTTGCATCCCCGGGAACGCTCCACCAGATGGTCAGCTGGCCGGAATGAGCGCGGAGAGGCACCGGCTGCCCGGAAGGGTCCGAGAGCTCTCCCGTCATGCTGAACTTCACCGTTCTGTAGATCAGTGAGTCGGGTACACACGCTACATCCACGCCCAGCCGAAAAAGCGACTGGTAATTGGGGTTGGGAGGAATGGGATCTCCATAAAGAGCCAACCCCAGTATCCGGACGGTATCGCAGTAGGGTTGAGTGGTATCTCCTGGCGACCCATGCGCCGCCAGGAAAGACCAGCCCGATACCAGATGGCCGGGCTCGATTTCGCACTCTCTGACTGGGAAGTAATACCAGCAGGTCTCCTCCTCTGCGGGACATGTGTCCATGCTGTCGACGTAAATCCGCACCGTGGAGAAATCTGCCAGCCCGGGAGGATCGATGGTGACCTCGAAGCCGAAGCCGGCTATGCTCTCCGGGGTTTTGATTTGTATCTCCAGATGCTTCGAATGTCCCGGGTAGCTGGTGGTGTAACCAACAGCTACGTCAACAGAATCAGACCGCAAATATGAAGTTGAGGTAATCCCGCGAGAGGAACCAACATTCCGGCTCGAGATCAGGTGTTCTCTCTGAGTGGAACGCTGGGTGTTCGGCAATCTACCTTCTGCACCCAGATCTAAGGCAAGAAGACAGACGCAAAAGATAAAACATAAGATCGAAGAATAGAGCTTGCGATTGAATCTCATCTTCTTAAGTTCCGCCACTAAGAGGGTGTATCGTCTGGTTCTGACCCGACTGAAGACTTGACCAGCCTTTTCGACGCTCTGCCGACAGGACGGGCAACACTCAGGTCGCATCGACCGGTGGCATGAGTAATCAAAGTAAAAGAGACCTGAAAGCCCATACCCGAGGTTTCTGCTTCTTTTCTTTCAAGCGCCTCAACTATACTTAGTATACGTCTCCTTGCTTGATTTTCAAGCGATTCCAGCGACGGCGGTGGAAAAAGCGATATGGGCATCCATGCGTAAAAGTAGATTTGCTTGACGAACCTCACATCGAAATCCCTTGACGAGCGGAGATGTTTTCTTATCTTGAGTCCGAATGGCCATGAAGAAAAACTCTGTTGCGAAAATATTGATCTTAGTTTTGCTTGCAGGTTTCAACTGCAGCAAGGATGAATCGAAGGCTCCGGCACATGCGGTGGACGTCCCGGATCAGATCATAGAGAATTCCACCATCACCTTCAGCGAGGAGGGGGTAAAATCGGCGACCATCTTCGCCGAATACGTGGCGGTATACGAGAAGCTCGATTTGAAGAAAGCCAAAAAGCTTATAGTCCATTTCTATGCCGCAGGCGGAGGCCA
>JBARPX010000231.1:0-2482 GCA_049643405.1 Candidatus Zixiibacteriota bacterium
TCCCAAACTGGTGCCTAAAGCCATGGCGGTGGCGCAGATGATCATCACCCACAACGGAACTTCAAACGTAGCCAACGCCCCGTAACTGACCAACGCCATAGCAATGATGCCCATGGCATTCTGGGCGTCGTTCATCCCATGAGAGAAGGCCATCCAGGCGGCGGAAAGTATCTGCCACCTCTTGAAACGACGATTCACCGTCCGGAATGGCGAGTCTTTGAAAACCCAGGAGACCAGTACCATCAACAGCAACCCACCCAAAAAGCCAAGAATCGGAGAGAGAATCATAGCCAGGACGATCTTGTTCATTCCCTTAAGAAGGATTATCTCGACGCCCGAAGCAACAATCCCTGCCCCCAAAAGTCCCCCTATGAGGGAATGAGTCACGCTCACCGGAATTCCGGAGAAGCTGGCCATGCCGGTCCAGACACTGGCTCCGATCAAAGCGACCAACACCAGAGTCAAACTTACCTGCTGCGGATCGATAACACCTTTTCCCACCGTGGCGGCGACGGCGGTATGACTCAATGCTCCGAAGAAATTGAGCACCCAGGCCATGATGATGGCAGTCCGGGGGGTAAGGGCCCGTGTTGATATGGTGGTGGCGATGGCGTTGGCACAATCGTTGAAGCCGTTGAAAAAATCGTAGACCAGCGCGGCAACTATTATGGCCACAAGCAGGATCAGATCACCCAATTAATTCGTCTCCTCCTCCTCCGGTGCGAAATCGGGATCGATCTAACCATCTTTGGTGTAAGTAAGCGGAAAATCATCCCTTCCCCTCAAGGGAATAAGGTCGAGCAAAAATAGAAGCAAACATGCCAGTGTTTACCCAACGGGTAAGATAACAAAACAACCCCACACCAACAAGAACCTTAAACAAAGACAGATCAGCCACTCTTCACCACTATGCTCTCGATTATGTCGGCGATGTTCTCGCAATGATCGGCTGCCGTCTCCAGACGGCCGTAGATTTCCTTCCACTTTATGGCCACTCGCCAGTCGGGTTCCTTATCCAGAAGCTGCCCGATCATCTCCTGCGAGATCTGGTCCGCCTCGTTCTCCAGGCTGTTTATCTTTATGCAGAACGGGCGAAGGTTGTCGAAGTGCTCCAGATCGGACATGGCCCCCTCGATCTGTTCCACTGCCTGATAGACGATGTTGACCAACCGGACGCACTCGGGCGTAGGTTCAGGGATCTTGAAGTTGTAGAGCCGGCTGGCAATGCCCTCGATCGCGTCCAAAACGTCGTCCAGCTCCGAAGCTAAGATGTGGATGTCTTCTCTCTCTATGGGGGTGATGAAGGTCTTGTCCAGCGCGTCCATGATCCCGTGGATGATCTTGTCCCCCTCGTGCTCTATCTTCTTTATCCTCTCCACCTTCTGCTTCACATCGGTGTAGTCTTCCACCAGATCCTTCACCGCCTTGGCGCCCTCCAGAAGATTCCGGGCGGAAGCTTTCAGCATATCGAAGAACTTTTCCTGTTTGGGCAGCAGCCGGGGAAGCTTTATGACCATGATTCCTCCCTCTTTCCAGTTTCAGTTCGGTAGTATACGTTTGACGTGCACGTGATGCAAGTGAAAACTTCGTAAATTTCTCACCGCCGGAGAAAATCTCTAACGTCAACAGGAATCGGCACGTTCAACTGAGGTCGAGCGCTGGGAGAGAATCGGTCATCAAAAGTCGTCTTAAAAGCTCTCGTTGCCGTGTACCGGATCACGGCCCCACGGTCCGGAGACAACCTACCGTCAGGCTGTGTGCGTATTATGATTAAACCTTCAGCAGTCACTATGTGTCCAATATAAGAAGAAAAAGGAAATCTTATGAAAAAACTCGTCGTCGTCGTTCCTGTCCTTATCCTTGCCGTCCTGCTTATTTGGATTTTTGGAATAAGAAATGAGAAGTCTGAGGCAAACTACCTCACGGCCGAAGCGAAAAAAGGTGACATCCATATCTTGGTCACCGCCACCGGCACGGCGGAGGCGGTCACCACGGTCGAGGTCGGCAGCCAGGTCTCCGGGACCATCTCAGCCCTGTATGTTGATTTCAATGACCGGGTAACAAAGGGACAAATCGTCGCTCAACTCGATCCGACCTTCCTGAAAGCTCAGGTGGCCCAGGTTCAGGCAGACTTGGAGAAGGCAACCGCCTCGGTCAACCTCTCGAAAAAGGAATACCAGCGCGCCCTGTCGCTGTTCGAGAAACAGATGATCTCCGAATCTGAGGGGGATCTGGCCCTGACCAATTATGAACTGGCGCTGGCACAGGAGAAATCAGCCCGGGCCAGTCTGGAGAGAGCCGGAACTAATCTCAACTATGCCACTATTGTCTCCCCCATAGATGGGGTGGTCATATCCAGAAACGTGGATGTGGGACAGACCGTGGCAGCCAGCCTGCAGGCTCCCACCCTCTTCACCATCGCCAGAGACTTAGCCGAGATGCAGATTGAGACCAGCATAGATGAGGCGGATATAGGCAGGAT
>JBARPX010000232.1:0-2862 GCA_049643405.1 Candidatus Zixiibacteriota bacterium
TGGACATTTTGGACATACGGAACAAACCTATAGAAGAATTAGAGGGCCTTCTCGGCGATCTCTTGACAGTGCAAGAAAAACTTGCACTAGAGGAGTTTTCACCTGAAGGCTTCGCGGCGTACTATGAGAAGAAGTTTAGTATTCCTCTCCCCGGGTATGCGCTAAGAAAGTGGATCACGCCTATTTTCAAGGGGAAGGAAAAAGACAAGGGCGCCTTAATATTCGCCTGGCGTGGTAGCTGGAAAACCACTACAGTATCCGTTACATTCACAGAATATTTTATCGGGCATCACCCTGAGAGAGCTAACTTAATCATAAGTTCATCTGGTGCAAATGCAGACCTTGTTACCGAGTCGATTAGAAGCACTATTGAACACTCAAGGGTATGGAAAGAAGTATTCCCTCATGTCGTTCCCGATAAAAAGAAAGGGTGGGGCGCAGATGGATACGAAGTAAAGCGCACCGATATGGAGTATTCCGATTGGGTAGACCTAAATGCTCACCGGAAAGACCCTACGCTGTTGGGGTTGGGCGTTGAATCTAGCACTCTGATTGGCAAACACCCTGATGGATTACTCTTGATGGACGACCTTCTTGACGACGATAATACTGTGTCGGTAAGACAGATGGCAGCAGTCGCAAGAAAAGTTACTGGCACTATTCTTCCTTTTATTGTGGAGGATGAAACAAAGCCAAAGGGACAAAAAGTTATTACCTGGCCCGTTGTTATTGGTACTCCTTGGGAAGAAGATGATGTTTACCAGGATATCAAGGATACCGGCGAGTTTGTATTCTCTGAAACTCCCATCATGACAGAGGTTGAGGAAGACAAAGGTATTTATTTCAACCACGAACTATTGAGTGGTTGGTACGAATTGACTGAACCTGGTAGATACTCTGAAAAATCCATTATACGCGTTTACAATCGTTCAGGACATAAAGAATTTATGAGGATGTATATGCTTGAGCTGAAGGTCAAGATGGAAGGGGAAGGGCTTACCTTCCGGACATATCCTCACCAAAAGATAAACTTCTCGTCAGTAATGACCATTGGCGTTGACTACATGAGCATGATTAAGGAGGCCAATGTAGACTTGAGAAACAGATCGTATTATGCCCAGGCTTATTTATTCAAGATGCCTGACGGCAGAGCGGTTGTGGGAGATGGCTGGCATGGTCGACCCACGCAGGGAGAAGCTGAGCTAGAGATGGAAAAGGCTGAATCGGCATTTCCCGGGCATAGGGTAACGATCTTTGAGGGAGATGGTAAGGGAGAGGAAGCGCTACAGATATTTCTCCGGAACCCAAATCTAAATCTTTATCCTATGAAAACAGAGGGGAAGGGAAAGCCAGAGAGACTTGAGAAGCAGCTTGGCCCCTGGCTAGAGAATGGAAAGATATTAATATCAGACGGCGAGACACCGTTCTTGGTATTTTTGAGAAAATGCTTGAGGAAGTATCCACAACACTTCAAAGATCCTATTGACGCTCTATATTGGGCGGCTAGGGGGATGCCGGAGGTTATGGTAATGGATAAACCAAAGGATCAGCTACCAAGCGCAGAGAGAAAAAAGAAAATGGAATCACCATGGATATCCGTAGGGAGTAACTAATGGCGCGAAATATAGATTATTTTAAGGGTCTTTGGACCGAGATGCTCCGGAACGACAAGTCGAAGGTAGACCACTTCAAAGCAATCGACAAGGTTGTTGAGTTTGGGCTTGAGCTTCCAGCGGAACTCAAGAAGTTGAAGTGGATGAGGAACATCCAATCAACACTTCCTGCTGAAGTTATGGTTGTTGGCAGAAAAACACTTGCTACTATTGAACCGCAAGTATTTATTCAGCCTCTAAACTCTAATGAAGGCACTATCAAAGAAGCCAATATGAGAGAGCAGAACATCCTTTGGCAATTTCACCAAGCTGATAGAAGGGCAAGACACACCATGCTTGGTGATAATGTTGAGTCTGCTATGAAATATGGTTCAGTTGCAGCAATGACTACTCCGGTAAACTGGCAGATAAAAGGACAACAGGGCGACTTGCCTTCAAGATATAAGGCCGCCATGAACCAAGGTGGGTTTATTACAACAATCGAGAATCCGAAAGATGTTCACGCTAGATTCTCTCCGCTTGGGCTTGATATGGTTCTCAATGCAAAGGTAATGAGAGCTAGGGATGCCGTTTACTATTACGGTAAAGATGCAAGTTTGCTGTCTGAAAAGATTGAAGGCGAAGACGGCGAACTGTACGTTACAGTGTACGATCACTGGGATTACGATAATCGAGTTCTTTGGATATCTAAACCAACTCGCCACACAGAAATTTCGTATCCTGGTGACGGTGGGTGGATAATGTTCAAGGACGATATGGAATTACCGTTCCTCCCCTGGACAATAGTAGAAGGTGGAAGTTCTCTTGCTACTTCAGAAGCCCACAAGGTACGCCCTATACTTGGGCCTATCGTTCACACAAAACAACTAGAGTTGCAACTTATCCTTCAAAGTATGGCATTTTCTGAAGTTACTGGCTACGCAGCAGCCCCAAGATCAAAGACTACCACAACTACTGGAGAAGGTATTGAAATAAACTATGGAGACATCAACGCTCAAGTACGCTTGGGGCCAGGAGATGATTACGAAATACTACCTCCCCCTTCAATCGATGGCAATCTGTTACTCGTTTTTGACAGGATTGAAGCTGGACTCAATCGACTTGCAGGACTGAAGGCATTAGCGAACCTCGATTCTCCATCTGGTACTGCGTTTGCTACAGTGAACGCTCAAATAAAAGCGGCTACTACTGCGCTGGAACCAGCAAAGTTATTGGCGGAACGAGCTTTATCAAGTATCGCAGAGAATTA
>JBARPX010000233.1:0-2346 GCA_049643405.1 Candidatus Zixiibacteriota bacterium
AATGCAAAGGTGGTGGCAAGAATGAGGAAATTGACCAACCTGTCTCTGAACTCCCTGTGCTTGATCTTGAAGAGAAGGAAGAAGACCATCAGAGATATCCCCAGAGGAGAGAGCAGCAGGAGTTGGTTGGCAAATTCCGAGATGTGAGCCAAGGAGAACATCCCGAAAGGATAGCTCTCCGTGGCGATCAGAGGTAGAATGAAGATGCCCTTGCCGGTTTTCTCCAGGCCGGTGGCGACGACGAAAATCCAGGAAACAACCAAGAACGAGGCCACCATCAAACCTGCAAAGATGAAAGCATTTGAGATGGTCTTCGTCGGCGCGCGCTTTTTTCCTGAGCGGCTCTTATCGGTTCTGGTTAAGAGATAGATGAACGAGGGGACGAAAACCAGGGAGGTGACGTGCAGACCGACGCTTACCAGGAAGGCTATGAGCGCAGGGAAGACGTTCACCTTTCGCAAGAGATACATTGCCGAAAAGAGGATGTAAGCCAAAAGAGTCACCTGGAGGATGGAATAGCTTTCCACGTATCCGAAGAAAAGCTGTATCGATCCCAAGGAGATCAGGGAGAAAAAGATTAAGACTTTTCCCAAGCCGGTCTTCCCCAGAAGGGCAGACAACTTCAAGGCGAGGTAGACGAATGCTCCACCGCACAGTACGCTGATGATCGCATAGGTGAACTCAGGGGTCCAACCGGGAATGAGTTTGACCATCACCCGATATACCACCAGATGGATGAATGCATCCAGCCACTCCTGCAGGTGAAGTCTCCCCTCCGGTAAATCTGTGATGCGAAACATGCCATCCCCCAAAAGATGCAGCCTGTTACGGAAGATCCAAAAGATGGGGAGCGAAGCGAAGCTTGGGAGGAGAAAGCTCTTATTCTGGCTGAGTGAATCAAATGGTCTTCTGATTCTCTTAGCCAGGGCTTCGAATTTCGGATAGAGCGACTCACCGACGCCCGGAATTAGGATGGTCAGGCTAACCAGGGTCAGAATCCAGCCAATCCAGAGAGGATAGAAATGGTAGAAATGAGCTCCCCACATGTAGGCTGGAGCTAAGTAGATAGTGAGCAGGTGGAGGAGGATGAGAATTGCCATCCAGGGGAGAAAAACAGAGCCAAAGAGCTTGCCCGAGATTTGCCTCTTGGTCACAGAGTTCTTTTCTTTTGGATCGGCTGCTCTCATATCGGATTACGCTCACTGCAGGTTGACTGAATCAGCGTTCGTAATATATCCGTATCTCCGTGACTGTCAAGTTGGAATAGGGAAAGATCTGTGGCTGGATCGGGAGTTTACCTCTCTGGATGATCTTCTAAGCCTCTCAGGTTTCTGATTGCAGCGGAGTCATCGGGATTGATGGTCAGGACACGCTCCCAGGCCTGCTTAGCGGTCTGAAAATCACCCAGTCCAACGCTCGCTAAGGCCAGGAGATGGTAAGCATCCGGATAATCGGGCTTTAGTTTGATCATCTTCTCAGCACAAGCTGCAGCCTGCGCGTCCTGATCAGTTGAGCGATATGCAGCCCAGAGTTGATAGAGGAAGTCCATACGATGCTGTAGGAACGGCAGAGCCTTCTCCATGTACGGCAGGGCCTGGGCATGCTCGTCCTTCCTGAGGTGAACGTTACCCATCAGCCAGTATGCTTCAGGATAGGCGGGAGCCATTTTCAGAAGTGTGTCCAAAACACCTGTGGCTTGGTCGAATTCCCTTCGTCGGTTATAACAGTTGGCCAGGTTGTAGTAACTGATGGTGTCGCGAGGGTTTCTTACAATAGCTCTTCTATACATACCCTCCACTTCGTCACCCAGCCCGGCCCCGTTTAGGATCCTGGCTATCTTGTACAGGTTGTAACCGGTCTCGTCCACCGGATGAGGATCGTTCTCCTGAATGAGTAGATAGCGATCCAGGGATCGTTGGCTGTGGGCGTTTATCATAATCCAGGGAACGGTGTGAAAGACAGAGAACCAGATGAAGATCACTCCCCAAGCCCGGAATCTCTTTCCAGCTGGTGAACCGATTATGGAGGTCTTTTCTGTTTTGAGTTGGTCCGCATTGGATCGGCCTTGGGCGGCGGACGGCGGTCGGCGATCGGCGGTCGGTCTTTCACCCCACCTAAGGAAAAGAAGTATCCCCAACAGTCCAATAAACGGGGCTGGCATCGACATTAAATCCCAATCCGCGCTGCCTAAGGTGAAATTAAACGCGAAAAGGTAAACCAATGCAAAGGTGGTGGCAAGAATGAGGAAATTGACCAACCTGTCTCTGAACTCCCTGTGCTTGATCTTGAAGAGAAGGAAGAAGACCATCAGAGATATCCCCAGAGGAGAGAGCAGCAGGAGTTGGT
>JBARPX010000234.1:0-6769 GCA_049643405.1 Candidatus Zixiibacteriota bacterium
TGGAGTGGATGATGCGGGAATTAAATTGGCACGTTTGAGAGTGTCTGGTCTGGGAAGAGACTACGTCTGGAGGATGGTTAGGGAAGGGTTTGCTAGTCCTACGAGAATCAAAGATGCAAAGCTCGAAGAGCTACAGGCGGTGATTCCCGAAAGAGTGGCCCGGAGATTGAAGGAGGCGGTGGAGCAAAGGCCGAAACCTTCAAAAAAGAGGGAAACCCTTGCCGGTAAGAGCAAAGGTGCAAGAACAGAAGAGATGAGCTTGGTGATCGAGGGAAGCCCGGTAAAGGATAGGTTCCTGATTCTGGTGAATGGAAGAAAGACGATCCTTCCTGCCAAGAGCTTCAAGTATCTGGTGAAGTTAGTCTGGACGGCTTTCAAGACCGAGGACGGGTGGATACACAAAAGCGATTTCGAGCCGGGAGAGAACCAGACCAGATACCTCTACCGGCTGAGAAAGCAGATCAAGCCCAGCTTGGAGCCCGGACAGTCCGTCATAGAGAACAACCGGCTTGGCTCTTACCGTCTCAGCATCCCAAAGCACAAGATAACTGTCAACCGGTCCGCCCTGATGAAGAATCCTGACGCGGAGATCAAGGCTATGGCAGATGAGTTTGTTAAGCTGATGAGTGGGGTCGAAAAACCAGTATCGCATACCGGTACAAAAGGCAAGACGCTCTCGCGAAAAGAGTAGGGGTGAAGCTTTGGCTGCACCTTACTGCACCGGTCAAAAAAGCCAACCCCCTCGGGCTGGCTTTTGAAAAATATGCGCCTTGAGGGAATCGAACCCCCGACCCACTGATTAAGAGTCAGTTGCTCTACCTAGCTGAGCTAAAGGCGCCTCCCACAATTATATGCCCTCCTACGCCTTATGTCAAGAAATTCTTTGAAAAAAGGGTGGTGGAAATGGGTCAAAGGACGCCTGATTCCCTCCAGGCGCTAATTGACTCGGTAGATGGATCCAGCATCGCAACACATCTCCAGAGCTTTTACTTCGACTGCAGGGTGAAGAACCTCGCCTCTAAGACCATAGATGTCTATGGAGAGAGATTGTGAGACTTCTATAGATTCATGCAGTCAAGGGAGGTTCCCTTTGAGGGCGTAGATGCGAGCGTCATTCAGTCCTACATCTTGTCAATGAAAGGAAAGGTTTCCGACTACACTGTTAATGGTAGAATCCGAGTCCTTCAGCTATTCTTCAACTACCTTCACAGAGAGGACCTCTTGGACAACGGGAATCCCATGGATAGGATCAAGCTGATTAAGGCCGAGAGGAGGCTTCCCAAGATAATCACGGAGGAAGAGATACAGGAGCTCCTGAGCGTCCCTAACCGTAGGACTTTCACTGGCTACAGGAATTACATAATGCTTCTTTTGTTCTGGGACACGATGGTTCGCCTGGGGGAACTCCTTAGTCTCAAGCTCTCAGACGTAGACCTCAAAGCCGGGATGATCAAATTCTATGGTAAGGGTCGAAAGGGAAGGTGCATCCCTCTCGGGACAACAACGATCAAGAGAATTCACTATTTCCTGTCGAAGCACAGGCGCGACATTCCAGGTGACTTTCTGGTGTGTAGGGTGGACGGCCATCCACTACCTGTCAGGTCGGTCGAGCGGATTCTGGAGAGGATAGGTCAGAAGGCAGGAATCAAAGTCTCCCCCCACCTCCTCCGCCACTCCTCTGGAACATTCTGGATTAAGTCAGGTGGTTCCTCTGCCATACTCCAGAAGATCCTAGGGCATACAACTCAGAGTACGACACAGTTGTATATCCACCTGGCTGGGTCTGATGTGAAGGAGTGGCATAACAGGTTCTCTCCGGGGGACAGGGTGGTGGGGTAGGGTGACCAGATGCGAAACAGATGCGTGATGTGTCTGGGTGACTGTCGGCCTTTGGCAATAGAAGGGCAAAACGCGTCACAAAGAAAGACAACAAGCTGCCAGGTGACGCCAGCGGGCACCCTCACAAACCCAATAAACACAATACATCAAGCCAAAGCAAGCAAAAATAGATCGAAGGTGGAATTTTCAGAATTTTGGCTTGTTTTGACGTGTTTTGGGAACAAAATGGACATAGGGGTCTCTCAGCTTTCCCCGAGAAATGCGTGGAGTCTGAGAGTCCCTGTTCGCCGTGAATGCTTGCCGAGATAGTCTGTCCATTTTCAAACGCTGCTTCTTCGGAGTGGTGGGTGCTATTCTGCGTCCTATCTGGCGAGGCGGACATGTCTCTTGCAGTCGGGATATCTTGCGCCCTCGCACACTTGTCGTATACCATACTCTCTGTTTTGTCCTTGACAAGCCTCAAGACCGGAGTTAGATTGATTGTGATAAAACCGGACTTCGCAAGAATATGAGGAAGGAGGTGAAGAGAGAGGATGAAGAAACTCACGTGGATTTTGATCGTTGTGTTTGTCGCTTCCCTTTTCGTGTGGGGATCGGCCATCTCGCAGGAGAAACCAAAAGCCGCTACCCCGTCCACCGCATCTGAAAAGACCGATACCACAAAGGCAAAAGAGCATGCTTACGTCGGTGCCAGCAAATGCAAGATGTGTCACAACGCTCAGAAGTGGGGGAAGATTCATGACCAGTGGGCGGCCACAAAACATGCCGGCGCTTACACGGTCTTGGCAGGCGAGAAGGCACAGGCCGTCGCCAAAGATATGAAGATCGAGAACCCACAAAAGAGCGAGAAGTGTCTGATCTGCCATGTCACCGGACACCAGGCTTCTGCAAAGCTTAAAGGGGAAAAATACAGCATGGAAGAAGGCGTAACCTGCGAAGCGTGCCACGGTCCTGCAGGCGACTATTTCGCGTCGCACAAGAAGAAGGACAACCAGAAACAGGCGGTGACAGACGGGTTGATGAAGCCGACTGAGGAGCTCTGTGTGACATGCCACAACAAGAATAGCCCCACCTTTGAAGGGTTCAAGTATGAAGAGGCCTTCAAGTTGGTGGAGCATCATAAGCCTACTGAGGAGGAAATGAAGAAGACTGAAGCCGAGGGCAAGTAACCATTGCGCGATTGAGCACCATCAACTGTGAGAAGGCGACGCCGCTTGGAGTGGCGTCGCTTTTCTTATGGTCACCGGACTTGCCGCTCAGGCTCACGCCCAGTGGTGCAACTCCACTGCGTCGCCCGACCGACTATCCGCGAACGGCGGCCCAGGTCGATCTCGGGTTTCTCTCTCAGGTTTCCTGATTTACTGAGGCGGAACACTTTCCACGACAACTGCAAATCTCTGGAGATCGTGCAGTGGTCTCCCCCAGCGGGCTCGTGTTGGCGGGACCAGTGGACCAGACTTGGTCTACGCACGAGAGGCCTCCTGCTAGGTACGCCACGGGGCAACCCGTGAGGAGAAAAATGCAACCATGACTGTGATCTTTGCTGCCCCCTCTTCTCCTGTGGGTCCCGCCTGCGTTGCTCTTGTCTCGCTTAGTACTAGCGGAGAAAGGACGTGGGAACTCCCCGGATCGCACTCAGATTGCAGCAAGGCATGTCTCAATGCCCATTGGTTGTGCAGGAGCAACCTGAGATCACCATCAACCCTGGGTGAGCCATCGAATATTGCCGGGAATTGCTACACCCGATGTCGAAATTCCCCACAGTAGCTTAATTGTTTTATGGGAACTAGTTGCCCAATAGAGGGGTCTCTCTCAGCACATGGACGTCGAAATATTCAACACTAGCCGGCGCGAATCTCCAAGTAACCTCGCCGTCTGACACATAAATTTCGCGGACAATCGAAAGGGAAACTTAGGCTTAACAGTTCATGTCTGAGTGTGATGATTTATTGGCATCCTCTTTGCACTATATGTGCAGTGAGCGAAGTGTGAACGGCATAAGGAAAGGTCAGGTGATGGCAATGTCTGTGATAATTGGCGGGTTTTTCTTGGCCATAGCGATCGGAGTTGGCGCATGGCGTAAGCGGAGAATGTTTGGGTTTAAGCCAGCGCGCTGAGCGACTAACCGTAAAAGAGAGTGGAGGTGAGAAACATGTCTATAATACTCTGGGTGCTCTTCATAGTAATGGCAATTGGCATTGGAGCTTGGCTTCAAAGGAGACGTGGGGAGGTTCCGCAGGAGAAGGCCGCGAGAGCCAAAGTATCTTCATTTCTGGAGGGGATATTTGTCCATCCAGGGCATGCCTGGGTCGAGGTTATTGAGCCCAGCCTGGTTGCCGTGGGAGCTGACGAGTTCACCAAGTCGGTATTTGGATCGGTGGAAGAGCTAAACCTTCCGCAGCCGGGGACTGTCATTCAACAGGGCGGGAAGGCCTGGAAATTGCGAAGAGGGGAGCGGCAACTGCATCAAACCTCTCCCATCAGCGGAAGAGTGGAAGAGGTGAATCCGGACTTGGCTCGAAATCCTCAGGCTCTGACCCAGAAAGATACTGCAAAAAACTGGGTGCTGAAGGTCAGGCCGATAAAGCTGAAAAGGGAGCTGAAAAACCTGCTTCATGGTAACATGCTCAATCGATGGAACCAGTCCGTCAAAGAGCAGTTAGTGGCGACCCTGAGCCTGGCAGAGTTTCCGGTCCTGCAAGAAGGTGGGGAAATTAAGTCTGACTTGGGAGACGAGTTGACTTCACAGCAGTGGGAGAAGGTGACCCGGGAGTTCTTCAACGGCGGCTAGGTGGATACAACGACTGAAGTGGTCGAACCAGGAGGATTAGGAGACTAACTCTATAGTAGGGAAAGGATCTTGAGATGCAGACTTTACAGGAATTCATGCTTACTACCAAGTCTGTCGAGTACGGGATAGCGGTCGCTTTCATGCTGCTGTTCATTCTCTTTTGGAGAGTGTTGAACGCTCCTCGTGGTCGTGCAGTGACCGAAGCCATCGCTGAATCGTTGCAGGCCCTCAAAGGGATTTTCGCTCATCCGACTCACACCTGGGCCGAGGTGATTCGACCCAGTCTGGTGAACGTAGGAATGGACAAGTTCGCTTCCTCAGTTTTTGGCTCCGTGCAGGAGATCAAGCTCCCCAGAAAAGGGGATAGGGTCTTCCAGGGAGGCGAAGCCTGGAGAATAAGAAGGGGAGAAAGGGAGTTGGTTCAGATTTCCCCCCTTAGCGGCAGAGTGGTGGACGTCAACCCGAAGGTAGCAGAGAATCCCAAGGTTCTCACTCAGGAGAATCCTGAGGTGAACTGGATTCTGAAAATCGCACCCCTGCGTCTCGCCCGGGAGGCGAAGAACCTCCTGTCCGGTGAGATGCTGGCTCGGTGGAATCAGGCGACAAAAGAACAGTTGGTAGCAGCGCTGGTGCCGACCAGCTATCCGGTTCTGCAGGAAGGAGGAGAGATCAAGCCCGACTTGGGCGACGAGTTGACCTCCGAGCAGTGGCAGAAGGTAGCGCGAGACTTTTTTAACGCTGAATAGAGGAAACAGGCGTAACTGCAAGCAAAGGAGATGCGGTGACAAGAAGAGCGATAACCTATACCATCCTGGCGTTGGCCTTCGGGCTTGCGATTGCCTCGTACGCTGGTGGGGAGAAAACGGCAGACATCTCTTCCTCGGAAGGGATGCCGGAGACCATCTCATTGGGCCAGGTGGCGAAGATGTACGAACCCGTGTCATTCTCTCACCAGATGCATTCCGCTATGGCCGAAGACTGCGGAGACTGTCACCATCACAGCGGAGCAGGACAAACTCCCTCCTGTGGCAAGTGTCACCCGTCCATGTCGGCTTCGAAGAAAGCAGGTCCGCCGGGGCTGAAAGACGCTTATCATGGCCAGTGCATAGCATGTCACAGGGAGATGGAGATGGGGCCGACCAGATGCATGGATTGTCACACCAAGAGAAGCGGCGAGACGCCGGCGGTGAAGCAAGTATCCAAAGACACGCGGGTTAAGCAGAAGTCTGAGGAGTTGCCGGAGACGTTCACCTTAAGCAGCC
Source organism: Candidatus Zixiibacteriota bacterium (assembly GCA_049643405.1). Classification (GTDB taxonomy): domain Bacteria; phylum Zixibacteria; class MSB-5A5; order MSB-5A5; family SM1-73; genus SM23-73-3. The sequence goes on from JBARPX010000234.1 coordinate 5,893, forward strand.
AGGAAAACATCTACGAGGCGGTGGTATTCTCTCATGCCATGCATGCGGAGATGGCTGAGGAGTGTGCCTCCTGCCACCATCACAGCCAGGCCGACCAGACTCCCGCCTGCGGGGAATGCCATGGCGAGCCGTTTAATCCCCAGAATTTGAACATGCCCGGGCTTAAGGGTGCCTACCACCTGCAGTGCATGACCTGCCACCGGGACCTAGGTGCACCGGTGGGGTGCACCGAGTGCCACGCCAAGAAAGCCAGAGTTGGCTCGGAGAAGACCGATTAACCGAGGAGGCTGCTGCCAGCTTACGGACGATGGCCGGTGGTAAAACAGAGAGTTGGAGTTAAGGAGAATTTGTGAGGATCATGGTTAAACAGAAAGAACCGGAGGAAAACTGATGAGTATCAGTCGAAGAAAGTTCCTAAAGAGCATTGCGGCCGCTTCAGGTGCCGGCCTGGTGGGCAAATCGCAATCGGCCAGCGCAACCGGGCAGTTTACCGGGCACCAGGATCGCTTCGGCGTTCTGACCGATCTGACCCGATGCGTCGGTTGCCGCACCTGCGAGGCCGCCTGTAATCAGGTGAATAACCTGCCACCGCCGGAGGTCCCCTTTGACGATCAATCCGTATTCGAGAAGACAAGAAGAACCACCGAAAACGCTCACACGGTGGTAAACCGTTTTCCGAATCCGGACCCGGACGGGCCGCCGGTCTATGTCAAGCAGCAGTGCAGGCATTGCGACGAGCCTGCCTGCGCCTCCGCCTGCCTGGTGGCCGCCTTCAAGAAAACACCTGAGGGAGCGGTGACCTACAACAAGGGCGTGTGTGTGGGCTGCCGGTATTGCATGACCGCCTGTCCCTTCTACGTCCCGGCCTATGAGTATA
>JBARPX010000235.1:0-9157 GCA_049643405.1 Candidatus Zixiibacteriota bacterium
GACAGCAGAACCTTTGCTTTTCCGGACCCAGCTTCCTCAAGTCTCACAACCACTATGGTGTGCTTGCCTCGCAGCTTTTCGAATTCAGGCGGGGCGTTCCACGAAAAGGAGAGCATCTTCGGAGGAACATAGCTTAGCACGCGGCATCCTTCAGATCCTCGCGCTCCGTGCGGCGCGTCTAAGAGAAAGTAAATCTCGAACGGGCCACCGACGGCAAGCTCGACCTTTGCTTGGCTGGAGAAAAAAGTCTTCACGCCTTCGGTAGTCGTCCAGGCATCCCATACCTCTTTCGGCGCGGCGGGAACAATTATCTCCTTGCGCAGGATTCTGTTTGACTGATCCTTCACATCGACGAAATCGTGTGCCTGCTCTGTCATCTCGATCCCTCCCCAGCCACTGTGGCTATTTTTTGCTGACCGATATGCTCGGAGCCCGATATAGCAGATTCAGACTCAACGTGCCAGACTTGATTGGCCTCGTATCATCTGCCACATCGCTTGGTTGACCAAGACGGGTGGGTCAAAGGCAGCCGGCTTTTGACCCACCGCCGTCTTGCTCGTATGATGCTCCGTGCTGTTGGGTGTGCCTATTTTGTTACGGTGACTGTTCGCGACTGGATGGTGACAAGACTGGCCGGGATTCCGATGAGGAAGTCAATGGGAGACATTTCGGTTTTGATCTCATAGTCGGAGGCACCACCGGCCATTGCCTTTGAATCCACCTCATTAAGCGGAACCAGTCCCCAGAGAATGTACCACTGGCGTCCCTCCTCTTTTCCACTTTGCTGGGGACCTTCCCCAATAGTATGGATATGGGCGGCACATCCAATGGCAAATGAGGCGATCAACACCACAACCATTAGCACTGCCATTCTCTTCATCATATCACCTCCTTTCTATCTTCTTGTGGTTTTCTCCCTCTTTCTTTGAGCACTTCCCCTTCGTTTCATCATCTACCTTGCGTCTTCGTTTGTGGTTATACTCCCGAGGGATGACTCGACTTTACGAACCTCCACTTCATAGATTCCCTTAGGAATAAAATAGTCAATTTGATAAAGATTGCCACTAATTTCACAAAATAATTTAAAGGCCACAATGTCTCGGCTGATCACGCGGTATTGTATGGTGTTATTCCCGTTCAGGCTAAATGCACCTTTGCTGACCTCGTCTGTTCGAAAATTCGATTTCAACGACTCTTCAAAATCCGTATCCAGCAGATCAAACAAGGGAGTTTCATTGATCACCTTTGAGATAACGCAGGAAGCACCTTGAACTGATTTGAATATCTCCAGAAGTTCCAGGCTGAGAACGGACGATGTATCACCATTTATGACCTGCTTCGCAGCTTTGAATGATTCGCCGTTGACCTCGGGCCAATCAAAGGGCATTCGTATTGAAAATGAGGTATCTATCAAGAGGGGTGACGAAAGCAGATCGGGGTTTACGTCAAACTCAATTGGAGGGAAGTTGCTGCCTGCATCATGCTTGCTGCTGCAAGAGATCACAGTCAGCAGTAATACTTGGATGCCGAAACACCTCAACATATTTCTTGCAGCCTGAGTTGAAATGACTGCCGCAGTTCTCCTGCGAATACAATTCCTTAGCATTCCGGTCTTCTTCCCCTCTCGGCGGTGGTCTGGATAGAAGAGTGATCCTGGCGTCGCCTCAGCCCGGATATTCCCCGGAGATATAAGCTTTGAGATAGCGGTTCTCCACCTTGCACTGGGCACGCTGCACGTTTACCAGGTCACCGATGGAGATTATCCCCTCCAGTTTCTGACCTGCGATTATGGGAAGATGTCTTACTCGATTCTGGGTCATGATGTTTTCCACGTAGTCCAGATCGTCATCCGGGGATGCTACGATAAGATTTTTGGTCATCACATCTCTTACTTTTATATCCGGAAACGTTTCGAGACACTTATTGCATTGCTTCAATATGTCCCTCTCCGTAATTATTCCAGCGATGACCCCTTTCTCGTCCAGCACCAGCAAGGAGCCGATGTTTTGTTCCACCAAAGCCCTTACAGCATCGCAAATGATCTCCTCCACTCCGATCGTCGCCACTTCGGTTCCTTTGTCTTTCAGGATATCTTTTACCTTCACGATCGCACCTCCGTCGTTTGTATTGACACTATTGATTTTGACGACGTGGACCTTAGTCTAAGTCCGTCACCGTCTCCTTGAAACTGATTCCTTTTTTCTGCAAACCTTCAATGACATATCGATAGCATTCATGATCTTGACCAATAAACTCCAACGGACAGATTCCGACGCGACCGAATTTCTTTTCAGCCAAAAGCCGCACCACTGTCGAGCAGGTGTATCCGGTGGTGCGTGCCATGGAGCTGGTGTTTGTCTTCCTGTCGTAGGTATCCAAAAGATCGAAGGTGTGACGTTTTCGTTTGCCACCCTTCTTTCCCTCGACTTTGATCCGCATCACGGTGAAGTCCTCCTCTCCCTCATTCAACTTCCACATGGGGAACAGCAGCCTTGAGGTCAAATCCAGCGGCCTTACGCTGGCGCCGTCAAGAGAAACCGGTTCCTTGTCGAAAAAGCCTGTCTCCCGGAGCATTCTCATTTTCTCCGCATGCCCGGGAAACCTCATGGTCTTCTCCTTCATGTGGGGAATCTTTCCGAATTTGGATCTCATTTGAGTTAACTGACCTGCGGACATCGTCTGGATAAGCGTCCTGAGTCCGTTGGTGTTGAATGCCTCCAACAATCCCACTTTGGGAAAATCAATGAGCTCCACGTCGGAAAGCGCGGGCCTGATGACGACCTTTCCATTTTCCACCAGCCGTGCGGGACGGGTATATTCCTCTATCACGTCGGAGGGCGAGAAGGGGGCTTTATATTCATAGGGCCATTCTGGTTCCTGGGGCAAACCGCCAACGTAGCACTCAAAGCGTTCGGTCTCATCCAGGACTGTCGTCAGGTGGCCTAAGATAAGGTTACTGCACCCTGGGGCCACGCCGCAATCGATCACTGCGGTCACTCCCTTTTTCTTGACCAGCCGGTCCAGTTCGAACGCATCCTCCGGGAAAAAGGCTATGTCAACTATGTTCCTGCCCGATTCGATTACCGTCTTTAGGGTGCGAAAACCCATATGTCCTGGAAGCCCGCCAACCACGAGGTCATAGTCTTTGACCAGCTTTGAAACCGTCGACGAATCCGAGAGATCCGCCTTTATTGCCTTCACATTGGATTCGCCTTTCAACTTGTCCAGGTTGCGCTGATCAAAGTCGACGGCGGTGATCGTAAGGTCAGCGTCGGTTGCCAGATCCTTAACAATAGCTCCGCCTACCAAACCCGCCCCCAGCACCATGACTCTCATCTTATCTCCTCTCGTGAGCCCTAACTTAATACTCCGCTGTGTCCGAAAATCGCGGACCCTTGTTGATAAGCAAGCTGCATACTTCGTTGGCCATCTCCTCGATGGCCTTACCGGTGATGTTGATCACCGGCCACCCGGGGTTCTTTCGAAAGATCTGGTGGCTATATGTCAGTTCCTCTATCACATGTCTGGCATCGCCGTAGTTTATGTCTGCGTGCACCAACTGGGCCAGTCGGGTCTGGCGCAGGGTGACAAGAAGATCCGGATTTATGGTCAGCCCGACGATCCTTTTCTGATCGATCTTGAAAAGCTCGGGAGGGAGATCCATTCCCAGTATTATCGGAATGTTAGCCACCAGAAGCCCCCTGTTATAAGCCAAGTGCATGCACAAAGGCGTCTTTGACGTTCTGGAGACCCCGACTATCACCACATCTGCCTGGCGCAGGTCGTGCAGCCCGTGCCCGTCATCGTGTTTCACCGTAAACCCAACCGCATCGATTCTTTTGAAATAACTATGATCCAACTCCCCCAACAGACCGGGCCTTGACTCCGGAGTGGAAGCAAGAAACCTGGTCAAAGTGGTCAACATTGGCCCCAGAAGGTCCACAGTAAGGACGTTGAGCTCATTGGCCCTGGTGGCTATTTCGTTTCTGAGTTGTCGGGCGACCAGGGTGTACGCCACAAGTCCTTTCTTTTTTGCGGCCGTAGCCAGGACTTCCTGAATCTGTTCTTCGCTTCTGATGTCGGGAACACGCTCTACCTTAACGTTCTCACGCCCGAATTGTACCAGGCTTGCCTGCAATACCCTCTCAGCCGTTGCCCCGGAACCATCCGAGATGACCCATATATGTTTGGCTCTCCGACGGGAAGGTTTCATTTGCTCACTCCGTAGTTGCCCGATTTATCGGGCATTCTGCGGGCTCGATGAATCGAGCAACAACCTACTTTTGGAGTAGGTCGGGCTGCCGAAGGCTGCCCGACATTTAGTCTCTACCTACTTGTCAAGACCGAGTTGTCTTCTGATCAATCTACACAAGCTGTCTTTGATCTCCGCGTGTCGCGGAATTGGTGCCTTCCGTCCGTTCTTCGGATTCGCGTAAATATCATGCTTCCTGCCACTGCGCCTGAGATAACAACCGGCTCTCATCAGTTCTCGAATAAGCTCCTTGCGCTTCAAATCTCGACTCCGATGTCTTTCGTCTTAATCTGCGCCTTGGGGACAATCTCTTCCTCTTCCATCATCAGCTGGTATGCTTCTCTGACGTTCTCCTCCAGTTCCTCCAGAGATTCTCCCTGACTGAATACACCCGGGACCTCTTTCAATCTCCCCACATACCACCCATCATCCTTCCAATACTCAAGGGTAAAATGCCTTAGCATAATCCGCTCCTCGTTTCACACTTGCATTCTTCATTAGATAAGTCGCATCGGGATTTTGGAATACCGATGGCCGGGGGGCCAGGATTATAGAATCTCGCCCCAACATCTTTATCTCAGTTTAAATTTGTCCAACTTCCGGTACAACGTCCTCTCTCCGATGCCCAGAAGCTGGGCGGCTTTCTTCCTGTTCCCTTTAGTATACGTCAGCGCTCTTTGAATCAGCTCTCTTTCCATCTCCTCCACGTTTAAATCGGTAGGTATCTGTCCAACTTCCTGTCGACCTATCCAGGAGGAACCTACAGGCTCAACCCTCTGTTCCGGTCTAAGCTGACCTCGCTCCGACAGCGCTTCTCTTAAGTTTATGATCTCCGATCTTAAGCTCAAGATCGCCTGTATGATAAGCTCGTGCTCCGCAGCCTGCACGGATTTGCCCGTAACCACCGGAAGCTGCCGGTTGTCCTGCGTCTGCTTCTCGACATACTTTTTTACGTCGGATGCTTCGATTCTCCTGTCTGGGGCCAAAGCCAGCATGCTTTCTAAGAAATTCCTCAATTCTCTCACATTGCCGGGCCAATGATAGTTGACCAAAACCTCCAGCGCCTCATCCGAGACCCCGGTGATCTTTCTGGCGCTTTTTTCATTCAGCTTCCCAATGAAGCTGTGCACCAGAATGGGAATGTCCCTCGGTCGCTCTCTTAAAGGGGGCACTTCGATTTTCACCACCGCCAGTCTGAAGTAAAGATCGGCGCGGAATGATCCATCTTGCACCTTCTGGTCTAAGTTCTGGTTGGTAGCGGCTATAACTCTCGCATCTACTTTGATGTCTGAGCTTCCCCCCACTCGCATGAAGCTTCTCTCGTCCAAAACCCGCAGCAGTTTCACCTGAGTGGACGGCTTGAATTCTGCGATCTCGTCTAAGAATATGGTTCCCTGATCGGCGGTTTCAAACAAGCCCTGCCTTCGGCTGACAGCGCCGGTGAAGGCGCCCTTTTCGTGACCGAAAAGCTCGCTTTCCACCACTCCCTCTGCCAGCGCTCCCACGTTGGCCGCGACAAAAGCTTTGTCTTTTCTCTTGCTGTTGGCGTGAATGGCACGCGCGACAAGCTCTTTTCCGGTTCCCGATTCGCCGGTAATCAACACGGTGATACTGGTGGGCGCAACCTGAAGCGCCGACTCCGCTATCTGCTTTAGCTGAATGGACTTTCCCACCAGCCCGCACGATTCTAAAAAGCTCTTCTCCTTCAGAACCCTACTTACCTTGAGATGGAACTCCTTGGGTTTCAGGGGAATCTCGAAAACGTCATCTGCGCCACAATCCAGAAGCTCCTGCTGGCGGTGAAGGCTATCCTTAGTAAGTCCCGCCAGGATATCGGGTCGAGGATCTCTGGCTATTATCCTCCGTATAAGGACCGGGCAGGAGAGATCTGTCAGTCGAGAATCGGTAAGGACCAAGTCGAATCTCTCATCCCGCACCTTCTTCAGTCCGTCCCGGCTGGTCGGAACGGCCTTCATCTGCGGGCTGACGTCCAAGAGGGCCTTGCCTATCCCCTTGGAGAGGTTTACGTCCGGAGTTATTATCAGTATGTTAGCCGGCTGGTCCATCAGATCATTCCCATGTAACAGACTCTTTCAAGACTTCCCAGAAAGCTTCGAACAGTATAGAAAGTAAAAACAAAAAGTGAAAATTACAACCCAAAACTTTCTCGTGTACGGCGTCCTCGCTGACCTTCAAACACCAGTTCTTGACTGACGGTTCGCTACGGTCGAGCCCTCCTGGATCTGCCGCGTTTTTTTGATCTTCTCTTTTTTCCTTCTCTAACTCCGCGGGCCTTATGCGGACTGCTTCCCGTCTGCACAAAATCTATCTGCTTTTGTTCTTTATCCACCCTTACTACCTGAACTCTTATCCGGTCGCCCAGCTTATAAACCCTCTTGGTGCGCCTCCCTACCCACCTCTTTCCCTTTTCATCGAAGATATAGTAGTCGTCATCCAGGCTCGACACCCGCACCAGCCCCTCGGCTAACAGATTGTCCAGCCTGACGAAGAATCCAAAGGAGACCACGCTGGCGATCAGCCCCTGGTATTCTTCTCCCAATTTATCCTGCATGAATTCGATCTGCTTGATCTTGATCGATTCTCTTTCCGCATCGTTCGCCAGCTTTTCCCTCTCGGAGGTGATCTCTCCGATCTTCGGCAGGCGCCGGACCAGCTTGTTCTGTCTTTCGAAGCTGTATTTCTTTTCCTGCATCTCTTTCAAGAGCCTGTGCACCAGTAAGTCCGGATACCTTCTGATGGGCGAGGTGAAGTGGGTGTAATGAGAGAAGGCCAGGCCGAAATGCCCTATGTCTTCCGGGGCATAGCAAGCCTTCTTCAAAGATCTGAGCAGAATCTCGTTTATCAACTCCTCCTCCGGCTTTCCCTCCAGGGATTTTAGAAATATCTGAATCTTCTTGGGACGGATTTTTCCGGAGACCTTGAACGAATGTCCCAGGGTCGACACGAAATCCGAGAAGGCCTCCATTTTGTCGGGGTCAGGTTCCTCGTGGATTCGGTACAGGAAGGGTACTGCCCGGCGGGTCACATGCTCCGCCACGGTTCGGTTGGCCAGGAGCATGAACTCCTCGATCAACCGGTGGCTCTCTAATCTGGCCACCTCGAATATGTCCTGCACCTTCCCATCCTTTCCCAACACCACGTGTGCTTCCGGCAGGTCAAAGTCTAAGCTTCCTTTCTTTAACCTCTTCTCCAGGAGCTTCCGGCTCAAGCTTCTCATCTCCAGAAGATCATCCTCCAGCCCCTCCATCCTCTTGCTCGCCTGCCCGGTATCAAAGAACTTCTGCACCTCATCATAGTCCAGCTTGGCCCGGCTTTTGACCACGCTTTTCTTTATCTCGTAGCCAACCCTCTCCCCTTCAGGCGTCAGTTCGAGCATAACGCTGTAGGTCAACCTGTTGCGCTGCGGCTTCAAGCTGCAGATGCTGTTTGAGAGCTTCTCCGGGAGCATGGGGATGACCCGGTCCACCAGATAGACCGAAGTTCCCCTTTTCAATGCTTCGTGATCAAGGGCAGAATCCTCTTTCACGTAGAAGGAGACGTCCGTGATGTGCACTCCCAGCAGGTAGTTTCCGTCCGGCTTTATCTCCAGAGATACGGCATCGTCATGATCTTTGGCATCCGCCGGGTCTATGGTGAAGCAGTTCTTGTCTCGAAGATCCAACCTCTCTCGAAGTTCACTTTTCCCTACCTTATCGGGCAGTTCGTCCACCTCGTTTTCCACTTCCCCCGGAAAACTCAACGGGAGCCCGTATTCCTTTATCAGGCACAGAATGTCCATTCCCGGCTCGTCCGGATAGCCAAGTATCTCGACGATCTTGCCTTCGGGACCTAAGTCTACAGCCTCCCAACCCGAAAGAGACACCACCACCTTCTGTCCATCGGTTGTTCCTTTGGAATCCTCCCGGGCAATGTAGATCTGCCTGGAGATTCTGGGGTCATCCGGCTCTACGTAATCGGCGAATTTACTCTTATGATATGTTCCCACCAGGCTCTGCTTGACCCTCTTTAGAACCTTTATGACGGTTCCCTCGCGAGCCGGCCCTCTCCTTCTGCTGAGCAGCCTGACCACCACCGTGTCCCCGTGGAAAGCGTACCCCATGTTCTCATCGCGCACGTAAACGTCCTCGCTTTTATCCTCGGGCACGACGAAGCCGTAACCGCTCCTGCCTGAGACCAATCTTCCCACGACTAAATCAGCCTTAGCCAGCGATCCTATTTTTCCCCTCTTCATCTTCACCACCAGACCATTTCTCAGCATCTCCCTGACGGTCCTGCGGAAGCCGCCATATTCCTTGTCAGGGATTTTCATCTTCTTGGCCAGCTCTCGCACCTTCAGAGGCCTGATCCCTTCCCCGGAGAGAAACTCAAGAATCTGTTCTTGACTTGGGTTCACGAGAATCGAATCCTTGCCGGAAGAAATTTGAATTCGTCTTTTCAGCTCTTCACTTTTTCAATACGAACCAGGTCGTGGTTTTGGTCCCCCGGCCTCTCGTTTAAGGCAAAACGACCGGATTCACCACTGCCTCACACTGATCATTGGAATAATCACTCTCTTCTTCTTTGTCGCATCGTAACTTCCCAGAATCTCCATTTGATCCGCGCCTTTTGGGATCAATATATCATACACGTTGGGATTGAACTCGGCGTCGGTTCCGCCTCCCCCCTGCTGTTGCCTCGATTGCTCTCCTACCGTCATGAACTTCCCCACTCCGTATGCAGTGTTTTTGTGGCCCCCTGTCTGTCCGCCGGTAAGAACCTGCAATTTCCAGGTCGGACCCGGTCTGCCTATGATCTTACGGGGGATGGCAAAGGAAACTTCGTTTCCTCTAATGTGATCCTGCTTCGATAAGGCTTTGAGGAACAGAAGATGCCAGACCCAATCTT
>JBARPX010000236.1:0-1561 GCA_049643405.1 Candidatus Zixiibacteriota bacterium
AATATGAGGTGGTTCATCATACCGAGCTGCTGTGGGATCTGGTTAAGACCAGGAAACTGAACTGCCCCACCGGTGTTGAGATGATAGCCGCGTACCATGACTCCTGCTATTTGGGCCGGCACAACAATATCTATGATCCGCCCAGGAAGCTCTTGAGCTCTATCCAGGACGCCAAGCTGGTGGAGATGGAGCGGACCAGGGAAATGAGCTTCTGTTGCGGAGCCGGAGGGGGAAGGATGTGGATGGAGGAAACACTGGGGAAGAGAATAAATCACCTGCGCGTTGATCAGATCGTCGCCAGCGGCGCGTCAGTTGTCGCCACCGCCTGCCCCTACTGCCTGACCATGCTGGGAGACGGAATCAAGGAGAAGGACATGGAGAACGACCTGGCGGCTTATGACTTGGCAGAGCTTTTGGAGAAGGCATTATAGCATCCGGCAGAAGTTTAAGTCGGGTCGTGTTCTTCACCGACATTCCAAAGACCATTTTCCATCTTGAGTTCATCACACAGAGAAGATAATTCAGTTTGTGCAATCTTTGCACAACGCGACGGTTCAATCACAGCCGACTCGGATAAGGTCGCGGTAATCTGAACCAGTAGCAAAGCGAAGGGCGTCATGCCGCTCTCGGCCATACTTATAATCTCGGCGTTAGCCAGCTACTCCATAGGCGTCTGGAGCGAGAAAATCGCCGGGAAACTGAAAGGGTGGCACCTGATCTTCTTCTGGATCGGTCTTGCCACCGACGCCTCGGGGACGGCCATGATGGCCGCTGTCCGGGGGATCTTTTTCAACTTCCATACCATTACCGGGATTGCTGCACTCCTGCTCATGTTCGTTCACGCCGTCTGGGCTACCATCGTTCTCCTGGGCAAAGACGAAAAGGCAATCGTGAATTTCCATAAGTTCAGCGTCTTTGTCTGGACGGTCTGGCTGATTCCATTCTTCACCGGCTTTTTTCTGCCGAAACAAATGTGACGACGAAGGCAGCCGGATCGCTTGACTTTTGGGGAAGGTTCGTATATTTTGGTGATGACAACGTGACTGCGTGCAGCTGATGGTATCGATTACAAAAGAGATCGGAAAAGTCCAATAATAGCGGTCTACGTTCGTTATTCTTAAGAGCAACTGGAAACGCGAGCAGATCTGGAGCACACCGGGCCATTCAGAAAGATGGCTCTTACTTAAGGAGGTAAACCGTATGGCAGAAGAGGCCAAGATAACCAAAGATATGACGTTCGGAGTGGTACTGAAAAAGTATCCGATCACGGTTAAGACCTTCTTCCAGTACGGGATGCACTGTTTCGGGTGTCATCTCGCTGTCGATGAGACCATCGAGCAGGGAGCATCGGCGCACGGGGTGGAGGTGGATAAATTAATCGAGGATCTGAATAAGGCCGTGGCTTCCCCTCCCGAAGAGGGTGCCGGTTCTTCCCCGGAGGAGAAGAAGACAGAATCTTGATTTCCGTTCCTGCAGAGACCAGGGGAGAGGCGCCAGCCCGGTTTTCGGGCGTTAGTATCCTGTACCGTGAATAAACTTACTACACCTTCATTGCGAGCGA
>JBARPX010000237.1:0-3412 GCA_049643405.1 Candidatus Zixiibacteriota bacterium
CTTTTCTTCCGGCTTCTCCAGATGCGGTGAAGCCAGACAGAGACCCCTGAATTTTATCTTTGAGTCCTGCGATATTGTTCTTTAGTCCGTGTCTTTGCTCAGGCCGCCGACCTGTCATCAGATCACAGTTAGGCGATCGGTGCTGCTGTCACTCAAAAGAGCTGTGATGATAAGACAACTGGCCCTTTTACCCGCCAAAGATGCTTAGTATCTTTCGGTTAAGCTGCTTCCATATCAACAGATCGAGAAAGACGTTATAGAGCCAGTGAGGAATAATAATGGGCCAGATCGATCCGATTCTCAAGGCGATGGCCGCCACACAAACACCCCAGATAACAGTCCCAATCATTTCAGGGACAGGTTTCCCATAGTGCCATGTGGTATAGGCCAACATTTGGATCAATATTGCATAGATGCCAAAACGCTGGATGGAAATCTCCGAACCATTCTCTGCCTTGTGAGTGGTTCTGATGGAATTGAGTCCGAACAAAAGATATCCCCGAAAAGCGAACTCTATGGTTATGAAAAAGAGCAGATATACGAGCTCGTAAATCACGAATTCCCACCAGCCGGGTATCGTTCGGGCCGCCCCACCTTCAAGTGCGCGGGTGAACAAAGGGTATTCCTGTTGCATGCCGGGATTAAAAGAGGCAATAAAGACAAAAACAGACGTTATCCCAAGTAATGCAAAGAAGACTACTTTTGCCTTTTGCCTTTGGTCCTTTGCAGGCAGTCCTAGCCCAAAATCTCTGATGTTCGACTTGAACCCAAGCTTGATAATCGCGCAGGGGATGACTACCACTAACAGAAACCCGATGACGAAGGAGACGAGTTCCGTTCCCCAGGATAGATTGAGGGTGATCTTCTGGGTCCAGCTCTCACCGAACAGGGCGGTCAGTATGGCCATGTCACCGTGAAAGCCCCAAAGCATCAGCAGAAGGAAGCTTGACCACAAGATGATTGAGGCCCTGTCCGTCAGTTTCCGTAAGGTGGCCCCGATGATGTGTCCGATATTCAGCAGAGAGAACTGACCCTCTTCAATCAGCCTCATCTTTTCCGGAGCCTTGAAAAGAGTGTTGACAAATCGAAAGAGCTTGAAAACACTGTAGGTCTTTTTCGTGATCCAGACAAGAAACCGATAAAAGATGTTCTTCGGTGGGAAAAGATTGTAATCTACGACGTCGGCTGCCGTCTTGACATTTATCAAAGCCATTGCGATGTATACCTCCTCAAGCACGTCGATGCTTTCAACCACGTCGTCATTGATATTCTCCCAGGTAACCAACTGGTCGAATCGCGTACTCTTATCCCCTTCCACCACATATTCCGGATAGACCCCGTCGTACAGTTGACCCACAGCCTTTCTGAGAATTTTCGACTTCCGGGGATTTAAACCGGCTCTTTCGAATATCTCCATGTCAACGGCAACGGCATTGTTTCCGCCGAAGAGCATGTTGAGCTGGCGAGGATGGGCGATTTTGTAACCCTGGAAACCATCTGAACCGATCCATGCATCAACGAAGGAGAAATGAACCGGAAAATTGCGGATCGAGCGCGCAGTAACGTCGGGAACTTCATTTCTGATATGATATCTGCACACCTTGTCGGTTCTGGGAAAACATCCATAGATGTTTTTCACGCCCAGGGTCATCCAATCGTGCTCGTGAGTCTTACATTTTGCGAAGGTGATCCTGAAATCGGCGTCCTTCCAGGTTCTGCCCACGCTGTCTTTCCACTTTTTCATCTTACATTTTTCACTCTTGTACACATACGCGAAGGGAACCGATTCCTCGGTTAAGTCGACTATCTTATATCTCCCGCGTGGGTTATAGCCTATCTTTTCCGCGACGAATTTTACGTTGTGGTTCTTCAGCATTGCTCCCACATCATTTTGTGCTTCGCACACTGAGATGTTGCTGAATTCCAACCTCAGGACACGATCCACCAGGTACTCAACCAGATCCTTGTCAGTAACGGTGGCCTGATACGCTCTTGGGTTAATGAAAACCATCATATTGGGTTTAATCACAACTCTGAATTCACTTCTCTCTTTCCCGGAATTCTCATAAGCTTGCAGGAGCACCTGGTCGAACTTGGTCACTTCAAGCAGTGCCTGAAAGGAGGCAATCTTTTCGGTACCCCTGATAACGCCAACAACGTTTTGCACGATCCACCCCCTTATTCACATTTTGGTCTTCGTTTGGTCTCACCTTTCGCCTCTGCCACAGAGCGTTCACGAAATCACATGCGACTTAAACCCATCATTAGAGTTGTAGGTAAACACCGCGGCACCACAAAACTCCCGGTCTCCGTACTTGGTCTTTCGCCACAACCAGCCTCCCGTGTTATAGAGAGTTATGGGACTGCAAGCCACTGTCGGCTGCGGCGGAAACTTTTCTTCCCACCCAATTGGGCGATGCGTGTGTCCAAAGATAATTTTCTGCGGCCTGGGGATGTCCAGCCCGTGCTCTCTGTTCAACTCCAAGACCTCCACCCAGCTGGCCTTATAGAAGGTGCGAAAACTGTCCAGCACTTCCTTGTCCGGTTTGTCTCTACTATCTATGAAAGTGTCACTTACACGGGTGTGTCTGTATCTTTTGAGCCGTTTGAGGACGCACCACCTGGCAATCCGAGTACCAAGATCAATGGCCCATTCTCTTGGATCCAAGAACCCGTATGGCGTTGCCTTGTCGATCTCCTCGTCCAGATTTTTCAGATATTTCGGGATTTTATCGAGATTCTGATCCTTCACTTCTCGCTGCACCTTCCGCGCCACTTCGGTCAATGAACCCGCCTGGCCGATTCCCGAACAGGCAAGCTGGCAGGGCGGGAAGTTGAGTGCCACCAGTTCCTTCACATCCAGCTCAGGTCCGATTTTGAGATCTTTCTTGCCAACCTTAATTGCCCATTCGCCCAGCAGAGACCAGTAGGCTTCAAGGTAGTGTCCGTGAGTGAGGAGGATCGATCCTGTGTCGGTGACAAAATAGAGGTTGGGGTAAGCAAAATAGAAGTTCGTCTCTTTGCCTGGTCTCTTTTTGTCATAGGTGATGTTGTTCAAATACATCTTCTCCTTTTCCCGCATGTTGTTGGGGTCGACGACGTAATCGATTATCCCCGGGAGTCGAAACCCTTTGGTCTTACCCTTTCGATCCTCAATTACGCCAGGCGCCGACCAGCGAAACCGTTTTGGCGGCAGCCCCTTGCGCACCTCATAGATGATCCTGATCTGGTGCTCCACTGTGTGCCACATGTCAAAATCATGGTTGCCCGGCACGTAGATGATGTTCTTGGCAATATTGTCGTTTTTGATTTGGACAAAAAATGCTTTCGCGACCTCGTACGCCTCGGCATATTTGGCCAGGGAGAAGTCAAAGATGTCGCCCAACAACACCAGGTAGTCGTTGTTCTCATC
>JBARPX010000238.1:0-6335 GCA_049643405.1 Candidatus Zixiibacteriota bacterium
CGGCCCCTTTGTTCAATCAGACCAACTTCGGGGACGCCGGTAGAGATTACACTCTCCTTAATCTCGGGCTCGGAATGAGGTTCTTCCTTAGCAGCTCATCCGCCCTTAGACTTGAGTACAGGTTCCAAAGATTCTCTACAGAGGAAGAGAGATGGTATTTTGATGGTTACGCGGGCGGCTACGATCCCAGCGTGAGCTATCATAATGTGCTGTTCGGCATGGCGCTCTTCCTGAAGTAATCCTTCTGAGCTCGAGTTCTGTCAGGTCTCGCCAGTCCCTGCGGGTGTGACCTGACACAACCTCGGAACACCGACGGAAACGTTGCCAATCTGCAGGCACTTTGAGTAAACCGCTACGCTTCAAATCGAGTCTTCTCCATTATTCAGGCGCTCCGGAGCCATCCCTAACCTTCTCTCTGGGTCGGTCGATAACTTAGATGAGCAATTGACAAAGCTCAACTCGATGGGAGTGACAAACGGGACTAATCGGGTCAACGTAATACTCATTGCGATTCTGCAAGACGCAACTTAATTCGTTTCTTCTGCGTACCGTTTTATGGAAGAGTAGGCTAATGCTTGCCTGATGGGAAAGAAAGGAGGAGAAATGCACTCTCATCGGAAGAAGCTTATTTTTTTTGTCATTCTTTTTGCCTTCCTTATGTCCACCTCCGTTCCTCTGTGGGGGGTATCCCTCTCGCCCGAGGTGGTGGAACGACTCAGAAGTGAGGGCAGATTAGAACAGTGGATCGATCGGGCGCGAGCCGCCAGAGAGCAAGGTGTGTGGCAACCCAACCCCAATCCCCCTGCGTTGCGCAGCCTTAAAGGCTCCCTCGCTCCGCAGGTCGATACCGTCAGGGCCATAGTTCTCTTAGTCGATTTTGACGACAACGTGGGTACCCACTCGACGGCGGAATTCGAGCAGCTCCTCTTCAGCAAGGGATTCATCGTATCGACCGGAAGCATGAGGGATTTCTACTGGGAGAACTCCTATCAGACTTTTGAATTTCTGGGTGACGCGGTGGGATGGTACAGGATGCCGGAGGACTACACTTACTACACCAACGGACAGAACGGTTTTGGCCCCTATCCTAACAATGCCGCCAGATTAGTGGAGGATGCGATAGACGCGGCCAACCCGGACGTGGACTTTTCACTCTACGACGGTGACGGGAACAACTACGTTGATGCCCTGTTTGTGGTGCATGCCGGACCGGGAGCCGAGGCAACCGGGAGCGATTGGGATATCTGGTCCCACCGGTCTAGCATCAACCCCAAGTTCGTGGACGGAGTGTGGGTCTCCGACTATTCCATGGAGCCGGAGGTGCGTGGGGGCGGTGCGTTGGTTGACATGGGGGTCTTCTCTCACGAGTTCGGACATATGCTGGGCCTTCCGGACCTTTATGACGGCGATTATACCTCGGAGGGCTTGGGAGAATGGACGCTCATGGCTGGTGGCTCCTGGAACAACAATGGACATACCCCGGCTCATTTCGATGCCTGGTGCAAGAAGACGTTAGGATGGACAAACGTCATCTGGGTGGATTCAAACCTGACCAACGCGGAGATTCTGCAGGCAGAAACCTCTCCGGTCTGTTATAGGCTCTGGACTTCGGGTTATCCTTCAAACGAATACTTTTTGGTCGAGAACAGGCAGAGGACAGGTTTCGATAGTTACATACCCAGTGATGGATTGTTGATATATCACGTGGAGCATGGTGGCTGGAACAACCAGGAATGGTGTCCGTCTTATGGATACCCTGCTGATCCGCACTATAAGGTGGCTCTGGAGCAAGCGGACGGAAGATGGCAGTTGGAGGGATGCGGTGGATTCGGGGGGAATTCGGGGGACCAGGGTGATCCCTTCCCTGGAACTTTCGGCAAGAGAACCTTCAATGATACGACCCAGGTCAACTCGCTTCGTTACGACGGGAACTCCAGCGAAGTGGCGGTGTGGAACATCTCCGATTCGGATTCGGTGATGTATGCCGACTTTGATATCAACTGGTCGAGGCCAGGCCTGCTTTTGGACAATTTGACCTTCGACGACCTGATGGGCGGTGATGGGGACGGAAGACCCGAGGCCGGAGAGACGGTCCGGCTCCTCTTCACCATCTCCAACCTCTGGCTTCCTATAAATGGCACCATAGTGACCGGCTCTGCAGATACTGCAGGAATAACCTTCACCGACGATCAGTCCGACATAGGCTCCATCGGCACCGGCAGTTCAGCCAACAACAACAGCGATGTCATGGAATTCGAGGTCGACACGCTCTTTCCGGGCAGGCCGACCACCTTCACACTGTACGTTGAGGGAAACAGCGGCTCCTACACCGTTGATCTCGATAAGCTGGTTGCGGTGGGAAAGCCGCCTTTTCTTATAGTGGACGATGATCAGTCCGGTTTGTCAACCGATTACCTGAGTTACTATACCGACGCTCTGGATTCCACGGCCAATATCTACGATGTTTGGAATACCGAATTCAAGGTCGATCCCGATTTCTCCTTCATCGGCTACCGCCATCTGATCTGGTTTACCGGAGACCACAAGACCTCCATGTTCAGCCAGGCCCAGGTAGAGAGCCTGATGAGTTTCCTGGACCACGGGGGCGGACTCTTCTTAACCAGTCAGGATGCAGGGGAGGTTTTGTACAACTCTGGCAACTCGTGGGACTCTCTCTTCTTAAAAGACTATCTGCACGTTGAGTCCGTCAAAAGCTGCAGCAGGCTGCTGATCGCCGAGGGTCCCGGGGATGAAGTGGGAGAGGATTTGTGGATCTGGCCCGGAAGCACTCCCGGAGCTAATAACCAAAGCTCCAAGGATGCTCTCTTTCCCGATTCCGATGCAGATACGGTTCTGCTCTACGCCAACTCGGGATTTACTCCCACTGATTCGCTTGCCGGCATAAAGTACCTGGGTGATAATTACAAAATCGTTTTCTTTGGATTCGGATTTGAGGGGATAAACCAGAGCGGTATCTACATGCACGGGCACTACGTGACCAAGCCGCACGTGGTGATGCGGAGTGTAGTCAACTGGCTCAATGCACCCTGGCCGGGCATCGACGTAATGCTGCCGAACGGAGGAGAAACCTGGTACATGGGCAGTTCTGCCGACGTCGAATGGCAATCCGTCTCCTTCGACGATGACGTCAAGATCGAATATTCCACCAATGCCGGAGTTGACTGGTCGAGCATCGTTGAAAACACAACTAATAACGGGGTCTATTCCTGGCCCGTTCCCGATACCCTCACCCCCTCTAATAGCTGTCTGATTAGAGTGTCGGACGCAGGCGACGGAAGCCCTGCGGATACCAGTGACGACTACTTCAGCATAGTCAGCTATCTTGCCGGTGATGCCAACGGGGATCTGGAGGTCAACATAGGGGACATCGTTTACCTGGTCAGCTATCTTTACAAGGGCGGTCCTGCTCCTTCTCCCCTGGAAGCCGGAGATGCCAATTGCGATGATATAGTTGATGTGGGTGATGTGGTCTATCTGGTAAGCTATCTGTATAAGGGAGGCCCGCCACCCGGCTGTTAACTGCGCAAAAAAGTACCGGTTACTGATTCCCAAGGCCGAACCTCAACTTTCAGAGGTTCGGCCTTGTGGTAAACGCAGTCGAACCGCCGTTTCTTTTGTCGTACCTTTTCGGCACGTAGGCGGACAAGACCCGACGGGACGGTTACGAGGCCATAGATAAAAGCTATCTTCTCTTCCCCAGGCGCAGCCCGCCGCGGTAGTCAGAAATCACTTGACACACTGATTCTCAGCCGTATATTTGTTGGTGGGAATAAGGTGTTACCAGCGCGACAGGTAAGTGTTTTCTGCAAAAGAGTGATTTCTGTGCGGAGCGGCTGATCGATGAGAAAACCAGCTTTCTTTCTGATCTCTTCTTTGACGTTACTACTCCTTGGCAACGCGAATACCCATGCCCAGTGGGATGGGACGGAGGTGCAGCGGTTGACGCACAACGACGTGCCAGAGATCGGCCAAGAGCTGAAACTCTACATCGATGGTAATGATAATCTCTCTCTGTTTTACCTTGAAGGAATCAGGGACTCAGCGACCGGCTTTATCTATAGCTACAGGTTAATGTCCACCACCAAAGAGAAAGGGGCGGGATGGAGCCAACCCCAGGAAATAGGTAATCCAGCCGGCATGGGATGGGGCGATATGGAGGTGGGTTATGAAGTAATGGGAGGTATTACTCATATCGTCTACGCAAGATTTCTCTCTCTCGACTATGACACAATGTACTACACCAATAGCGAGATGTCCAATTGGGAGCTGGTGAAGATTGATTCTCTCAGCAATGAGCAGAATGCCAGGTATGAGTCGGTAGCCATGGAATTCGATAGTCTGGGGAACGTTCACCTTGTCTGGAATGTGGATTTCGATTCCACAGGCTCCAGTTGGTACAGGCTGATGTATGCAAACAATTCAACCGGTGAATGGGTGAAGCAACAGGTATCCCCTCCTATTTCTCTGGGAGGCATGGGGAGTGGACCCACATATTTTGCTGTTCAGAAAAATGGAACTGTGCATATTGTGTACTACGGAGATGTTGGCTGCGAATTGTCATGTTACCTAAGAAACGATAGTTTGAACAGCCAGAACTGGCACAGAGACACGATTCCCAGACCCTCTCGCCCCTTTTTGTACTATGGGGGTGGTCCCATAAAGGTTGATGTGAACGATAGAGTGCATCTTATAACGGGTGGATGCATAGAGCATTGCACCGATCCTGGGCACAGCCGCAGCTTTTACTATTACAAACAAGCTGAAGATAGCATCTGGATTGGACCAGACCTGATATTAGACTCATTATCCGCTGTTGCAGAGATATTCATCGATGACGAAAGCATTCCCTATCTGATGGAATGGGATCCATTTACGTACTGCTGGTTTTTTACAGACAGAAGGCAAGGATTCTGGCAAGAGCCTTATCAGATATTTGACACCACCTCGATGTGCAACGCCCCCTCCTCGATTTATGTAAGAAGCCCATCGTTTGTATTGGACTCGGAGGGAAGAGGTCATTCGGTTTTTACCGGTTATCTGCGGCAGTTTCTGGCTCAGGATGATTCACTTGAGATATACTACTACGGACTACCTTTCACGTCGGTTGAAGATAGCTCAGGAGATGGCGGGAAATTCAGCTTCCAACTCTTTCAGAACTACCCAAATCCGTTTAATTCAGTCACTAGTATTCAGTATACAGTCACGAGTAGGCAGAGCCACCCCATCCACACCACCCTCGAAATCTATAACATCCTGGGCAAAGAGGTGAGGGAGCTGGTAAGCACGGAGCAATACTCCGGTCGTTACGCGATTACCTGGGATGGGAGAAATAATGAAGGAAAGGAGGTGGCGAGCGGAATTTATTTCTATCAGCTTCGGGCGGGTGATTACGAGGAAACCAGGAAGCTGGTCTTGATCAAGTAGCAACGCTCCAGCGCGGAGTATGCAGACTCGGGGTGAGCCGACCGAGGGGAGCTGTGTGACGCGGGAAAGAGATGCACGTAAATAACCTCTTGTTTGGGTAGGGAGGGCAGTCTTACTGGAACCGGAGGTTCTGTCAGTTCACTTTTTAAAGCGTATGAAGGGGGTTGTGACGAATGAGAAAAGTCTCTTTCCTTATTGGCGTCCTTATCCTTTTTGTGGTTTTCAGCGCTGCCTCGGCTGATGAGCCCGTTCCGGGGCAGATAATGATCGACATCAAGCATGAGTATCTCCCTATCTCTCCCGTCCCAACTGAACAAGGGATAATGATAACCGGAATTGCTTCCGTGGATAGCTTAAATGCTCTATACCAAGTGCATAGCTTCGAAAAGATCACAGACGATTCGTGGAGTGCCACTAAAGGTTTTTATGTTCTAAGGTTTCCGGATTCACTGGACGTAGATTTAGTCCATTCCTCTTATTCAACAGATATTCATATTCATTTGGCTGGCTTGACTGGTTTTCGCTACCCCGATGTTACGCCCGGTGATTATTATTTTCCTCAGCAATGGGGGCTTAGCAAAATGAAATGTCCGGAAGCCTGGAGGCATACAAATGGATCATCATCTATTATTATCCAGATTATTGATGGTGGCACGGATTATGGACATCCGGATCTGGTGCACAACATCTGGCAGAATCTGGGGGAGGATGCGGATGGGGATGGTCATACCATCGAGTGGGACCCAGCTCAGAACAAATGGGTCCTTGATCCCGGCGATGTGAATGGCTCAGATGGCGACGGTAACTATTACTGTGATGATCTTGTCGGTTTCGATTTTAGGGATCCGCCCTGTGGTCCAGGTTATGGTTTTGATCCGCAACCGACGCCT
>JBARPX010000239.1:0-3406 GCA_049643405.1 Candidatus Zixiibacteriota bacterium
GTGAATTCGCCCTGTTCATCGGCATCATACTCTTCGCTCTCTCAGCTTTATTGATTCTGTTAGGCACGTCATCCCCTATAATCAGCAGGATCTTCGGCCCTCCGTCCAACGTGAGCATTCCGTACTACGTTCGAACTCAACTTCCCTTGGCTATCTTACTCTTTTTGGCGTTGGGGGCGGCGCCGTTTCTGCGCTGGAAAGGTTCGGATCTGAGAGAATTCATGAAGAAGGTCCGGCTTGCTTTGATCACGGCGATCGTTCTGACAGCTTTGTCCTTCATATTTGGTGTTCGCTCGCCGGTCTATTTGACCTGCATCTTTACGGCTTTGTTCGCATTGGTGAGCAATCTCTTGGTATTGGCTCAGCGAAGTAAAGGAGGATGGAGGCTCATCGGAGGATTCTTGACCCACGTGGGAGCGGGGATGCTGATCGTCGGTATCGTCACCTCCTCAGGATATGATAGCTCGGAGAAGATCAACCTTCCCAAAGATCAAACTGAGGAGGCCTTCGGCTATCAGTTCACATATCTGGGCCTGGAAAGCGGCTCCCGGAGTGACCAGGATGCCCTGAAGATCAAAGTTCAAAAAGGGCACAAGTCTTTCGTGGCCAAGCCGAAGTTCTACTTCAGCGAATATAATCAGGGGATCATGAGAACCCCGCACATTAAAATCAACCTCCTTTATGATCTCTACCTCTCTCCTCTGGAGCATAGCCAGGGCGAAGACGCGAATAGGAACCTCTTCGGAGTTCGAAAGGGTGAAACCATAGAGAAAGAGGGGTACAGCATCACGTTTGTGGGTTTTGACGTAGGCTCTCACGCGCAAACCGGCCAGATCAGCGTGGGAGCTATCCTGGAGGTGGAGTACGATGGGGAGAGGGTGACCTTGACCCCCACCCAGGTGATGGGAGGAATAGAGGAGGGACAGATCAAAAGGATGGCGCACCTCCCCGGTGGGGGGGATCATCTGGTGTTGGAGAGCATAGATGCCGATCGGAAGATCGTAACCCTCAGACTGGTTTTGGAAGAGGAGAAAACCTCAGAGGAGCTTCTGGTGCTGAGCGTGGGCAAGAAACCTCTGATCAATCTCTTCTGGCTGGGGACCGTCCTGGTCATGCTGGGTCTGATCATTGCCACAATCCGCCGCTTCCAGGATGGCAAAGTGGTTTAGATGCGAAGAATCTCTCCAACGAGACAACGAGTGGTTTTTGCATGAAGTGAAGTATAGCGAAGCTTGTCTCTCAGGTTACATCTTTAAAGAGGTCTGTGCTCAGGTATCTCTCTCCAACATCAGGAACGATCACCAGAACCACTTTTTCCCTGCCCTCTCTTTTGGCCACGCTGAGGGCCGCAAACACGTTGGCCCCTGCAGAGATGCCCGCCAGAATTCCCTCTTCCCTGGCTAATCTCCACGAGGTGGAGATTGCCTCATCATTGGAGACTCCGATTATCTCATCCACGTTTTCCGGGTTATACACACTGGGCACGAATCCCGCTCCGATTCCCTGAATCTTGTGAGGACCCGGCTTCCCCCCTGAGAGGACCGGAGAATCCTTGGGCTCCACGGCGACATTCTTGTTACTGTATTTCTTTTTTAGAGCCTCACCTGCTCCGGTGATGGTTCCTCCTGTTCCAACACCAGCCACGAAGAAATCCAATTTCAGATTGCCTAAATCTCTTATTATCTCCTCGGCGGTGGTTTTTCGATGGATCTCTGGATTTGCCGGGTTGTCAAACTGCAGCGGCTGGAAATATCCAAATTCCCCCACCAGCTCCTGAGCCTTTTCTATCGCCCCCTTCATTCCCTTCGACCCCTCAGTCAAAACTATCTCTGCTCCCATGTACTTGAGAAGAGCTCGCCTCTCCCGGCTCATAGTGTCCGGCATGGTGAAGACACATCTGTATCCCTTTACCGCCGCCACCATGCCTAAGGCGATTCCGGTATTACCCGAGGTCGGTTCCACAATGGTCATTCCAGGTTTCAATGAGCCATCCTTCTCGGCCGCCTCGATCATAGAGAGTCCGATACGATCCTTGACTGATCCGCACGGATTGAAAGACTCAAGTTTGGCAATCAGGGTGGCATCATCTTTTCCCACCAGCCTACTGATTCTGACCAAGGGTGTTCTGCCGATGGTTTCCAGGACGTTTTGATGAATCATCGTTTCATCCTCGTCTTTAGGAGCACTGAAGAGGGTATCTTTATCCTCAAGTGTTCCGCGGTGAAGCTTCTTTTAAGGGTATCGTCACAATTGTTTTCTCTCTACATGGCAATGTATTGAGATTGACGGAGGAGGTTCTCGCCGCAATTGGTGAGGCTTGTGAACCAACAAGAAGGGTTTCCCGTCTCGGCAGCACCAAGAGATGGAGGGGCGCCGGAAATAAACACTTTGGTCCGCCAGCCCTCCGGAGATGGCTGCCCGGCTGGCGCTGGCATCGTACGCCAGCTTGCTCAGCAAATCCGGGGACAATAAAAGAAGGCGTCGCCCCCAGAGGTGACGTCGCCTTCTCACTAATGATCAAATGTTATGCCTGAATTACTTGCCCTCGGTTTGTGCTTTCTCCAGTTCTTCCTTGGTGGGCTTGTGATGTTCCACCAGCTTTATGGCCTCTTCGTACTTAAACCCTGCAAAGGTTGGGCTTTTCTTGTTGTGGCATGTCACACAGTCCTCTTTGGTCGGCTTCATTAGCCCGTCCGCTGCTGCCTGTTTCTCGTTGTCCTTCCTTATGTGAGACTTAAGATAGTCGCCTCCCGGTCCGTGGCATGCCTCACAGCTCACCCCCTCCTCCAGGGTGTACTTCTCCCCCTTAAGCTTTGCAGAAGCTTCGTATCCGGTGACATGGCAAATCAAGCACTTCTCACTCTTCTGCGGGCTTTCGACCTTGAGATCCTTGGCCACAGCCAGTGACTTTTCACCTGCTAAACCCGAGTAAGCAGTGGCATGCTTGGTGGCTGCCCACTTATCGTAAAGCTTCCCCCACGTTTTGGTGTTGTGACATGTCTTGCATTTGGCTACGCCAACATAAGCATGCTCTTTTACCTTTGTGGTATCGGTCTTTTCAGATGCGGTCGAATCCGTAGAAGCCTTGGGTTTGTCTTGCGAGACAGCCGATCCCCAGATGAAAAGGGACGCGGCAAACACCACAATCAAGATCCAAGTGAGTTTCTTCATCTTTTCTCTTCACCTCCTTCTTCTATTTATACAACATCCGCCTTCGTTCATTCCAATTTAAATCTTGCCCCGAACGTTGTCAAGAAGAAAAGGGAGAATGTTGGCGGACATTGTGTCAAGCTAATTGTGTAAATTCGTAATTGGGCACATCCTGGGGTTGGTTTATGACATAAGCGATTAGACCATATATGATTCTTTCTGCGCTTTTGGGGTTGTTGAAGGACCTCATGGGTAT
>JBARPX010000240.1:0-16975 GCA_049643405.1 Candidatus Zixiibacteriota bacterium
GAAGCCAGAACATCCCTGATCTTCCGAAAACCCTCGGAACTACCGGCTGATTTCAAGATCTTGGCTGCTGCCATAGCCCTCTCGACCTTAAGTTCCACCATGTAGGGGTGACGCTTTAGCTTCATCCAGGGTCGGGCGAATCTACGGTTCGACTTTGCTCACCACCCTGAGGAATTCGAAGAGAAGATTCGCCCCTACGTTTCCTTCACGAACTCGCACTGGATTCTTTTCACCTTATGCAAAAAGAGCATACGCTTTCAATCTCTCAAAATTGGGCCGCTTGTCCTTAAGCTGGAATCAGGAGTTTTCCGGACAAGAGCGAGACCGGAATGTCGTTCGAGGGTCGGCGTCGGCACACTCTTTGGAGATAAGCTGTGCGACATCAATGGCCAAGGAAGCAAGGGGCTATTTCTTCCGGGAGACCAAGATCATGCGGGGCGAGTCCAAGCTGTATTCCATGAAATCGAAACCTCCGTAAACCGATTCCAAGGCGAATCCGGCCCGGTTGAGCAGATTCAGCATCTCGGCGAGGGAAAACAGCCGCAGAGAGAAAGAATGCTCCGCTCTTTTACCGTTTTCGAAGATGAGGGTGCGGGTACTTTCCCATCGGCTGGTGAACAGATCAAGGAAGTTGTCCTCCAGCATGATGAAATCCTTGTCCGGACGCCACGTTCTCCGCTGGAAGCCGCGAATCAGGTGTTCCCGATTAGTGAGGTCTAAAAGGAAGACTCCATTCTTCTTCAAGGCCTTGCACACTCCCTTGAGCACCTTGAGATCGTCCCTCTCCTTTTCAAAATATCCGAAGGAGGTGAAGACGTTAACCACCGCATCGAACCGATCCTCAAAGGGGAGCTTTCTCATGTCCCCTTTCATGAATCTTATCTTCAGTCCCAGGGCGGCGGCGTCCCTCTTTGCTTTCTTCAGGAAGAAATCAGATAGGTCATACCCGGTGACGACAAATCCTTTCTGCGCCAGTTCAATGGAGTGCCTGCCGTACCCACAGCACAGGTCCAGAATCCTGGCTTTGGATTTGAGGTTCATCATCCTGAGGATGGAGCCCACCTCCCGGGAGGTTCTTCTCTCCAGCTCCTCGTAGACTTTCACGTAATTTCCGTCAAAGAATTTCTGCCACCAATACATGCGCTGCGCTAAATTAGAAGTTTAGCCTCTTCTCCAAAAGAGTTGATAGAGAATAGGCTGGTGTGAAGCATTCATGCTAATATGCGATTCTTTATGTTTATGTCCCAAAGAAAACCAACAAATTCTTTGAACTCACCCCCTTTTGTTCCCCCTCTCCCCGCCTTCGGCGGGATCTTCGACTTCTTAAGAGAGGGGGATAGGGGGTGAGTTTTCACCATGCCATGCTACCTAAGTGAAGAAGACACTTTCTCTTATCAAAAACTATGACAACTAAATTGGAGAAGAACCAAAGTTTAAAATGCAAAATTAAACCTGTGCATTCTGAGATCAATTTTGAATTTTTCACTGCAACTTTGAATTTTGCTTTTTCAATTTTGAACTTTTCTCCCCGTCGGTCTTTTGCGTCTTGGCGACCATGTAACCTATGATCCTGTAAATAAGTTTAGCCGCCAAGAAATCGGGTGCGACCAAACCCGAGACAGGACAGAGCTCAACCAAGTCGAATCCCACTACATTCTTCCTGCTCACCAACTCTTTTAAGAAATCCAGGGTCTCGTACCAGAGAAACCCGCCGGGCTCGGGAGTTCCCACGGAAGGCATGATGGAGGGATCAAGAAAATCCAGATCAAAGGTGAGATAAACGTCCGGGCCGAGTCTGTCCAGCACCTTTTCCTTCCATCGGTTCAGATTTTTCAGGTCTTGCGCAAAGAAGATGTCGGTTTTGGACTGCTGGATGAATTCATGTTCTTCTCTGCTGATATTTCTCATCCCCACCCCCACAAACGGACCTATCTCGCCGATCCTCCGCATCACACAGGCATGGCTGTATTTGCTCTCCTGATAGGTATCTCTTAGGTCGGCGTGGGCGTCCAGCTGCAGGACGCAGAGATTGGGATATCTCTCTTGGAAGGCTTTGACCGCCCCGATGCTGATGGTATGTTCTCCGCCGATCATCACCACCTTCTTCCCATTGTCTATCAGTTGCCTGATGGTCTGATGTATCCTCTCGAGCATTTCCCGAGGGTCAGCAGTGGTCACCTCCAAAGGTTCCAGCGTACAGATACCGGCCTGGCAGGCTTCGAGTTTGAGTTCCTCGTCGAAGGTCTCAACCTCCTGGGAGGCGGTGATGATGGCCCGGGGAGCATGTTTGGTCCCCACCTGATAGCTGGTGGTCTGCTCGTAAGGAACCGGAAGAATCACGAATTCCGATTTTTCGAATTCAGCCAACTCAGAAGGAAGTCCGAGAAAGTTATAAGGATGAAGGTTTGATTGATCCACATCCGTCCTCGATGAGTTGTTGAAATCGTTTATGCCGGCACAAAGAGCGCTGCGGCCACCACCGAAGTCCATAGGCCGTATTTATCCCCTTGCGCTGATTGGGTGACATTGGTGGTGCGCACGATCCCGCCGGAGATCTTCCATATCTCCTTTCTCTCATCCCAGCTTCTGTCCACGTCGAAGTCGATTCCCAAGGTGGTGGCGAGCATGGTGGCGGCTAAATCCTCTGCGTAATCTCCCGCCTTCTTGAACGTCTGCCCAAAGGCTTTATGCTCGGCTAAATAACCGTACTTGGTCTTGTCGTTAGGGATGGCTATCCCCACCGAGGCAGAGACCAGACGGTTGGGCTCGTTGGTGGAGGTGGAACTCATCACGGTGAAGACCACCTGCCCGTCCGCAAGATACTTGAGTCCCCTGCCCCTGGAGAGCATTTTACATCCCGGAGGAAAGATGCTGGAAACCCGTACCAGGTTGAAGTTCGCGATCCCTGCGTTTCTTAAGGCCAGCTCGAAGGCGGAGAGCTGTTCCTTGTGCTTGCCCACCCCTTTGGTCAGAAAAAGCATTTTCGGAACGATAATCATCTCTTTCCTCCTTTTTTCGAAAAGGACGATCCGCTTCCTTTTAAGTTCGCAAAAAATATATAATTCAAAGTCAAAAAGCAATAGTTAAAATGAGAAATCGGGGTCAGCCCTGGAAATAGCGTGGACGGGTTCGGGGAGGAGATCGTTCAGCTCACCGGAGATGCTTCACTCCCCGGACGGGGGCGTCTGCCCGTTCAGCATGACAGGACTGAGCTTGTTGCTTGTTGTTTGTGGGTCGTACGGAGCAAAGCCCGATGGCTTGAGCCTGACTTTAGATATCACACGGCGGCGAGCCGCCCTTGTAAAGGTAGTTTATGAGGTAAACGACGTCCCCCACATCGACGTTTTCGGACCGGTCGCAATCCCCCGACTCCGACGGGAGTGGCTCGGCGCCGCCCTTGTAGAGATAGCTGACCAGGTACACCACGTCTCCCACGTTTATCACCTCGTCCCGGTTAGCATCACCGCATACGTAAGTGCATAAGATCACCGTCTGGGTATCGGCATGAAAGAGATCCTCCGCCGTTACGGTAAAGCTATCCAGCAACGCGCTGTCAGGCACCTCTCCGGAGAGCGTGTCATCCTGCACCGAACACCAGGGGGGGATATCAAGATAAGTGATCTGATGAACCGAATCGTCCGGATCGTAGATCTCCGGATAGTAACTGAGGGTTTCGTAAGTGGCACACACAAAAGAATCCGGGGAGACGATAAGGGGCGGAGCATTCTCTCCGGTGACGTTAAAAACGTGCGCGCCCGGA
This sequence comes from Candidatus Zixiibacteriota bacterium, assembly GCA_049643405.1. Classification (GTDB taxonomy): domain Bacteria; phylum Zixibacteria; class MSB-5A5; order MSB-5A5; family SM1-73; genus SM23-73-3. Next base: position 3,761 of record JBARPX010000240.1, read on the forward strand.
GCACCGATAAAAGGATGGGTTACCGCTCTGCCGGAGCTATCGGCAGCCCTGATATAGTATGCGATCTCCGTCCCCGGCGGCTGGGCCGGAATGTAGGCAAAGAATGAATCAGATTTCGAGGTGACCTGCAGGTGTACCGTGTCAAACGCGGAGGAATCGATGCTGTAGTAAACCAGCAGGGATTCCGGGATCAAGCCGGTGTTGCTGTGATCTTCGATCTCCACCGAGACCAAGTAATCGTGATCATAAACCTCGGTGTCAAAGAGAGGAACATGATCAACGAAAAGCATGTACCGGTCGGTTACTCCCATTATGCGGCAGTGAATGGCATCGTCGTCATACCAGGAGCCGTAGAATCCCAGAACTTCATAACCGGGCATGGTTTGTTGGTAGACCTGCAGCGCACTATCATCCCAGGAACTGCTGAAGATGGGGACGAATACCTTGTCGTTTAGAATTATGGAATTGGTGTAAGCGGTCCCGTAGGGACAATAGACTCGCACGACGGTATAGGGTTCTCCCCAGGAACTTGTCTGAGTCGCCAGGAATGCCGCCCTGGCGTTGAGAAGACTGTAGCTGGGATGTCCGGGAGAAACGTCCTTTACCAGGATGGTGGTCGGGTCCAAAAACTTTGCCCAGCAATCTATGTGGTGGATTCCGCCGGACTCGATATACTCCAGGACGGTGTAATCGTTCCCCAGATAGTCCTTCATCATGGCATCCACGTCTCTGGGTGCCATCCCCGGATTTTCGTCATAAACCAGCCGGGTGGACATGGACGTTCCCAATCCATCCGACATGTGATTTCCACCGGCAGTGGTCAAGTCCATTCCGTAAACCGGAACCCCCCATTCGGTACCGATGACCCCGGGAATCAAATCATCCAACGGCCGGGGACGATTATATACGGGATCGACGATTCCGTAATTGCCCGCTCCATCGAAGATAAACCAGGGTCCGTAATCCCTGGTCCAGATGCTGTTGGTGGGAGCCATGATGAAGAATGCGTTGGCCATGTTGACGCCGCCGCTCTGGTAAGTTGAGGTGGCGGAGGCCTGCTGCGAGGAGTTAGCCACAATGGTGTAGATTTCCAGATCGTCAGACATCTCCGCGATCAGGGAGACCGGGATTCCCAGCGGCCACCTGATGATAGCGCCGGTCATTGGCTCCCATTCGGCCGGATTCCTGGCAGGCCCGACCGGTGGAGCGGTAGCCCGGTGGCCGATGCCGATCTCATCCAAGCGGGTCATCTCCTCCGGGGTGAGCTCGATGGGCAGGGATCCCATCATCTCATTTGCCTCGATCTTTGCCTGGAGGTCCGCCATTTGATCTTTCTCGGAGAAATTATGAGCTGTGGCACAGACAGCAAGGGTGAGAATCAAGCCAATCAGAAGTAAAGCCTTTATTCCTGTTCCTCTCAAGGTGCCTCCTGCAGAATCAAGAGACTCTTGTTCTCAGCTTAAACTGTGACCATGTCACACCAATACCTGGATGCCACAAATGCAGCACACAACCAGAGCAGGCAAAGTTTGAGGAGGAAAACAGCTCTCTCTCGCACATATTCAAGCGACCATCCAGTCTATCGATTAATATAAGTCAAAAGAGGCTTTTTGCAAGGAGAAAAGAGAGACGCGAAGCCATCAAAAGAGTCATTCCCGACAGCAGGATGAATTTTTCCGTTGCATGAGGGTAACCTGCCGCTGGTTTCATCATATGGTCGGAACCGGCTTCGGTTGCTCGGGAATTTCCTTACCGGGGAGCAGATTTCTATTGACAAATCAGGTAAAGGCCTTAAATTACGGTACGGAAGGGGATCCAGGGCGATTACACGAGGTGACTGCGATCTTGCCGGCAGGACCGTGGCAGCGGTCCTGCTCGCCATCTTGCATTGCCGACGGGATTGGGGTACAGAGGTGTTCTGAGAAATCGGTCAGGGATTTCCGAATCGATCCGAATAGACTTAAAGGAGAGTGTGAACCACGGGCAAGTTTCCTGTCAGAGCGATTACTCTTGGGATCTCAACCATGAATCGAACAAAACTAAGGAGGTAAAAGATGGGCAGAAGAACAGTTGTTTGGCTTTTGATCTGCTGCATCATCATCCTGATGGTCCTGCCGGCTTCCGCCACCAGGCTGGTCAAGCGCAGCGTCGAGGATCTGGCGATTCGTTCCACCCTGGTGGTGACGGGTAAGGTGATGGAGATTGAATCTCGATGGAATGATGCACACACCCGAATCTACACCTATATTACGCTGGAGATTGAATCCTTCCTGAAGGGGAGTCAGAAGGAAGAATCAATCGTCATAAAGCAGCTCGGCGGGGCCGTGGGTGACACCGCCATGACGGTTTTCGGCAGCCCCTCATTCAGCGAGGAGGAACGGGTCCTGCTTTTTCTCAAGCCAAGGCCAGGGACGACGGATGAAATCGTGGTGACAGGTCTTGCTCAGGGTAAATTCCACCTGGAGGCCGACTCAGTTACTGGTGACATAAACGCTGAAAATGAATTCGAGGGCAAGCTGCCGCTGTCTTCAATTGACAACCGGCTCCGTAAGCTGTTTGAACGATAAGCCGGGGAAGGCTTCCCAAGGAGGATGACATGAAAACCAAATCCGTAATACAGGCTACCTTACTTGTGGCACTTCTTGTAGTCGTGTCTGCAGAGAGCTCGCTGGCTTTCCGTCTGCTGGGCGTTAATCAGAGTCCCATTGCAGGGGCCGAGCTTCGGCCGGACGTTTGGGATCGATTCCGGCATTACGATCTGCGAGAGTTTCCAAATAACTGTAAGGTCCCCTTCACGGTCAACCCGGCCAACGATGACGGCGTGGCACAGGCAGCGGTTCTGGGTGCGGCAGACGCCTCTTTTGAAAGCTGGACCGACGTGGAACCAGCCCTGATCAATCTTACCAGACAACCTGGCACTTCCGCGTTATCGATAATGGCTATGGATAACGTAAGCTTAGTATATTGGGCAGACGGAGACCAGGATGACGTTCAGTTAATCCCGGTGGGGCAGGGTGCTCCTGACTGGCCCTGCGGTCTGCTGGCCGGAGGTGGGACACTGCCGGGAGGCGATGATGTTGAGGAGGTGGGATGGATCACCACGGGTCCGAACGGCATTTGTGAAACTCCCGCTGACCCTCCCGACATCCAGATCATTCCCGTTGGCCAGGGAGAGCCAAACCAACCGTGTGTGGGTCCAGGCCCCAACAGCGTTCTGGAGACCGACCTTGCCGGAGATGACACCTATTCGGCAGATTACAACACCATTCTTACCGGACCGAACGGCATCTGCAACACGGCTGCCAACTCCGGGTCAATTGCATATGTCGCTCTAACGGCGGTTTACCACGACATTAGCTCTGGCAGGATTTTCGAATCGGATATTCACATGAACGACGGTGTGACCTGGAACGTTGGCACCGAGAACCCTCCGCTCTTTGACATCCAGGTGACGCTTACCCACGAAGCCGGCCATTTCATCGGACTTCATCACTCCGAGGTGGATACCGCCACGATGCATGGCACCTTCCCGGATAGTGGCCTAAGTTTCAGGTCTTTGGAGGAGGACGATCGACAGGCGTGTAATTTTCTTTATACCCCGGATATCGGGGATGCACCTGATCCCGACTGCGGCGGCTTCAACCTTTATCCGTCCCTGGTGCATGACCCGGGCGCCGGACGCGTGCTTAACGGTGTGCAACTGGATAGCTGGGCTCTTGGTGCGGAACACGTCTTCGGCACCAAAGGGCACAGCGACCCGGATAATTCCTATCTGTATGAATGGCTGGGTGATGACGTGAGTGGAGAGTGTGAGTCCAACCAGATCAACGCTGACCCGCGTGACGATGGAGTGAGTATCACTGTCGACCCGATTAACATGATTATGCAGTTCGAGGTTGCGGTGTCAACCGGCATCGATGACGCGGGCAACTTCCATGACTATTCTGACCACCATCTTTATCTCAACATCTGGGTGGACTGGAACTGTGATTGTGACTGGGACGAGGCGAATGAACATGTGGTCGGTCCGGGAGAAATCGTGGACCCCCCGGCACCAGGTGTAACACAGGTTTACACCTACGTGGTGGGGATGCCTTATTGCGGGTGCGATTCGCTCTGGGTGCGGGTAAGGTTGGATTGGGGCGAGGACTGCTGGGTAGTAGACAACATAGACGGCACTCTGCTTTTCCAGTATGGCGCAGCCCAATTTGGTGAGGTCGAGGATTACGTCGTTCTGTGCCCCGGGTGGCGCTGGAAGTTCCCTTACGACGACTACGCGCCCAGCGGAATGCCCGATTTCAGCCAGCTTCAGGATGACTGGATGAATCAATTCACATCTCAGCAAACCTTCTGCGGCCCGGTGGCCATCGCCAACTGTTTCTGGTGGTTTGATTCCAAGTACAACCAGCCCCCGGGTATGCCGGGAGATGCAGAGGACATGTTCCCGCTGGTTCGGGACTATCTGGATGATTTGTCACCGTATACGGACATTCAGGATGATCATGACATGTGGAACGTTGATCACTACATGACTCCCTGGCCCCCTCAAGGACCGCCGCCGCCGACATCTCAGCCTTTCGTTCCCGGTCCGCAGGTGGCGGGCGGGGGTTTACCGCCGTGGGGTGAGTTGATGGAGAGATTAGCCTGGTATCTGGATACCGATGGTATACGCACCGGCGACCCGATTGTGGGCACCAACGTGATGACCATGCAAGAGGGGATCGAAATGTGGCTTTCCAGCGAGACCTTCGAGGATGGCACCGACCTGACGGATAGTCTATGCGTCGTGACCACCAAGATGCCCACTTTTGCCTACGTGGAGTCGCTGGTGGAGAAGTGCGAGGACGTGATTCTGCTTCTGGGCTTCTGGTACGATCAGGGCGCGGGAGAACAGGAGTTCATCCGGGGAGACGTTGACGAGAACGGGATGGTTGAGATAGCTGACGTGAGCGCATGCGCAACTGGAGGGCCTTTTTCCTGTAACGATGCCGCTGATGTAAATGATGATGGAATCGTCAGCCTGGTTGACTGTATATATCTCAACGATTACATCATGGGATCAGGTCCGGAGCCACCTGATCCATTCCCGGATTGCGGCGTGGATCCGACTCTGGACGAGTTCGGCTGTGCGCATTTTCCACCGTGCCCGGGTGGTGGTCCAGGAGCGTGGGTTAGAGTTGGTGGACACTATGTCACCGTGGCAGGTGTGAACTCAGACGGGTTCCAGATAGCCTTCTCCGACCCATTCGTCGACTGGGCGGAATTTGGATATCCAGGCAGGGTAGGTAGTGGTCACTACATTGAGCATGGCTATCCTCATTCGGCCACCACCGTCCACAATGATGCCGGAAACGTTTCGCACGATATCTACAATGTCATGGACCCCTCACCCAGTCCGGGCGGCCTCTGGTCGTTGGAAGATTATTCTGCCAGCATAGACCCGTACATGTGGATGGAGCCCTTCTACCAGCAGAGCGTTCCTGACGAGTTCCAGGATCTGACAGCTTCCTGGAACCAAGTCTCTCCCGTTTACACTGAGGTGGAGTACTGCGTGCACATCAGCCCGTGGCATTATCGGGGGGACGTCAATAACGACGGGATAGTCAACGTAGGCGACGTGGTCTACCTGATAAGTTATCTTTACAAGGGTGGGCCGCCGCCGGTTCCAATGTCCATGGGAGACGTCAACTGCGACGGGATCGTCAACCTGGGAGACGTTGTCTTCCTGATCGGCTACTTGTACAGAGGTGGTCCGGTCCCGCGCTGTTGTGACCCGTAAATCACAAACCAATCAAGAGAATTGAAGTGAGAAGCCCTCCGCACATTGCGGGGGGCTTTGCCTTTTTATTTCAATTTTTCAACTCCAGGCACGGCAACGTAGCCTCAGGCAAGGTCCATGGTCAGTTGGTGCCACGATTCCCGGGGAATCGGCCACAATAGACGCAAAGCCCGTCTCGTACAGTCGGGGAGCAGTCGGAGGCGTTTAGAATGAGCACATCTTTCGAACTTATGCAGCCTCTTATGATTACGTTAATCTTCGAGGCGTCACCAGTTGTGTTGGTCGCGGGGGAGCGTCCCGGTCCAAAGCATTCTGTTTCCTTTTGGCAATTCGCTTAACCGGAGTAAGTTACATGAACGGAGAGGTTTGCAGGATTTGAGCAACGAATTGCGAGGGAATGTCTGCAAAAAGCCGCCAAATGTAAACTTATTGAACAGAATCCCGGAAGGAGGTAAGGGCAGCCGAGCCGCGACACTCCGTTTCTCCTTGACAATTCGCTAAAATAACTTAAATTACGCGAAAGGGATGCGACATTGCAGCACGCGGTTCTCTGACCTCTTGATTCGAATTTCGAGGGGCTGGATACACGGGTCTGTGTTTTGCTCTGAATCAGGCTACGGGAAACCGGGTGGCGGGCGTCGGGGAGTCTGCCGGCCTCGCGCAGGAGGACCCGGATGTGAGAAGAATGTGAAGATAACTCGGTCAGTTCAATCTATAGAAGCTGAAAAGTAAGAGGAGGTCGTCTAAGTGAAAACCAGAGTTCTTATCATTTCAGGTGTTTTGGTGCTCTGCTGCCTGGTGGCCCTGATCACGGCCGGGGCGGAAGATAGCCAGATCGTGGAGATAAATGGGGATGTTATAGACCTGTCCAAAGTTCACCAGGAGGTCGCGTCTCGCAACTTCTCCACCGGGACTGCAGAGGTGACCATAAGGGAGATCGACGCCTCGGCATTTCCGGTTATCAATGTGTACGTGGACGTGGCGGATTCCTTCGGGGTACATCTCTGCGGGCTGGAGCAGGAAGACTTCTGCGTGTACCAGGATGGACAGAGAGTCGGCTTCGAGCTAGCCTCTCTGGACACAGCGCCCTGTCCCACCTCGGTTTGTCTGGTGATGGACGTAAGCGGAAGCATGTTGGGAAAACCCCTTGAGGCGGCGAAAGAAGCAGCCCGTTCCTTTGTCCGTAGAATGGGGCCTGAGGATAGGGTGGCCATAGTAGCTTACGCGAGTTGTGTGGATACAGTGCAGACCTTTACCAGTGACACCACCATCCTGATTGCCGCGATCAATTCGTTGAGCTCGAGCGGCAGGACGGCCATGTTTGACGGTTTCTGGCTGGGAGTCGATCTGACCTGCCCGGAGGAAAACGTCAGGGCCGTGATCGGCTACACCGACGGTCAGGAGAACAACAGTCAGGCCTGCTGGCCGCCCCCGGATGGACCGTACGACCCCGACAGCGTCGATAACGACTGTGCTCTGGTAAGCTCTATGGCTGACGATTGTGGGTTTCCCATCTACACTATAGGAGTCAGCAGGGACGCTTGGTCCTATCCCCTCATGTGCCTGGCCGAAAACACCGGCGGGAGCTATTTCTACATTCCCACTGCAGAGGAATTGGACAGCATCTACGCCGAGATACAGGGCCGGCTATGCTGTCGCTACCTGTTTACCTACACCAGTCCCGACACCACAAAAGATTGCACCACTCACCAGGTGGTAGTATGCGAGGGTGGAGAGGCGTGCGAGCCCTGCGACACCGGATACTACAAGGAGAACGGTCCCCCTATAATAGCACGAACACTCGAAACCATACGGCTGAGTGAAACCTGCCAGCCTCCCGATCAGGATCTGGTTATCGAGGCCACGGTGGTTGACACCTGCCCACCTCCGGTGCAGGAGGTGTTTTTGTTCTGGAGGATAACCGGAAGTGGAAGTCCTTATACGCAGGTGGGCATGACCCATCTGGGCGGCAACCTGTATAGGGCGGTAATCCCCGGAGCGGCACTGCCACTGGGCACTTTGGGGGTGGACTACTATCTGGCCGCCTCAGATGGGGAGCTGACCACCACGTCACCCGCCTCAAACGCGCCGATTTCGCCTTACCAGATAGAGATCTGTCCCAACCAGCCGCCCGTCATAACCTGTCCGGAGGACGACAGCGTCAATGCGGGTAACCCCTTCACCAGCACGAACTACTCAGTCACTGATCCGGATGACGACCCCGCCACAGTAGTGGTGGTGCTGCATTCGGTCTCTCCAAGTCCGGCCAACTCTCCCACTTTGGTCAATAGCCATGTGGAGTGGCAGACCACTTATGGTGATCTGACCACCGGACCGGATTTCACCATTACCCTGATAGCCACCGATCCATACGGCGCGGCCGATACCTGCGACTTTGTGGTGACGGTCTACAATCTTCCTCCGGAGATCGGCTGTCCCGAGGACGATTCGATTCATGCCGGAGGGCTTTTTGTCAGCGGCGACTACTCCGTCTCCGATCCCAAGGCGGTGCCGGTGGAGGTGGCCCTGTGCGGAGTAGATCCGACCCCCGTAAATCAGCCTGTTTTGGTGCCGACTCACGTGGAGTGGCAGACTCATTGTGACGATGCAGGGAAACTCTTCACCATCTGCCTGGAGGCTACAGATAGTTGCGGATTCAAGGATACCTGTTACTTCGATGTCGGAGTGTATGATCAAGCCCTTGAGCTTACCTGTCCGGAGAACGGAAGCGTTCACGCCGGAGATAAATTCGTCAGTACCGACTTTGCCACTGATCCGGAGGATACTCCGGTCACCTATTTGGACATTGACCCCTCTGCCACCAACGCTCCGACCATAGTGGGAGATCATGTGGAGTGGGTTACAACCTGCCAGGAGGACGGGGATTACACCATCCGCCTGGTGGCCACCGGTCCGTGCGGGTTTAAGGATACCTGCGAGTTTACGGTGAACGTTTACAATGATCCCCCCCAGCTTACCCCCCCGGAGGATGACAGTGTTCACGCGGGTAACACGCTCATCAGCACCGATTTCTCCGTCTCCGATCCGGAAGGAGATCCCACGTCGGTAGTGCTCTTAGATATCAATCCGGCAGCCACCCATATGCCGACAATCGTAGGCAGTCACGTGGAGTGGATAACCACCTGCGATGAAGATGGCGAATACGTCATTCGCCTGGAAGCGGGCGATGACTGTGGCGCCAAGGATACGGCTCAGTTCACGGTGACGGTCTACAACCGGCCGCCTGAACTCACCTGCCCGTACGATGCCGTCGTCCCGGCGAAAGACACCCTGGTCAGCACCGACTTCTCAGTCGCTGATCCGGACGAGGACCCTGCTCCGGTTGTGTTTCTGGACATCAACCCTTCCGCCACCAATGATCCGGAGATAGTGGGCAGTCACGTGGAATGGGTGACCACTCTGGCCGAGCAACTGCAGGATTTCACCATTCGCCTGGTGGCGACCGACCCCTGTGGACTTGCGGATACCTGCCAGTTCCTGGTGACTGTGGATAAGCCTACCGGAGTGTTCGAGTGTCCGGAGGATGACAGCGCCCACGCGGGTGTGCTTTTCATCAGCACAAGCTTTGTCCTCACCGGGCCGGGAGCTGATCCCTCGTTGGTGAGCGTAGCCAGCGTGGACCCACCACCCACCAATATGCCGGTTGTGGTGGGGTATTACGTGGAATGGCAGACCGATTGTCTTGATACCGGCAAGGTGTTCAGCATCTGCCTGCAGGCTCCGGTTCCCGGCAGCGAGCAGGATCTGGACACCTGCTGCTTCGAGGTGACCGTTTACAACCGGCCTCCTGAGCTGTTTTGTCCGGAGGACGGTGGGGTTTTCGTTGGCGATCTTTTTGTCAGCACGGACTTCAGGACGTTCGATCCGGACTGGGATCAGGTTCTGGTTTCCATCCTGGATATCGATCCGTGTCCCTGTACCGATCCCTACCTGGTGCGCAATCACTTGGAATGGCAGACCACCTGTTGTGACAGCGGCACTTTCTACATCCGCCTGGTGGGAGTCGACCCGTGCGGGCTTAAGGATACCTGCGGGTTCTGGATAACCATTTCTGATGATCCTCCCCCTGATTTCTACTTCTGGGTTATTCCGGTTACTCAATATGTGTCTGCGGGAAAAACTGCCGAGTACATAGTGGAGCTTCACTCCCTGTTTGGATTTGCCAGCCCTTGCTCGCTTTTTGTCTCCGGACTTCCGAATCCGCCAAACAGTGGAGACTTCGATCAACCAGTATTGACTCCGACTGATTGGACCATGCTGAACGTGCATACGACCGTTGCAACTAACCTGGGCATGTACACCCTGACTATAACCGGGAAGGAGATAGGTGGTTCAGTCGAGCATGACGTGGTAATCTTCCTGGAGGTTCAGGAGCCCACCGACGTGGAGGATCCGACCGACAATCCCAATGCTCCGAAGAGCTTCGCCCTGTTCCAGAACCAGCCCAACCCGTTCAATCCGGAGACCAACATTTCCTTCGCCCTGCCGGTAAGAACCCACGCTTCCCTGACTATTTACAACATCGAGGGAAAGAAGGTCAGGACCTTGGCGAGCAGGGAGATGGATGTGGGAACCCATGCCGTTCACTGGAACGGCAGGGACGAGGCCGGTAATCCGGTAGCCAGCGGCATTTATTTCTATCGTCTGAAGACCCGGCATTTCGACCAGACCCAGAAGATGGTTCTGATGAAGTAGAAGCTTTCTGCGAAGTTTGACTTAAACGAAGTCCCTCCGGATTCTGCGGGGGGATTTCGTTTTATATGGGTTTGTTCATCTCAAAGGAGACTTTCTCCTTGTGGATGGGCGCCCTGTTTTCACGGAGGCCCACGTTTCCTGAGGGATCGGTAGAAATAGATACGATGTCCTTGTCCTATCGTCGGGGAGCAGTCACCGGTGTTTGGAATTATGATATTTTTCAGACCGGGGGGGTCTTGTCTCGCAGCGTTGTCGTTTGGGACGTAAGCGATTACGTCGGTGAGAACGGAAATATTACTGCTCGTCACACACTTTTTTCTCCTTGACAAATCCTCTGTTGATGTTAAATTTGTTAAAGAGAAGTTCCACAAGGAAGTGGAGTGATTCGACCGGCAGGGCCGTATCGTCGGCGGGGGTGCTCTCATTGCTATTTCGCTTTCGACGAGGCCCCGTTCAGGCAGCCTTTGAGAGCAGAGGGGCGTAGGGGAGAGGAACCTCTCGAGAAAGTTGACAGAACGGATCTGTTTATGGTTTGCGGACTCTGTGTATGAGGGGTAGGGGAAATCTGATTGCCAGGCGAATCTGACAAAAAGCGGAGCAGTTCTCATACATAAAACCTGAGACACCAAAGGAGGTTGTTCAGATGAAGAGCAAGGTTTGGATCATACTGGGCGTTGTGGTGGTTTCGTGTCTGGTTGCACTGATAACCGTGGTGGCGAAAGACAACCGCATTGTTGAGATAAACGGGGATTCCTTTGATTTGAGCAACTCTAACCCGGAGCTTGTCTATACGAATCCCTCAGCCGGCACTGCGGAAGTCAACATAACCGGAATCGACGCCTCAGGGTTTCCGGTCATCGAGGTATACGCGGACGTCCTGGACTCGTTCGGCATTCTCCGGTGCGGCCTTGAGGAAGAAGATTTCTGTCTGTACCAGGATGGGGTGCCGGTGGAGTTCGAGGTTGCGTCGGTGGACACGTTTGATTGCCCCACCTCAATATGCCTGGTGATAGACAAGAGCGGGAGCATGGCGCAGGGCGGATACCCTATGGACGATGCAAAAGAGGCAGCCAAGGCCTTCGTGCGCAGAAAAGGTCCTGACGACAGAATAGCGGTAGTCGCATACTCGACCTGCGTCGACACGGTGAGCGGTTTCACCAGCGACACCCTGATGCTGATTACCCGCATCAATTCAATGACTCCCAGCGGCAGGACGGCGCTGTTTGATGGTTTCTGGCTGGGCACGGATCTGACCTGCGCGGAATCCAATGTTGCGGCTGTGATAGGGTTCAGCGACGGCGGGGAGAATGAAAGTCAGAGCTGCTGGCCGCCTCCGGATGGCAGGTATGACCCCGAGGGATATTTTGATGACTGCAACCTGGTCAGTTCCTATGCCGTATCCTGCGGCTTCCCCATCCACACCATAGGGCTCGGTCGTGACGTCTGGCCCGAGCCGCTCATATGCCTGGCCGAGAATACCGGAGGCCGATACTACTATGCCCCTTCCGCAGAGGAGCTGGACAGCATCTACGCGCAGATTCAAAGCGAGCTCTGCTGCCGATATGTCTTCACCTATACCAGTCCCGACACCATCGTGGACTGCACCAACCACCAGGTGGTGGTATGCGAGGGTGGAGTGGACTGCACGCCGTGCGATACAGGGTACTATCAGGAACTCTGTCCACCGGTCATCACCCGTACACCTCCAACCATCGAGTTGAGCGATACCTGCCAGTTCCACAGCCAGGATCTGGTTATCGAGGCTTGGGTGGTTGACGGCGGTGCGCCCTTTGTGCAGCAGGTACTCTTGTTCTGGAGGGAGACCGGAAGTGGTGATCCCTACATGCAGGTAACCATGACTCACCAGGGTGGCGACCTGTATCGGGGAATAATCCCCGGCGCGGCGCTGCCTATGGGCACTCCGGGTGCGGATTATTACCTGACTGCCACCGATGGGGAGCTGAGCGTCTCGGATCCGCCCGAGAATCCCCAGACTTCCCCTCATCAGATAGATATCTGTCCCAATGAACCTCCAATCATAACCGACGTTTGGTTTGTTGCTGATACCTGTGTTCTCGAGGATGAGCCTTTCCCCATAATGTGCGAGGTCCTGGACACCACCGACTGGGTGGACTCAGTTCAGTTGTTTTATCGTCCCACCGGTGGAGGCGCGTTTGACATGGTTCTTATGAGTGATCAGGGAGGAGATGAATACCTGGGCACCGTGCCCGGTTCGGCTGTGGGGTCCAGCGGCATCGATTACTATATTCGAGCGGTTGACAACTACGGGCTGGAAGCTTTCTACGGCAGCAGCGTTGCTCCACACCACGTGCCTATTTGTCCCAACGAGCCGCCGGTGATAGTCAATGTCTGGTATCTCGAAGACACCTGTGCTGTCGAGGAGGAGCCCTTCCCCATAAAATGCGAGGTCTTCGATACCACCGACTACGTTGATTCGGTCCAGCTTTTCTATCGCGATCTGGGAGAGACCGGGTATGACATGTTGACCATGAGTGATCAGGGGGGAGGAGAATATCAAGGCACCGTGCCCGGATCGGTTGTCGGGACCGACGGATTTGAGTACTACATCCGCGCGGTTGACAATCGGGGTCTGGAGAGTTTCCATGCAGATTCGGTTACTCCGTACGTTGTACCGATCTGCCCTAATGAGCCTCCGGTAATAACGGCTGTCTGGTATCCCGACACCAACTGCGTGTGGC
>JBARPX010000241.1:0-4707 GCA_049643405.1 Candidatus Zixiibacteriota bacterium
CCCTTCTCATGGCAGGCGACGGCTCAACGCAGAAAACTTTTATCCCTTTCTCTGCCAGCGGAATGGCCATTCGTCCGGTGCCCGCACCGATATCCAGCACCTCGCCCGCCTCAGAGGCATAACGCAAAAAGAACTCTATGTTCTTCTTGGTGTCAAACAGGTCGTAGAGATGAGCGCATTTTTCGTACCCTGAGTTAGCCATCTCGTTTTCCCTTGTGCATCGACATCAGTCTCGAAACCCCTCCAGCGGCGGGGGTGCGTTTTCCTCTCCCCTTGTGGGAGAGGACCGAGGAGAGGGGGCACGCGCCCGCCTCAGAGGCACAGCGCAAAAAGAACTCTATGTTCTCCTTGGTGTCAAACAGGTCGTAAAGATGGGCTGCTTTGCTGTTACTCATGGCCAAGGCGGCACCTCTCAAAGAGCGCAATTTCTAAATATCACGAAAAGGAAAGAACACTAGTCATAATTATTGCGCTCGGCTTGGCGCGAATCCACGCGTCGGCGAATATTCTCAATATCGCGGCTCAGATCCTCTGCGGAATTAGCCCAGCTGAAACTTACTGCCTTTTCGTCGACCAACGTCCATTGCTTGGCGAGGTACTCGCAGAAAGTGGTCGCACGCGACAACCTATTGTCTATGCTGCTCACATCCGTGATTTTGCCCCGGACATCAGCGTCAAGTATGGGTGTGTCAACCACCACTGCGTCCACGTACGTGAAAGCCCGGATGAGCCTCGCTATATGATAGACACCCGCTGTTGTAGCCCGAAAGAGCCGGGGTAAAGCCTCTGGGCCGTCACCCTCTGACGTTCGACGGGCTTCGGCCTCCACCAGGTTGTCCTGCAGTGCTCTGCCCAAGGCCGAAGTAATCTGGGATTCCGTGAATCCAGCCCCTTGCGTATAGTCGAAGATGTCGGAACTCTCAACAAAACCCTCAACACCTGCAAAAGATGTCGCGCGACTAATGTAGTCGATCAGAATTGGTACCAAGAAGTGCTCTTTGCCGTCCGGCGTTGTTACGTCCAGCACATTTGAAATCGGGGATCTTTGGGGATCATAGTGTTCGTTGTCTCCGTATATGACCGCTCTGAGGAATTCGTGCAGGGGAATCAGGTAGTGCCCGCCCACCTGTTCCTCCCTCGCGTCAATCTCCAGTATCTTCTTTGTGTCCACGTGACCGCTTCCGATAAAAGTGGTCACGAACTCCAGAACAAGCCGGACATTCCCTCGGCAGACGTTGTCTATGAATTCAACAAGCTTCTTGTTCTCCTTAAACGAGTACAGCAAGACATTCAAATACTTCTCCAGTTGGTGTAGCTTGAGGGTTACTGACGAAATGGAGCGAACCTGCAACTCCCCTTTAGCTATCTTGAGCGCGAAAAGGAGCCTTTTCTTAATCACCTCGTCGACACGAGGCGGCGCGATAGTGAAGGCCTTTGGATGGTAGGCACTCAGCGGCCCAAGCTTCTTTGATCGGTGAAAAGTCTGCGGCCGGATTGGAAAAAAAACCGTCAACGGCCAATGGGCTGCAAGCTCTTGAGCAATAATGAAAACCTGCTCTTGAGTACTCTCTTCTCGCTGGTCCGCGTTATCGAGAAACAGAACTATCTGCTTTCTGCGTCCTTTGGACAGGTGATTAAGGGAAGCTTTAAGGTGACTCTCCCGATCATGAACCCGTGTCTCCAAGAACTCAATTTCCTTTCGTCGATAGGCCGCGGGGTCGCTGTCCTTCAAATCGCCGTGAATCCCTCCTGAGAATCGAATCAGCTCCAAATGGTAGACCCCCCGTACAAAGTTTCGCTCCTCAATGTCCACCTGGTACTCGCTTATGAGTTGCCGACCCATGTCGCCCAGCAGAAAGGCCCGCAGATCTGGTGTGAGCGTCGCTTGGGTCCCCAGGTCGACATAAAGTACAATGGCGTCCTCCATCACCTCAACGCCAGCAACTTTGATCAAGTTTCGAATGAACATGCTCTTACCTACCCCAACGTCCCCGAGCAGTATGATAGGCCTCCCGCTCAGGGTTTCTGCAAACATCTCTTTCTTTATCCCTCTCTTGGTTGTGGCTGGAACGAGGGTGGGGCCAGGTGATTCCGCGTCAAAAAGCGCGGCGTATCTGCTTTGGAGGATTCTCTTGCTTACCAGCGCGTAGTCAGAAAGCGCCCCGCTTGAACAGAAGCATTGCTTCATGAAATCAGTCTCGATCTCTCTGATTCTACCGATGTCCCCAATAACCACCTCTCCCACGATCTGCAAGTCCGTCTGCATCAGGTTTCTGCCCTTGATGCCCGGGTAAGACGGAATCTGTGCCGACAGCTTTGCAGGAAGCACCGGTCTCATTGTACCCAGGAGGTGCTTCTGCAGATTCTTTTCTTGGACACCCGGTTTTGAGAGATATTTCCACAGGATCAAGAAATCCTCAACCATGCGCTCCAGGGAGTCAAATATGACGGCATTGCCCTCCAATGGTGGGTTCCCATCATCCCGACAGGCCACAAAACAGATCAGCTGATGACCGTTGCATACTGCCCCCAAAGCCGTGCCTCTGCCCTGACAGTACCCCATCGCTTGCTCGATGGCCTTCTTTATTTGTGGCTCATCCCTGCAAAGGGCCTTTAGCGAGTAATCCAGCCTCTTATGTCCTGCTGGTAGCTCAAAGTAGACGCCTTCTCTCTTAGCCTCTAGAATTAAAGCTCGGCGAGGGCAGAACAATGAGTAATCAGCGTACTCGTTTCCGTGCGGTTCTTCCACCTGGCAATCCTCTTGTCGATCCCACCCCAGGCAATCAAACAACAGAATGTCAATCAGGTGTAGCCGGGTGCTTGCCTCGTTGCGATTGTCTTGGTTTACCTGCGATTTATACCAAGCCGAGAGGTTTTCCAAGGAGGCTCTACAGGTTTCGTAATTCCAACTGATCCCAGACTCTTTGGGCATTGACGACCTCTCTATGGCCCTGGCGGCTGTCTTCGCCGCCCCTCCTGACTGCTTTTCTCTTTCCTAACTTATATTAGGGGCCTTCCCGCAAGAAGTCAAGCTCTTTCAGGCGAACTTCGACCCTGTCCCTTCCTAAACAAAACAAGCCGCCAAACCTCAGTCTGGCGGCTTGAGAAGTACTTCTGTGCTTTTGGCCTCGTTCTGTCCTACGCCGTCTTCAACTCAGACGTGCACATCGGGCAGCGCATGGCTTTAATCGGAATGGTGGAAAAGCAGTGCGGGCACTCTTTGGTGGTCGGCTCGGCTGGCGGCGCTTCCTCTTTGCGCTTGAGCTTGTTTATGGAGCGAATCAGCATAAACACCGCAAAGGCCACTATGACAAAGCTGATGATGGTGTTTATGAAAGCGCCGTAGTTCAGCGAGACTGCGCCGGCCGCCTGGGCGTCGGCGAGAGAGGCATACGGACCAGCCATCTCCACAGCGTGTTTCAAGACGATAAACAGGTTGGCGAAATCGACGTTGCCCAAAAGCAGTCCAATCGGCGGCATGATCACGTCGGAGACCAGCGACTTCACGATGGTCCCGAACGCGGCGCCAATTATGATGCCCACCGCCATGTCGACCACATTGCCGCGCATGGCAAATTCTTTAAACTCCTTGAGCATACGGCTCCCTCCTCGTTAAAGAGTTTATGGTTCATTGTCCATAGTTAACAGCTCACAGCCTACAGTCGTAGGGACAGCCCTTCCTTCGACTTTGCTCAGGACGGTGAGCTTGTCGAACCGCGTGGCTGTCCGGTTCCCGCCTGTTCGCACGCGGAGTCCGCCGTGGCGGGGTTTCGCAAGCTCAACAATCACCGACCCCGCGGCCTGGCCAAACGTAGACAGCAGGTTCGATGTTTTTCTATTCTACGACCTTCACCTTCACGTCCATGAAAAAATAAGAAGCCACCAACTTTCTGAACGAGCTCAATGAGGCCTCAAATTCCTTCGCAGTATCTGAGCCCAGGACGAATAAAACCACTACCTTGCTTTCATTGATATATGCGACTGCCTCGTAGTTTCTGCGGGCCGAGTTCTTAAAGTACTTCACAGTTGCCCTCCTCCCGTCCCTTGTGAATAATGGTTCCGGGGCATCCTCAATAACAACGTCTGGAGATTCTCGCTCGAAACGGGAGATGTCTCTGAGTATAATTTCCTCGATCGTTTCCTGCCCCTCCCTCCTTTTGGTCGCAACCTTCGCATACATGTCCACGGTGCTCTCTTGCCAGGAGGATTCCTCGGGATAAAATAGACCGTCAAGGCCAAGCGGCACACCGCTGGAATAGTCCAGCACCCAACCTTCCGGTGCCGTCACGCCGAACGTAAAGTTTTCGCCGTAGATAAGGGCGCTGTTTATTTCCTCATCCGGGTAGATAACGCCGCTGTTCATTTCCTCATCGGGGCGGCTTGTTTGGTACCCAGTGCCTGCGCAAGCACAGCCAAGCAGGCAGACCAGGATAAAAACAACCGGACATTCTCTGATCATACGACCTCCCTTGGTCCGCTGCGGACCCCTTCATGTGTGACGTTTCTAAGAACGGGTAGGACGGCCACCGCAGAAGAAGCATGTAGCCTTGCGTCTGGAGTTTTCACCTTTCATCTCATCTTCCCTCTGGCAAGCGAGGCGAATATGCCACCGAAGCAAACAACAGTGAAGATGGTGAAGGCTGTCTTCGCGCTTCGCAGGAAGGCGGGGTAGTTTTCCGGCGTGATTTCCGCCCGGCCGATGTATAC
>JBARPX010000242.1:0-2150 GCA_049643405.1 Candidatus Zixiibacteriota bacterium
TGCCTGTACGCCGGCCGCTCCTCCGCTCCCGTTATTCTCCAGAACAACGTCCATGATGCAGGTCTCACCCGGATCCGGCTTTCCGTCGTCGTCTCCGCCGATATCATCGGTCATACACGATTTGTAGGCTAAAACCGGCGCGTGGACCTCGATCTGAAGCGAGGGATAATTCCATGGGTCCTCACCATTTTCCGCGGCAATGTCCAAGTTGAAGGTGATGATCTCTCCATCGGGCGTCTCCGGGGAGATCCAGAAATCGAAATCGTCTAAGCAATATGCGCTGTCGCCGGACGGTATGTCGCCAAACTCCTCGTAATCGTCGTAGATGGTGACCAAAGGCCTGGTCGTGCTCAGGGTAGCGGTCACCTGAATCCCGGTGGAATCTCCGAGGTTCTTGAGCATCACCGGAAGTTCTATGGTCTCTCCAATGTCCACGTCTCCGTCGCCGTCACCCTGGCTTTCGCCCATGTTGTCATCGTCGATCTGGCAGCCGACGTAGACCATGTACGGACCGGAGAGCGGAATCACCTCAACCGTGGTCTCGTAATTGTAAGCATTATGTCCGCTCACGATCACGTCCATCATACCCGGAGTCTCAGGCACGGGATACATCGTGACCTGTCCATCAGGTCCGGTCCGCGCACTCTCGTATACCTCCGTTCCCTTGATCAGACAGACCAAGGCATCCTTCATGGGCTGACCATTAAGCTGGACCGTCACCGTGAATTCGCTTCCTTCCATCATGAACACGACCTCAGGATGGGTCACCTCCAGGCTCGCGGGAATCGCACTCCAGGGATCCAGCTCCGGATCGCCGATGGTGGTGTACATCTGCATCTCTCTCTCTGTGGTTCCTCCGGATCCCTCGGGGAAGTAGGTGTACATCTTCATTTTACCCTGATTCACTGCGGGAGTGAAATGAAACAAGCTGTCCTTGAAATAGGCCTCGTAGGTACCCCTGCCCAAGGTGTCTGAGTAGAAGAAGGAAGAGCCCCGGGTGGCGGCGCAGATGATTACCGCTCCCTTCTCGTTCCCCACTTCACCCACCTTGATCCATCGCTCGGCGAAACAATCACTGTAATAGTCGAACTCGGCGTTGTTGCACGCTACGCTGAAGATGGCCGGCAGCTTCTCTCCGTTGTTGAGCGCGTTGATATCGCCGTTGTCGTAGCCAGAAGGGCTCCAGCCGGTGGCATAACCATGACCGAAATAGGCTATCCAGCTCCGCCCCTGGTTTAGGCGGTTGCTTATCTGGCTGGGAGTGTCATTGCCCAACGAGGCCCAGAGGGAGTCGAAATAGGTGAATCCGGCATAGTCTACCGTATAACGGCCACATATCAGTGCGTTATAATCGTCCACATAATCGCTCCCCGATATGGTCATCGCTCGCATGAACCATTCGGTCTCGCCCATATAGGGGCTGTTCCTGTAGTTTAAGGTCTTGGCCACCACATGCGCTGCCTCGCTCTGCGTCTGAACCGAAATTCTCCCTATGTGAATGTCCGCGAAGTAATCCGAACCGTCCACTGTGACGTATTTGTGATCGGTAATGCAAGTCAGACCATTATTGGTCGGAATCTGACCGATATCTCCCACCAGGATCACATACTCCGGCGGATCGGCCCAGGTGTGATAAGCATCGTAGATATAATTATATATTTGCGTGTTTGTGGACCCTACGGTGGACAAATTCACCAGATGTGTAGAAAGTCCCCTCCTGCGTTTCGACTCGGCTAAAGGCTGAACCTGAGCATTGAAGCTATCATAGGTTATGATCAGGACCGACCCATCCACCAGATCCTTTCCTCCCTGGACTTCATCGAAATTCAGTACGAATCGTTCGTAGGTATTGACGAAGGATCTGGTCAGCACGTTCCTCGGACTGAGTTGTGGATTCTCGCCCGTTCCCTCGAAATGAATGTCCACCACCAGCCGCTTACAGACGGTGACTTCACCGCTTTGGGGATTGTATTGAACCGGGAAGAATTTGACGGGCGCCAATCGCAGATCGCGCAGTATGGAGATTTCTCCTGCTTCGACCAAATCCCCAGGGAATGCCTGATCCTGTGAATAGACTTCCTCATTCAACTGGAATACTTCTGGTTCCGGGTTTTCACCACGGATAGGGGGCTTTTGGAACGGGTGAACAA
>JBARPX010000243.1:0-2775 GCA_049643405.1 Candidatus Zixiibacteriota bacterium
AACTGATCCGGATCAAAAAGGAGCTGGAGGAGAAAAAGATTAATCCCATGGTTCTGAAAAAGAGACTGGGAAAAGAGATTGTGCGGATGTACTCAAGCGAAGCAGAGGCGGAAAAAGTCTGCCAGGAGTTTGAGCGGGTCTTCTCGAAGAAGGAGCTACCGGAGGAGATACCGGTAAAGCACCTGGAGCACGATCAGGCAGAGATGTGGGTAGGGCACTATCTGGTTCAAGCCGGCTGCGCAAAATCCACCAGCGAGGTGAAGAGATTGATAAAGCAGGGGGGGCTGTATATAGATAATGAAAGAGTCGCCGACGAGGACCTCAAAATCTCGTTAGCCGGGGAGAAACTGGTGCGGCTGGGAAAGAGAAGGTTCTTCAGGATCGTGGGGAAGGTCCGAGGCGGATAGCTGGGTGGCAGTTTGCAGTTGACAGCTATAGTCGTCAGCGGATGGATCGAATCGGAATAATCGAAACTCATTCAGCACTGAACAGATAAGGCAAACAGGGGAGATTGGAATCTCCCCTGTTGCATTTGGGGCAGGCAGGCCCGCCTAAGGCGGGCAGGTCAAAAGGGAAATCTCTTTATCCGTTGACCATTCTCTGGATCCTTCTGCCGGTCCTTATCCAGACTGCATTACCTCTGCGCGAAAATCCGCCTTGTCCCCAGTTCTTAACAAAGCAAAAAGAATGCCTGTGACGGGGCGAAAACCGGCCCCACCTTACGGCTGGACAATCGACTGCGCCAGCCTCAGTTAGAGACTCACTCATTGAGTCTCATATCTTGGGAGAACGCTTCAGGGCGGAGTTTCTGAGCAAATGTGTGGGAGCTGTCCCATAGTCTGTTGTTGCCAGACGGAGGGGTAAAGACATCGAGACTGTCCTGCCGAGTTCATTGGAAACCATTGACAAAATCTCCGGCATACGTAAATTAGTGAGAGCAAGCGTAATCTTTTCGATGGAGAGAGAACATGCGAACTTTGAAACTAAAAGAGGGGATAATCTACGGTCCGGTTAGCTCCAGAAGACTGGGATCATCGCTGGGGATCAACCTGCTGCCTTCAACCTACAAGCCGTGCAGCTTCAACTGTCTTTATTGTCACTACGGCTGGACCAAGATACACTCCCGTGACGTCACGTCCTGCCTGGATGATCTCCCCTCAGTTGAACAGGTGAAAGAGGCGCTTGAAGGGTGGCTGGATCGGAATCCGAACAGCGTGGATTACGTCACCTTTTCCGGCAATGGCGAACCCTGCCTGCATCCTGAGTTCGATAAGATAGTGGAAGTTGCGCTGAAGGCAAGAGACAAATACGCCCCAAGGGCAAAGGTTACCATCCTGTCCAACTCCACCTGTCTGGATGACGAAAGGGTGATGTCTGGTCTGAGGAAACTCGACGTCAGGATCATGAAGCTGGATGCCGGAAGCGAGGAGACGTTCCGCAAGCTGAACCGGCCTTCCAAAGGTATCCGGTTTCAAGACGTGGTGGAGAATCTAAAGGGACTGAGTGACATAATCACCCAGAGCGTTTTTGTGCAGGGACGGGTGGACAATACCGAAGAGGGGGAGGTGGAGAGGTGGATCGAGAGGATCAATTTCATCAAACCCAGGGAGGTGCAGATCTACTCCATCGACCGGCCTTCGGCGGACCAGGGCTTGACTTTAGTCTCGAAAGACAGTTTGAGTCAGATCGCAAGAGACGCCCAGAGAGTCTGCGGGATTCCGGTGAAGGTCTTCTAAATGGAGAAGAACATCCGGAAATTCTACTGGTACCGCCTCACCAAGTTCAGCCTTTTCCACATAGCAATATTAGTTCTGTTTTATCAGGAGAGGGGACTCTCCTTCTCGCAGATAATGATACTCCAGAGTGTCTACTACTTCGCCAAGGTTCTCTCTGAAGTACCAACCGGCGCATTGGCGGACCGGTGGGGGAGGAAGAAGGCACTCGTTCTCGGTTCCTTTTGCCATTCCTTTGCCTACCTTATGATCTTCTTCTCGCACTCCTTGATACTGTTCATGCTGGGTGAGATCTTAGCCGGCATCGCCATGTCCTTTGCCTACGGCGCTGATTCTGCCTTGGCTTACGACACTCTTAAGCGTCTGGGGAAGAGCGAGGATTATCAAAGGATAGAGGGGAAGGCCAACAGCATGAGACACCTGGGCTTTGCCATATTCGCCCCGCTGGGTGGACTTCTTGCCACCATCGATCTTTCCCTTCCCTATCTGGCCAGCTCCATCGGGATATTCTTCTCCGGGCTGATCGCTCTGACCTTAGTCGAGCCGCCGCGGGAGGGCGGAAGCGGGGAAGACTCCATTCTCAACACGCGGAAGAAGTCATACTACGAGATACGGAAGAGTTTTGATCTGCTGCTCCGAGACAGGAGAATCCTGTGGTTCGTTCTCTTCTTCTCATTGATATTCTTAGCCACCCGTTTGGGATTCTGGACATATCAGCCCTACATGAAGCTGGTGGGTTTGCCCCTCTCCCTGTTTGGAATAGCCTTTGCAGCTTTTCATCTCTTTTCCGCGGTGGTGAGCAGGCAGGCAGACCGGATGGAGAGATTGTTAAGGGAGAAGCTGATGCTTCTTCTGATGCCCATCCTGGTGGTGGTATCATTCGTACTGCTGAGCAGATTCTTAGTTCTGTGGGCCATCTTGTTTATTCTGATTCAGCAGATGACCACCGCGTTGCACGAGCCGGTCTTAAAAACCTATGTCAATCGTCACACGCCGTCTGAGGTGCGGGCGACCATGCTTTCGGTTCAGCATATGGCAGGGA